>NZ_CP129137.1:1615000-1981875 GCF_030406905.1 Streptomyces sp. HUAS CB01
CGCGGAAGGCGTGGGAGCCCGGGTCGGCCTGGCCCGCGTAGGCCTCCACCTCGGTGAGCCGGAGTTCGATGAGGCCGTCCTCGCTCCGGCGCACCAGCGTCCGGCCGAGGAGATCGGGTGCGACCTCCAGGACGGGCCGGTCGAAGAAGTCCCGGGGCAGCGGCGTACGGTCGGGGCTCTCGATCATGCCGTACGAGGGTACTCGTCCCCTCCGGGGAACCGGCTACCGTCGTCGCGCGTATGTAGAGGTCAGTACACAGGAGGGATGGAACATGGGCTTCAAGAAGCTGCTCGCGAGCCTCGGGGCCGGCGGGGCGTCGGTCGAGACGGTGCTCACCGAGGACAACGTCGTGCCGGGCGGCGTCGTCCAGGGCGAGGTGCGCATCCAGGGCGGTTCGGTGAACCAGCAGATCGAGGGGCTCTCCGTCGGTCTGCAGGCACGCGTCGAGGTCGAGGGCGGTGACCAGGAGGTCAAGCAGGACATCGAGTTCGTCAAGCAGCGTCTCGGTGGTGCCTTCGAGGTGCAGGCCGGGGCCGTGCACGTGGTGCCGTTCGGGCTGGAGATCCCCTGGGAGACCCCGGTCACGACGATCGCCGGCCAGCGGCTGCGCGGTATGGACATCGGTGTGACGACCGAGCTGGAGATCGCGCGCGCCGTGGACTCGGGTGACCTGGACCCGATCAACGTGCACCCGCTGCCGGCGCAGCAGGCCGTCCTGGACGCTTTCATCCAGCTGGGCTTCCGCTTCAAGAGCGCGGACATGGAGCGCGGCCACATCCGCGGGACCCGCCAGCGGCTGCCCTTCTACCAGGAGATCGAGTTCTTCGCGCCGCAGCAGTACCGCGGGCTGAACCAGGTCGAGGTCACCTTCGTCGCCGACGACCGCGAGATGGACGTCGTGCTGGAGATGGACAAGAAGCCGGGTCTGTTCAGCGAGGGCAGCGACTCGTACCGGGCGTTCACGGTGGACCTGCACAACTTCCAGGGGACGGACTACGCCGGTTACCTCAACCAGTGGCTCGCTGAGGTCGGCGGGCGTCGTAACTGGCTGTAGGGCTCTAGGCTCGGTGCCGTAAGCGCGCGAGCGTAAGCGCAGGACTCCCGATTACGGAGGTTCAGACGTGTCCGAGGCGAAGAGGGCTCCGCTGCCTCATGACTTCCATCCGCAGGTGCCGTCGTTCACCGTGACGAGTACCGACGTGGAGGACGGCGGTGTCCTGCGGGACGCCCAGGTCCACTCGGCGGGCAACACGTCCCCGCAGCTGCGGTGGGAGGGCTTCCCGGCGGAGACGAAGAGCTTCGCCGTGACGTGCTTCGACCCCGACGCCCCGACGGGCAGCGGCTTCTGGCACTGGGTGCTCTTCGACATCCCCGCGTCGGTGACCGAGCTGCCGGCGGGTGCGGGGAGCGGGAAGTTCGAGGGTCTGCCCGAGGGCGCGATCCATGTGCGCAACGACTACGGGACGAAGGACTTCGGCGGTGCCGCCCCGCCGCCCGGTGACGGTCCGCACCGCTATGTGTTCACCGTGTACGCGGTGGACTCCGGGAAACTGGGTCCCGGTGACGACGTGTCGCCCGCGGTCGTGGGCTTCAATCTGCGGTTCCACACGCTGGCGCGTGCCCAGCTGATCGGCGAGTACGAGAACCGCGGCTAGCTTCACCGGCGTTCGCCTGTTGTTTGCCCGCTCCTGGTCTTGGAGAGATCAGGAGCGGGCATCTTTCGTTGTACGCGGATATTGCGTTGTCCATCGCGGCGAGCCCGGCCAGAGTTGATCCCAGCCCAGAGCCCGCCACAGGGGCCGGGCCGGCACACGGGAGGTGGGGCACAATGCGGGACACGCTGGTACTGAATGCGAGCTTCGAGCCGCTTTCGACGGTGACGCTCAACCGTGCGGTGGTGCTGGTGCTGCAGGACAAGGCCGTCGTCGAGCAGGCCCACCCCGCGCTCCGTGTGCGTGCGGCCGCGGTGGAACTCCCGGTGCCGCGGGTGATCAGGCTCTGCAGATACGTACGGGTGCCGTTCCGAAGACAGGCGCCGTGGTCGAGGCGGGGTGTGCTGGTACGGGACCAGCACCGGTGCGCGTACTGCGGGAAGCGGGCGACGACCGTGGACCATGTGGTGCCGCGGTCGCGGGGCGGTGCGGACAGCTGGCTGAACACGGTCGCGTCGTGCGCGGAGGACAACCACCGCAAGGCGGACCGTACGCCGGAGCAGGCCGGTATGCCGCTGCTGCACGAGCCGTTCGTGCCGACGCCGGCGGACGCGATGCTGCTCGCGCTGCGGGCGGGTGAGCGGTCGGCGCTGCCGGAGTGGCTCGGCCAGCACGGCGGCCACGGTGTGGAGTCCGAGGTGCGGTCGGCGGCCTGAAGTCGCTCGCACCGGCGCGGTGCCCCGTAGTGCCGTCGCGTCGCCGTGGTCCCGCCCGGGGCACGGATGTGCGTGGATGCCCGCCTCCTCGTGGGGCGGGCTTTCGTGTGCCGTCAGCGCAGGACGAGCTGGACGATCGCGGCCGTGCCGACAAGCACGATGAACGTCCTCAGCACCACGGGTGAGAGCCGGCGGCCGATCTTGGCGCCGATCTGGCCGCCGATGGCGGAGCCGACCGCGATGAGCAGGACGGCTGTCCAGTCGAAGTCGGCGACGAAGAGGAAGAACGTCGCGGCCACGCTGTTGACGATCGCGGCGAGCACGTTCTTCGTGGCGTTGAGCCGCTGCAGGCTGTCGTCGAGCAGCATGCCCATGAGGGAGAGGTACACGATCCCCTGGGCGGCGGTGAAGTAGCCGCCGTAGACGCTGGCGAGCATCAGCGCGGTGAAGAGCAGCGGGCCTCCGTCGGGGTGCGGCGCTCCGGTGCCGCGGCGTTCGCGTCGGCGCTGGACGGCGGCGGAGATCCGGGGCTGGAGGACCACGAGGACGAGGGCGAGGGCCACGAGGACCGGGACGATGGTCTCGAAGGCCGTCGGCGGCAGCAGGAGCAGGAGCATCGCTCCGGCGAGTCCGCCGATGAGGGCGGCGATGCCGAGCCGGATGACGCGGCGCTTCTGGTCGGTGAGTTCGGCGCGGTAGCCGATGGCTCCGCTGATCGATCCAGGTATCAGGCCGAGGGCGTTCGACACGGTGGCGGTGACGGGCGGGAGCCCGGTGGCCAGCAGGACCGGGAAGGTGATGAGGGTTCCCGAGCCGACGATCGTGTTGATCGTGCCCGCGGTCGTGCCGGCCACGAAGATCGCGACCGCTTCCCAGATGGACAAGGCCATCTCCTCACATGATCAGTGCGTCGCCTCCCCGCCGTCGAGGTCGAGGGGCCGCACCGATCATGCACGACCGTGCCGGGGTGTCAGTCGATCGGGGGCTGCTCGCGTCGCTCCGCGCCGCCGCTCTGGCGGGGGACGCCGTTCCCGCCGCCGCTGTTGCCGCCGTTGCCGGAGAGGGGCCCGCCGAAGCTGCCGATGGCGCCGGAGAGGCCCTTGAGCGCGTCGCCGATCTCGCTGGGCACGATCCAGAGCTTGTTGGCGTCGCCCTCCGCGATCTTCGGGAGCATCTGGAGGTACTGGTAGGAGAGCAGCTTCTGGTCGGGGTCGCCGGCGTGGATGGACTCGAAGACCGTGCGGATCGCCTGGGCCTCGCCCTCGGCGCGCAGGGCCGCTGCCTTGGCCTCGCCCTCGGCGCGGAGGATGGCGGACTGCTTCTCGCCCTCGGCGGTGAGGATCTGGGACTGGCGGATGCCCTCGGCGGTGAGGATGGCGGCGCGCTTGTCACGGTCGGCGCGCATCTGCTTCTCCATCGAGTCCTGGATGGAGGTCGGGGGCTCGATGGCCTTGAGCTCGACGCGGTTGACGCGGATGCCCCACTTGCCGGTGGCCTCGTCGAGGACGCCGCGGAGGGCGGCGTTGATCTCCTCGCGGGAGGTGAGGGTGCGCTCGAGGTCCATGCCGCCGATGATGTTGCGCAGTGTGGTGACGGTGAGCTGCTCGATGGCCTGGATGTAGCTGGCCACCTCGTACGTCGCCGCGCGGGCGTCGGTCACCTGGTAGTAGATGACGGTGTCGATGTTGACGACGAGGTTGTCCTGGGTGATCACCGGCTGGGGCGGGAACGGGACGACCTGTTCGCGGAGGTCGATCCGGTTGCGGATCGAGTCGATGAACGGGACGACGATGTTCAGCCCGGCGTTGAGCGTGCGCGTGTAGCGGCCGAACCGTTCGACGATGGCTGCACTGGCCTGCGGGATGACCTGGATCGTCTTGATCAGGGCGATGAAGACCAGCACCACCAGAATGACCAGAACGATGATGATCGATGGCATCGTGCTTCCCGTGCCCTTCGCTGCCGGATGAGTCTCTGATGATCGAGTTTCCCAGACCGCGGCCGGTCGTGGGTGAGGTTCCGTCACATGATCATGACGAACCGTCACCCGGTATGTCACATCACCACGGCCGTCGCCCCGTCGATCTCGACCACGTCGACCTGCTCCCCCGGTTCGAAGACCCGGGAGGCGTCGAGGGCCCGCGCCGACCAGACCTCGCCCGCGAGCTTGATGCGGCCGCCGTCGCCGTCGACCCGTTCGAGCACGACGGCCTGACGCCCTCTCAGGGCGTCGACCCCGGTGGCGAGTTGGGGGCGCTGGGCGCTGTGGCGTGCGGCGATGGGCCGTACGACCGCGATGAGCGCGACCGAGACGGCGGCGAACACCACCACTTGCGCGACCACGCCGAAGCCGAGGCCCGCGGTGACGGCTCCGGCGACCGCGCCGACGGAGAGCATGCCGAGTTCGGGCATGGCGGTGATCACGAGGGGGATACCCAGACCGACCGCTGCGACGAGCCACCACACCCATGCGTCGATGTCCACAGGGGCATCGTAGGACGGCGAACGCCGCCCCGACAGGGCGCGATCAGGAGAGCGGCAGGCCCTGGGCCGTCCAGCGCTCGCCGTTGCGCTCGACCACGAGCGGGAGTCCGAAGCAGAGGGAGAGGTTGCGGGAGGTGAGCTCGGTCTCCATCGGGCCCGCGGCGAGCACCTTGCCCTGACGGATCATCAGAACGTGGGTGAAGCCCGGTGCGATCTCCTCGACATGGTGGGTCACCATGACCATGGAGGGCGCGTACGGGTCGCGGGCGAGCCGGCCGAGGCGGCGGACCAGGTCCTCGCGGCCGCCGAGGTCGAGGCCGGCGGCGGGCTCGTCGAGGAGCAGCAGTTCGGGGTCGGTCATCATCGCGCGGGCGATGAGGGTGCGCTTGCGCTCGCCCTCGGAGAGGGTGCCGAACTTGCGGTCCAGGTACTCGGACATGCCGAGGCGGTCGAGGAAGGCGCGGGCGCGCTGCTCGTCGACGGCGTCGTAGTCCTCGTGCCAGGTGGCGGTCATGCCGTAGGCGGCGGTGAGGACGGTCTGCAGGACGGTCTGGCGCTTGGGCAGCTTCTCGGCCATGGCGATGCCGGCCACTCCGATGCGGGGGCGGAGCTCGAAGACGTCGACCTTGCCGAGCCGGTCGCCGAGGACGGTGGCGGTGCCGGTGGTGGGGAACAGGTAGCTGGAGGCGATGTTGAGGAGAGTGGTCTTGCCGGCGCCGTTCGGGCCGAGGATCACCCAGCGCTCGCCTTCCTTGACCGACCAGGAGACGTCGTCCACCAGAGCACGTCCGTCGCGGACCACGGATACGTCCACCAGCTCCAGTACATCGCTCATGAGCGCGTTGTCTCCCCATGCAGTCGTCGAGTCTCGGGCCCTGCGCGCCTGTGGGCGCGGCTCCCCAGGTAAACCTACGCCACCCGTCCTGTGCTCCTGCCCCGGGTCCGGTACCTAGGCTGGGTCCATGCTCTCGGAACCACGCTCAGGACGCCTGGCCTCTTGGGGAAATGCCCTATTGGCCGGATTTGTATCACCCGATGACGCAGTGACCGCGATTGTCGGGGACGACGCGGTGCACCGCGTGGAAGGACTCCCCGGCGAGAACGGGCCGGTCGGACTCACACTGGGACTGGGCCGGCTGCGCGCCGCCGGGGTGCGGGGGTTCCGGGTGGCGCTGCCCGCGCCGGGGCATCCGCTGGGGCTGAGCGGACCGCCGGAGTTCAATGCGCGGGCGCTGGACGCGGAGGAGGCGGTCGTCTGCCACGGCGCCGCCTACGGCCTGGTGCCCGAGGTGTACGAGGCGGGCCCGGACGGCGACGTGCACGTCGAGGTGGTCTGGCACTGTCTGCCGGTGCGGGAGGCGCCGCCCGCGGACGTCCCCTCCCTCGGGGAGGCGGAGCGCGAACTCGCTGAGGGGCTGCGGGAGGCGACGGAGGTGCTGTCGCGGCTGGACGTGGCGGCCTCGGGGCCGGTGGCCGAGGCCGCGCTCGACGCGTACCGGGCACGGGCGGAGGCGAGGGGGGCCCGCGACGTGCTCGCGCCCGGGTACCCGTCGCGCGCGGTGCGTGTCCTGGAGCTGGCCCAGCGGATCGGGCTCCTGCTGTCCCTGGCGTACGAGAACGGGCACGGCGGGGCGATGAGCGCGTCGGAGATGGCGGCGCGGGGAGCGGCGCTCCGGCCGGTGGAGCGCGTGGCGCGGCGCGCGCAGGTCGCGGCGTACAACGCGTACGTGGAGGACCGGGAGCGCCGGGCGGGTCTCTGACGGGGCGCGGATCGCCCACGACGGGCGCGCGGGCAGGAGACGCACGACGGGGTGGCACCGCCCGGCCCGGCACGCCGGAACGCGGCCCGGCACGCCAGCGGACCCCGGGCATGGGCCGGGGTCCGCTGGCTGTCGCTGGGCCGTGGGAAGGCCGGGCGGCTCGTTCAGCCGTTGATGCCCGCGTTGCCGAAGGCCGGGTTCAGGGCGCCGATGACGTTGACCGTGTTGCCGACGGCGTTGACCGGGACGTGGATCGGCGCCTGAATCAGGTTGCCGGAGCCGACGCCCGGGGAGTGCGTGGCGTGGCCGTCCGCGTGCGCGCTGGTGGCGGACGCGACACCGGCACCGGCGGCGACGATTCCGCCGGCGACCATGGAGACGGCGAGGGCCTTCTTCAGGTTCTTCACTTCAGGATCCTCCTAGGCGTCACCGCGGCGGGACCGCCGCAGCTCACCCTGGAGAACGCCCGGGCCCCGTACGGGATACGCCGTGTGGGCGACATACACACGACGGTATGAATCTCACACCGGAGGGAACCGGTCCGCTTCGCCCTCCCGATGACCTGCCGAAACGTTCCGAGCAGCCCGGGACTCAGCCCGAGAGCCCGTGCCGCACGGCCCAGAGCGCCGCCTGGGTGCGGTCCGCCAGGTCGAGCTTCATCAGGATGTTCGACACATGGGTCTTCACCGTCTTCTCCGAGAGGACGAGCGCCCGGGCGATCTCCCGGTTGGAGCGGCCGTCGGCGATCAGCCCGAGCACCTCGCGCTCCCGCTCGGTGAGCGACGTGCCCCTCCCCTGCCCGCCGCCCGGCTCGTCCTGGGCGAGGAGCGCTCCCGCCACCTCCGGCTGGAGCAGCACGTGGCCCGCGTGAACGGAGCGGATCGCCGCGGCGAGCGCGTCGGGGTCGACGTCCTTGTACACGTAGCCGGAGGCGCCGGCGCGCAGCGCGGGCACGACCGTGCGCTGCTCGGTGAAGCTCGTGACGACGAGCACCTTCGCCGTGTTGTCGAGGGCGCGCAGCTTGCGGAGCGCCTCGATGCCGTCGGTGCCGGGCATCCGTACGTCCATCAGCACGACGTCGGGCCGCAGTTCCTCGGCACGGGCGACCCCCTCGTCCCCGTCCCCCGCCTCGCCGACGACCTCGATGTCGTCCTGCACCTCGAGGAAGGTGCGCAGACCGCGGCGGACCACCTGGTGGTCGTCCACGAGCAGCACGCGGATCGCCCGCCCGTCTCCCGGCAACGCCCCGCCGGCGGGGTGCTCCCCGCCTCCGCCCACCCGCTCAGCCACCGGGGACCTCCATCTCGACCGTGGTGCCCTTGCCGGGCGCCGATTCCACCGTGAGTCTTCCGCCCACACCGCTCGCCCGGTCGCGCATGGAGACCAGGCCGAGGTGGCGGCCGGCCCTGCGGACCGCTTCGGGCTCGAAGCCCCTGCCGTCGTCGGTGACGCTGAGCACCGCACCCGGGCCCCGGCGGGCCAGGCTGACCGCGACCCGCGGGGCGCCGGAGTGCCGCAGTGCGTTGTGCAGGGCCTCCTGGGCGACCCGCAGCAGGGCCTCCTCCTGGGCGGCCGGCAGCGCGCGGACCCCGCAGCTGTCGAAGGTGACGCGCGCGCTGTGGGCGCGGTCGAGGACCTGGATCTGGGTGCGGAGCGTGTTGACCAGGCCGTCCTCGTCCAGAGCGGCGGGACGCAGTTCGACGACCGCGGCGCGCAGTTCGTCGGCGGCCTCGGCGGCGAGCACGGCCACCTGCTGGAGCTCGCCCTTGGCCCGGGCCGGGTCGCGGTCCACGAGGCGGGCGGCGGCCTGTGCGGTCAGCCGGAGCGAGAACAGCTTCTGGCTGACGGCGTCGTGCAGCTCGTGCGCGAGGCGCGAGCGCTCCTCGGCGATGGTGAGCTCGCGGCTGCGCTCGTACAGCCGGGCGTTGGTGAGGGCGATGGCGGCGTGCTGGGCGAGGATCGACAGCAGTTCCTCGTCGGCCTCGGTGAAGCCGCAGCCCCCGTCGGGCTTGGGGCACCGCTTGTTGGCGAGGAACAGCGCGCCGATCGTCTCGTCGCCGTCCTTGATGGGCAGCCCGAGGAAGTCCGCCATGTCGGGGTGGGCGGAGGGCCAGCCCTCGAAGCGCGGGTCCTGCCGGACGTCCGCGAGCCGCTCGGTCCTCGCGTCCCTCAGCATCGCGGCCAGGATGCCGTGCTGGCGCGGGAGCGGGCCGATCGCCCGCCACTGCTCGTCGCTGACGCCGTCGACGACGAACTGGGCGAAGCCTCCGTGGTCGTCGGGCACGCCGAGCGCCGCGTACTCCGCGTCGAGCAGCTCCCGGGCCGAGGCCACGATCGTCTTGAGGACGTCGCGGACCTCGAGATGCCTGCTCATCGCAAGCAGCGCGGTGCTGACGGCGGCAAGGCCGGAGCTCGGTCGATGGCTCATGGGATCACCGTACCGGGGTGCCGTGACGGTGCGTATCGGCCTGTGGACGGCTGTGGACCCGGTCCCGGGGACTAGGTCGAAGTGCCCTGCGCGGTACGGCCGCGGGGACGAGGCGGCGGGCCCCGGCGCCGAGCCAGCCTGGGTCCCGTCGGCAAACGGCACCGCACGGTGAGCAAGAGGGGACGGACGACATGCCTGTCGCGATCATCACGGGGGCTTCGAAGGGGCTCGGTCACGCGCTGGGGGCCGCGCTCGCGCGGCGCGGCTGGGACCTGGTCCTGGACGCGCGGTCGGCGCGGGTCCTGGAGGCGTCGGCGGAGGAGCTGCGCCGGCACGGGACACGGGTGAGGGCCGTACCGGGCGACGTCACCGACGCGCGGCACCGGGCCGAGCTGGTGTCCGCAGCCCGTGGGCTGGGCGGCTCCCTCGATCTGCTCGTGAGCAACGCCAGCGCACTGGGCGCCGAGCCGCTGGTGCGGCTGGCGGAGCTGCCGGTGGAGGGGCTGCGAGCGGCTCTGGAGACCAACGTGGTGGCGGCGCTGGGTCTGGTGCAGGAGGCGCTGCCGCTGCTGCGGGCCGGTGTGCCGGGCGCGGTGGTCGCGGTGTCGTCGGACGCGGCGACCGGGGCGTACGAGACCTGGGGCGGCTACGGGGCGTCGAAGGCGGCGCTCGACCGGCTGGCGGCGGTGCTGGCGGTCGAGGAGCCGGAGCTGCGGGTGTGGGCGGTGGACCCGGGCGACATGCGCACGGATCTGTACGCGGCGGCGGTGCCGGACGACGACGACCCGAGGCCGGCGCCCGAGGAGGTGGTGCCGGGGTTCCTGCGGCTCCTGGACGAGCGGCCGGCGAGCGGGCGGTACGCCGCGGCGGCGCTGGTGGCCGGGCGATGAGCGTGCTGGAGGCCCTGCGGGTGCCGGACGGGCTGTCGGCGCGCGTCCCGGCGGAGGAGCGCGGGGCGGGGCGGGACGACGTCCGGCTGATGGTGTCGCGCGGTGCGGCCGTGACGCACCACGCGTTCCGTGAGCTGCCCGGGCTGCTGCGGGCCGGGGACGTGCTGGTGGTGAACACCTCCGCGACCCTGCCGGCGGCCGTGAACGCGCGGCTGGGCGGCGAGCGGCTGGTCGTCCACTTCTCGACGCGCGGGGAGGAGGAGCACCCCGGGCCGGGGGGCGGGCGGTGGGCCGTGGAGCTGCGTTCCCCGGACGGGGCGGGCAGCACCCTGCCCCGGGCGGGAGGCCCGGCGGGTGCGCGGATACGGCTCCCCGGGGGTGGGCTGCTCGTGCCGCGCGAGCCGCTGGTGGAGGGCTCGCCCCGGCTGTGGTGGGCCACGGTGTCGGTGGACGTGCCCGCGCTGATGGCGCGGTACGGGCGGCCGATCCGGTACGGGTACACCGAGCGGGACCAGCCGCTCGCCGCGTATCAGACGGTGTTCGCGCTGCCCGCGCCGGACGGGGCGGGCTCGGCGGAGATGCCGAGCGCGGCACGGCCCTTCACGGAGCCGCTGGTGGCGGAGCTGGTACGGCGCGGGGTGCAGTTCGCGCCGGTCACGCTGCACACGGGGGTGGCCTCGACCGAGGCCCACGAGCCGCCCTACCCGGAGCGGTTCGAGGTGCCGGCGGCCACGGCGTGGCTGGTGAACGCGGCCCGGGCGCGCCACCGGGCCGGTGGCGGCGGGCGGATCGTCGCGGTCGGGACGACGGCGGTGCGGGCGCTGGAGTCGGCGACCGGTCCGGACGGGACGGTCCGCGCCGCGGCGGGCTGGACGGATCTGGTCGTCACGCCCGCGCGGGGGGTGCGCGTGGTGGAGGGCCTGCTGACGGGCCTGCACGAGCCGGCGGCCTCGCATCTGCTGATGCTCGCGGCGATCGCCGGGCGTGAGGCGCTGACCAGGAGCTACACGGAGGCGCTACGGCGTCTCTACCTCTGGCACGAGTTCGGCGACGTCCATCTCATCCTTCCGGACCAGGACACTCACTGAGTGCATTGCGGGAGCAACGGAAGGTGAGCGCGAGGACGGCGCGATGTGAGCCCGCACATAGGACCCACATCACTTACGAAGCGCGCTAGTGGATACATAAAGGACATGTGAGCAGGCCAAGGTGAGTGACTTGTCCGATTTTGGGGCTTCCGCGTCCACTACCCGGGATCGTATGTCACACCTTTGCCACAGGATTTTGCTGCCGCTAAGAATTGCGTCCGTCGCCGCCGAGCAGGCGCTGCGCCGCACCGGCCGAAGCGACACCCGCTATTCGAAGAGGTACGTCTCGCATGTCCGCGTCCCGCACCCCCGGCTTCCGCCGTATGTCCAAGACCCACAAGTTCTCGATTGCCGGTGTGGCCGCCGTTGGCGCCTCCGCCCTCGCGTTCTCGCTCGTCCCGGGCAACGCCGTCGCCGGTACCGAGACGCAGGCCGCGCCGGCCTCCGAGGTCGCCTGGTCCACCACCGTCGACACCGCGAAGGCCACCGCGCTGCAGACCAGCATCGCCGAGCAGAACGCCTTCACCGCCGCCCAGGCGAAGGCCGCCGCCCAGGCGAAGGCCGCCGCCCAGGCGAAGGCCCAGGCCGCCGCGAACGCCAAGGCCGCCGCCCAGGCCCGGGCCGCCGCCCAGGCGAAGGCCAAGGCCGTCGCCGCCGCCAAGGCCGAGGCCGCCGCCAAGAAGCGCGCCGTCGAGCAGGCCGCCAGCCGCGCCGCCGCCCGCAAGCCCGTCTACGCGAACAACCTGGACGGCTGGATCCGCGAGGCCCTGGACATCATGAAGAAGCACAACATCCCGGGCACCTACCACGGCATCCACAAGAACGTGATGCGTGAGTCCAGCGGCAACCCGCGCGCGATCAACAACTGGGACATCAACGCCATCAACGGCGTCCCGTCGAAGGGCCTGCTGCAGGTCATCAAGCCGACCTTCGACGCGTACCACGTCCCCGGCACCGCCAAGGACCAGTACGACCCGGTCGCCAACATCGTCGCGGCCTGCAACTACGCGGCCGACCGCTACGGCACGATCGACAACGTCAACAGCGCCTACTGACGGACGCGGCGAGCAGCACACACATGCGCCGGAGGGCGGCACCCCGTGCGGGTGCCGCCCTCCGGCGTCGTCCGTTCCGCGCCCAGGCGGGGGACCGCTACTTGCGCATGACCTCCGGCTCGTGGCGGCGCAGGAAGCGGGCCACGAAGAAGCCGCACAGGGCACCGAGCGCCAGCAGGGCGGCCATGTCCATGCCCCAGGCGCCGACCTCGTGATCCCAGAGCGGATCGGTGTTGCCGGGGTCGTCCTGGTTCGGGCTGATCTTGTTGAAGTCCAGCGTCGCGCCGGCCGCGGCGACCGCCCAGCGGGACGGCATCAGGTACGAGAACTCGTTCACGCCGACCGTGCCGTTCAGGATGAACAGGCAGCCGGTGAAGACGACCTGGACGATCGCGAACATCACGAGCAGCGGCATGGTCTTCTCGGCGGTCTTCACCAGCGCCGAGATGATCAGGCCGAACATCATCGAGGTGAAGCCGAGCGCCATGATCGGCAGCGAGAGCTCCAGCAGTGTGGCCGAGCCGAGGACCAGGCCCTCCTCGGGGATCTCCCGGCTGGAGAACCCGATGACGCCGACCAGCGCGCCCTGGAAGACCGTGATCATGCCGAGGACGATCACCTTGGACATCAGGTACGCGGAGCGTGACAGACCGGTCGCGCGCTCCCGCTCGTAGATCACCCGTTCCTTGATCAGCTCGCGGACCGAGTTGGCCGCGCCGGCGAAGCAGGCACCGACCGCGAGGATCAGCAGCACGGTCGTGGCCGTGCCGTTCGGGATGACCCTGCCGCTCTGCGGGTTGACGCCGTTGGGCAGCAGGCCCTTGTCCGGGTCGATCAGCAGGCTCACCGCGCCGAGGACGGCGGGCAGGACCACCATCAGCGCGAGGAAGCCCCGGTCGGAGACGATCACCGAGACATAGCGCCGGACCAGCGTGCCGAGCTGGGAGAACCAGCCCTGCGGCTTCGGCGGTCTGATCGCCTGCGGCGGCGGCATGTGCACCGACTGCGGGGCGACGGCGTCGATGTCCGCCGCGTACATCTGGTAGTGCTGCGAGCCCTTCCAGCGGCCCGCCCAGTCGTAGTCGCGGTAGTTCTCGAAGGCGGAGAACACATCGGCCCAGGTCTCGTAGCCGAAGAAGTTGAGCGCCTCCTCCGGCGGGCCGAAGTAGGCCACGGAGCCACCGGGCGCCATCACCAGCAGCTTGTCGCAGATCGCCAGCTCGGCCACGGAGTGCGTGACGACGAGGACGGTGCGGCCGTCGTCGGCGAGGCCGCGCAGCAGCTGCATGACGTCGCGGTCCATGCCCGGGTCGAGGCCGGAGGTCGGCTCGTCCAGGAAGATCAGCGACGGCTTGGTCAGCAGCTCCAGGGCGACGGAGACGCGCTTGCGCTGACCGCCGGAGAGGGAGGTGACCTTCTTGTCCTTGTGGATGTCGAGCTTGAGCTCGCGCAGCACCTCGTCGATGCGGGCCTCGCGCTCGGCGGCCGTGGTGTCCGCCGGGAAACGCAGCTTGGCCGCGTACTTGAGGGCCTTGTTGACGGTCAGCTCCTTGTGCAGGATGTCGTCCTGCGGGACCAGACCGATGCGCTGGCGCAGCTCGGCGAACTGCTTGTACAGGTTCCGGTTGTCGTAGAGCACATCGCCCTGGTTGGCCGGACGGTAGCCCGTCAGTGCCTTGAGCAGGGTCGACTTTCCGGAGCCGGAGGGGCCGATGACCGCGATGAGCGACTTCTCCGGGACGCCGAAGGAGACGTCCTTGAGGATCTGCTTGCCGCCGTCGACCGTGACGGTGAGGTGGCGGGCGGAGAAGGAGACCTCACCGGTGTCGACGAACTCCTCGAGGCGGTCGCCGACGAGGCGGAACGTCGAGTGACCGACGCCGACGGTGTCGTTCGGGCCGATGAGCGCGGTGCCGGACTTGGCGAGCGGCTGACCGTTGACGTACGTGCCGTTGTGCGAGCCGAGGTCGCGGATCTCGAAACGTCCGTCGGGCGTCGCGTGGAACTCGGCGTGGTGACGCGAGACCTGGAGGTCGGAGACGACCAGGTCGCTCTCCAGCGCACGGCCGATGCGCATCACGCGGCCCAGGGACAGCTGGTGGAACGTGGTGGGGCTGCGGTCCCCGTGGACCGGCGGGGCCCCCGCGGCACCGCCGGGCGTCTTCTGGACGTAGTGGTCGCGCGGGCCCTGCTGGTGGGGCACCTGGGCGGCGGGCTGCTGCCACTGCTGCTCGGCGGCCTGGGGCCGGGGCGCCTGCTGCGGAGCCCAGCCCTGCTGCGCGGGTGCCTGCTGCGCCGGCTGGGCCTGGGCGGCCTGCTGCGGGGCGGCTCCCTGCGCGCTGTACGCGCCGGCCTCGGCACCGGACAGGCTCAGCCGCGGGCCGTCGGTGGCGTTGCCGAGGTGCAGCGCGGAGCCGGGGCCGAGCTCCAGCTGGTGGATCCGCCGGCCCTGCACATACGTGCCGTTGGTGCTGCCGTGGTCCTCGATGACCCAACCGCGGCCGCTCCAGCTGATCGTGGCGTGCCGCCACGACACCCGGGCGTCGTCGATGACCACATCACCCTGGGGATCCCGCCCCAGGGTGTACGACCTGGACGGATCGAGGGTCCAGGTCCTTCCGTTCAATTCCAGTACGAGTTCCGGCACTCCACGCCCCACTAGTTGTCCCCCGAGCTACCCCCGTCAACGGGAGTCTAGGGATGGCGAACATCGTGGGGAACTATTCCAGGCACGGTCGCGTATCGGAAAGTCGGGCCGTGTGAATACGGCCTCCACCCGCCTGCCCGTGCGCCGCCGGCTGAGGAGAAACACCCCGGAGGGGGGCGGGTGGCACGAGTACGCACGGAACGTGCGGGAAAGGGGCAAGTCCGTGCGGATCGGGGGCTTCTGAGGACATCGGCGGCCGTGTGACGGGACTCGACGACCGCGGCGGTCACGGTGCCCGCGACGGGGGGACGGGCGACGCCGTCGGGCGCCCTGCCCGCGGTAGCGGTCGGCACCGGTCCCGGCTGGCGCTGAGACTGCGGGTCCGGGGCGCTGCCGCGGGCCGGCGGACCGCGCCGCGTACCCACCGTGGCGTGCCGCCGACCGCCCTCGGCCACCCGGGCCGGAACCGTGCCAGGCACGCAGGACCGACCACCCCCACCCCTCCGGCGGGCGTTCCGGGACCGCCACACGGGCGCTTCCGCGCCCGCCGTACGAACGGAACCGCGCCCTCGGCACCCCGTACCGCCGCCGTCGGGCCCTGCGGCAACCCCGCTGCCACCTGCACGTATCCTGGGAGGGCCGCCGACTGTCCGGTACGCGGGACGGGGCGGCGCCTGGCACGGAGTGCCCGATACGGTGGGAGCACCATGAGCGCATCGCAGCCCCCGCAGACGCCCGACGTCCCCACCCTGCTGGTGAAGATCTTCGGGAAGGACCGCCCCGGCATCACGGCCGGGCTCTTCGACACTCTCGCCGCCTTCTCGGTCGACGTCGTCGACATCGAGCAGGTCGTCACGCGGGGGCGCATCACCCTGTGCGCACTCGTCACCGAGCCGGCCGCCGGCACCGAGGGCGAACTGCGCGCCACCGTGCACAGCTGGGCCGAGTCGCTGAAGCTGCAGGCCGAGATCATCTCGGGCCTCGGCGACAACCGGCCCCGGGGCAGCGGGCGTTCGCACGTGACCGTGCTCGGGCATCCGCTGACCGCGGAGTCCACGGCAGCCATAGCGGCCAGGATCACCGGCACCGGCGGCAACATCGACCGTATCCACCGGCTGGCGAAGTATCCGGTCACCGCAGTGGAGTTCGCGGTCTCGGGCTGCGAGACCGAACCGCTGAGGACCGCTCTGGCGACGGAGGCGGCGGAGATCGGGGTGGACGTCGCGGTCGTCTCGGCCGGTCTCCACCGCCGGGCGCAGCGCCTGGTCGTCATGGACGTCGACTCGACGCTCATCACCGACGAGGTCATCGAGCTGTTCGCCGCGCACGCGGGCTGCGAGGCGGAGGTCGCGGAGGTCACGGCGGCGGCGATGCGCGGGGAGCTGGACTTCGAGCAGTCGCTGCACGCCCGGGTGGCGCTGCTGGCGGGCCTGGACGCGTCGGTGGTGGACAAGGTGCGCACGGAGGTACGGCTCACCCCCGGCGCACGCACCCTGATCCGCACGCTGAAGCGCCTGGGCTTCCAAGTCGGCGTGGTCTCGGGCGGGTTCACCCAGGTCACGGACGACCTCAAGGAGCGTCTGGGCCTCGACTTCGCCTCGGCGAACACGCTGGAGATCGTGGACGGCAGGCTGACCGGACGCGTCACCGGCGAGATCGTGGACCGGGCCGGCAAGGCGCGGCTGCTGCGCCGTTTCGCGGCGGAGGCCGGGGTGCCGCTCGCCCAGACCGTGGCGATCGGCGACGGCGCCAACGACCTGGACATGCTGAACGCGGCCGGACTCGGCGTCGCCTTCAACGCCAAGCCCGTGGTCCGCAAGGCCGCGGACACGGCCGTCAACGTGCCCTTCCTGGACGCGGTGCTGTATCTGCTCGGGATCACCCGCGAAGAGGTCGAGGCCGCGGACGCCCACGAGGACTGAGGCCGGTGCCTCCCGGCCCGTACGGCGCCGGACGGTTTCGGCGGCCGGCGGGGGACGGAGGAGACGGAAGGGCCCCGGTGCGCCGCGTACGCACCGGGGCCGTCTCCTGCGCGGTGTGCGCCGGTCAGTCGTGCGGGGCCCAGTAGTCGAGGAGCGTGCCCACGCCGTGCTCGACGGACTTCCAGGAGCCGGAGAAGCCGACCACCGCGAACGCCGCGGTCGGGAAGCCGCCGCGGTTCATCCGCTGCAGGGCGTCGCCCTCCGCCTTGCCCGAGAGGGCGTCGGCGAGGGCGTGCATCCCGGGGTTGTGGCCGATGAGCAGCAGCTCGGTGACCTCGTCCGGGGTCTCGTTGAGCAGCGCGAGCAGATCTCCTAGGGACGCCTCGTAGAGCCGCTCCTCGTACACGGTCCTGGGCCGCTCGGGCAACTCGTGGACCGCGAGCTTCCAGGTCTCGCGGGTCCTCGTCGCGGTCGAGCACAGGGCGAGGTCGAAGGGGATACCGGTGTCGGCGAGCTTGCGTCCGGCGACGGGGGCGTCCATGCGGCCACGGTCGGCGAGCGGCCGCTCGTGGTCGGACACCTGGGGCCAGTCGGCCTTCGCATGGCGGAGTAGGACGATCCTTCGCGGTGTATCGGCGCTCATGTTCCCCAGCTTCGCATGAAATCAGCCAGCAGGCGCAGGGTGTTGGGGGCACCGCACGAAGGGGGAACACGTCGGCGGTGGCAGGCACGGCGCCGGGTTCAGGAGCCGGTCAGGGCCAGCTGGATCCAGCCGAGGAACGTCACCGGCGAGTGGGCCGCGGCTGCCTGCGCCTCGCTCGCTCCGGTCACGAGCAGGAGCAGCGCGGAGAAGGCGAGCACGGGCAGGACGACGGCCCACCAGCGCAGTCCGGTGTCGGCACTCCTCGGTCCGGGTTCGACACCGCTCGGTGCCGTTCCCACGCCGCTCGTCAGTGCGGTTCCCACGCTCCTCGGCCGCGCACGGACGGCCGGCCTCGGTGCGGTGCCGCCGCTCGCGGCCCCGGGGTCGCCGCCGACGGCCGCCGGGCCGTGGTGCCGGGGGTGCGTACGGGCCGACATGGCCGCCTCCGTGAGGTCCGAAGCTGCGCTCCTGCTGAGCTGCTTCCAACCTACGGATCATGGCCCCGGCCGCCCATCCGGTGAGCCACCCACTTCACCCTGACACCCGCCCCCTAGGGGACGGTGGGGAAAACCCCCGTCGGGACACTCAGGGCGAGGCGATCGAGGCGATGATGCCGATGATCACAGTGATGCCGATCATCGTGCCGAAGACGAGCAGGAGCTTCTTCTGGCCGTTCGGGGGGTTCGGGTCGAGCACAGGCATGGGGTCAGTGTCGCATCCCCGCTTCGTCCTCGATCGTGCGGTCCCGGCCCGCGAGGACGCCGGCGGCCATCTGCGGCACGATCAGTCCCGCCATCAGCGCGAGCGGGAGGCCCCAGCCGCCGCTGTGCTGGTAGAGGACGCCGACGAGCAGGGGTCCGGGGATGGAGATCAGATAACCGGTGCTCTGCGCGAAGGCCGACAGCCGGACGACCCCGGCGCCGGTACGGGAGCGCATTCCGATCATGGTCAGCGCGAGCGGGAAGGCGCAGTTGGAGATGCCGAGCAGCAGCGCCCAGGCCCAGGCTCCGGCGGCGGGGGCGAGGAACAGCCCCGTGTAGCCGGTCAGTCCGCACAGCCCGAGCGCGAGGACGATCGGGCCCTGCGTCCTCAGCCGGGCGGCGAGCCGGGGGATCACGAAGGCGAGCGGAACGCCCATGACCATGGTCACCGCGAGCAGCACGCCCGCGGTGCCGGCCGGGACCCCGGCGTCGCGGAAGATCTGCGGCATCCAGCCCATGGTGATGTACGCGCCGGTGGCCTGGAGACCGAAGAAGCAGGCGAGGGCCCAGGCGGTACGGCTGCGGGCGACACGCGGGGCGCCGCCCCGTGCCGTCCCGGGGATCTGCGCGGTCCCTGCTGCGCGTACCGTCCCGGGGGCCTGCGCGGTCCCTGCTGCGCGTCCCGTCCCGGGGATCTGCGCGGTCCCTGCTGCGCGTACCGTCCCGGGGGCCTGCGCGGTCGTGCCGGTGGCGCGCGCGCCCGTGGTGGGGGGCGCGGTGTCCGTACCGCGGTGGCGGACCAGGGGGATCCACGGCAGTACGGCGGTGGCGGCGAGCGCGGCCCAGACGGCCAGACCGGTACGCCAACCGCCGCCCAGCGCCCGGGTCATGGGCACGGTCGCGGCCGCGGCGACCGCGGTGCCGAGGGACAGCGCCATGGAGTACAGACCGGTGACGCTGCCGATGCGGTCGGGGAACCAGCGCTTGACGATCACCGGCATCAGCACGTTGCTGACGGCGATGCCCATGAGCGCGAGCGCACTGGCGGCGAGGAACGCCGCGGTGCCGCCGGCGAAGGGGCGGAGCGCCAGCCCCGCGGTGATGGCCACCATGCCCGCGCAGACCACCGCCGCGGCCCCGAAGCGCTGGGCGAGCCTGGGTGCGGCGAGCCCGAAGACGGCGAAACAGAGCGGGGGCACGGAGGTGAGCACCCCGGCCACGCTGCCGCTCATGTGGAGGCCGTTCTGGACCTCCTCCAGGAGGGCGCCGAGGCTGGTGATGGCGGGCCGGAGGTTGAGTGCGGCAAGCACGAGACCGGCGACGACGAGCCGGAGGACCCAGGCCGGCGGCTTTCCGCCGCGGGAGACGGAAGAATCGGCGGGAGTACGGACCGCCGTGGCGGCGGGGCTCAGGGTCTGGGTCTCGTCCGGCATGGAAGCCATCATAGAATCATGGGATGATTGGTTGTCCAATCCCGGACAGTCCCGCGGGGCCCGGCTGCCGGAGTGCCGGAGCCGACGGCGGGACGGCCGGGCCGTGGACCCTCCCCCGGACAAGGAGCACCATGGCACTGACCTCTCCCCGGCGTTCCGCCCTCTCGGACCAGGTGATCACCGAGCTGCGGAACCAGATCACCTCGGGCGAGTGGCCGGTGGGCTCACGGATCCCGACCGAGCCGGAACTGGTCGAGCAGCTGGGTGTCGCCCGCAACACCGTCCGCGAGGCGGTCCGGGCGCTGGCGCACAACGGGCTGCTGGACATCCGCCAGGGCTCCGGGACCTATGTGGTCGCCACCAGCGAACTGGCCGGGGTCATGCACCGCAGGTTCGCCGGCGCCGATCCCCGCCACGTCGCCGAGCTGCGCTCCACGCTGGAGTCCTCGGCGGCCCGGCTGGCCGCGGAACGGCGTACCGAGAAGGATATGAAGCAGCTGGACGCGCTGCTGGCCCGGCGGGAGGAGGCGTGGGAGTCGGGGGACGCCGAGCGGTTCGTCGCCGCCGACGCCACCTTCCACCTGGCCGTCGTCGCCGCCTCCCACAACGACGTGCTGACCGCGCTCTACGCCGACCTGGGCGATCTGCTGCGCGACTGGCTGCGGGACGACGTGGGCCGGGAACTGCGCCCCGAGAACCACATGGACCACGGCCGGCTGCTGGAGGCGATCCGCGCCCACGACGGCGGGACGGCGGCCGCCGAGGCGGCGAGCTACCCGTTCCAGTGCCTGCGCGGCGGGGTGTGACGGCACACGACGAAGGCCACCCCGTGCCGGCCGCGGAAGGCGGGAAGCGTCCCGGGCCCGGCGGAAACGGCGAGGAGGCGCCCCGGGCCGGACGTGCCCGGCGCCGGCCGCGGCGGGACGCTCAGCGCCGCAGGTGGCTCACCCACACGCTGCGTATCTCCTTCCAGCAGCGTTCGCTGAGCGTGGCGCGGCCGGTCGGGCCGAGGTCGACGGGCGTGCTGTCCGCGTCCACGTCCCACCAGCGTTCGCACTCGACGTGGAGCTGCACCCGGTCGGTGTCCAGGTACGGGTTGTGGCAGTGGGCCGTGGCCCTGGAGCCCTCGACGTACACGCTGCACGCGGCCCCGAAGGGCCGGGGCGCGGGCTCGCGCGGCGGCTCGGAGACGGCAGCCGTGGACGCGGGCCACACCAGGACCCCGAGCACCCCGAGCACGGACGCGGATCGCCACGACGTACGCACAACCAGTACCTCCTCGGCCGTACTGCGGCTCGCGCCGCTGCTGCACCACAAGGGAGGGATTGCCTCTCCAGGGTCCCCCGGACGGGTGCCGGTCCGCCCGCTGCGTTGACCCGAACGGGCGATGCCCCGGCCTCCCGCACACAGCGGGTGACCAGGGCATCGAAAGCGACCAGGTGACGGCCGTCCGTGGGTGACGCTGCGTTACGCACCCATCATGTGCACGCCACCGTCGACGTGGATGATCTCGCCCGTGGTCTTCGGGAACCAGTCGGACAGCAGCGCGACGATGCCGCGGCCGGTGGGCTCCGGGTCGGCCATGTCCCACTCCAGCGGGGAGCGGTGGTTCCACACGTCCGCGAGGTCGCCGAAGCCCGGGATGGACTTCGCGGCCATCGAGCCGAGCGGGCCCGCCGAGATCAGGTTGCAGCGGACGTTCTGCTTGCCGAGGTCACGGGCCACGTAGCGGGAGGTGGCCTCCAGCGCGGCCTTCGCCGGACCCATCCAGTCGTACTGCGGCCAGGCGAACTGGGCGTCGAAGGTCAGACCGACCACCGAGGCGCCTTCCTGCGGGAACAGCGGCAGACAGGCCATGGTCAGCGACTTCAGCGAGAACGCGGACACGTGCATGGCGGTCGCCACGGACTCGAACGGCGTGTTGAGGAAGTTGCCGCCGAGCGCGTCCTGCGGCGCGAAGCCGATGGAGTGGACGACGCCGTCCAGACCGCCCAGCTCCTCGCGCACGATGTCGGCGAGACGGCCGAGGTGCTCGTCGTTGGTGACGTCGAGCTCGATGACCTTGGTCGGCTTCGGGAGCTTCCTGGCGATGCGCTCGGTCAGCGTGGGCCGGGGGAAGGCGGTCAGGATGATCTCCGCACCCTGCTCCTGGGCCAGCTTCGCGGCGTGGAAGGCGATGGAGGACTCCATCAGCACACCGGTGATGAGAATGCGCTTGCCGGCGAGGATTCCACTCATGTGATCAGTGACCCATGCCCAATCCGCCGTCAACCGGGATGACGGCTCCAGTGATGTACGAGGCGTCGTCGGAGGCGAGGAACCGCACCGCTGCGGCGATCTCCTGCGGCTGCGCGTAACGGCCGAGCGGGACCTGCGAGACGATGCCCGCGCGCTGCTCGTCGGTGAGCACCTTGGTCATGTCGGTGTCGACGAAGCCGGGCGCGACGACGTTGAAGGTGATGTTCCGCGATCCGAGCTCGCGGGCGAGGGACCGCGCGAAGCCGACCAGCCCGGCCTTGGAGGCGGCGTAGTTGGCCTGACCCGCCGAACCGAGCAGCCCGACCACCGAGGAGATCAGGACGACGCGGCCCTTCTTGGCGCGGAGCATGCCGCGGTTGGCACGCTTCACGACGCGGAAGGTGCCGGTGAGGTTGGTGTCGAGGACGGTGACGAAGTCCTCCTCGGACATCCGCATCAGCAGCTGGTCCCTGGTGACGCCGGCGTTCGCGACGAGCACCTCCACGGGACCGTGCTTCTCCTCGATCTCCTTGTAGGCCTGCTCCACCTGTTCGGCGTCGGTGATGTCGCAGCGGACCGGCAGGCAGCCCAGCTCGGCCAGTTCCGCCGGTGGCTCACCGGACCGGTACGTGATCGCGACCTTGTCTCCGGCCTCGGCGAAAGCGCGGGCGATGGCGAGGCCGATGCC
Source organism: Streptomyces sp. HUAS CB01 (assembly GCF_030406905.1). NCBI lineage: Bacteria > Bacillati > Actinomycetota > Actinomycetes > Kitasatosporales > Streptomycetaceae > Streptomyces > Streptomyces chengbuensis. Next base: position 1,637,347 of record NZ_CP129137.1, read on the forward strand.
CCGGTTTCCTCCGGTGACGAGAACCGAGCGGCTCAACGGATCACCCTTTCGATAGCGGTCTGATACTGCGAAAACCTATCGGTACCGCCCTCTGTGCAGGGGATCGACCCCTGACAGTGGCGTCACGGATGCGCTGTCGGGTCCCTACAGAAAGCGGTAGGCAGCGGGCACCCGGGCGCGACATGATCGGTGCGACGACCGGTGCTGTGCCGACCGGTCCCACCAGGACAGGAGACATTCGTGGCTCATTCCATCGACGAAGCCTTCACGGCGTTGCCGCTGCGGGCGCTCGCCGACGCCGCGCTCGCCAGGGCGCGGGCGCTCGGCGCCGAGCACGCCGACTTCCGGCTGGAGCGGGTGCGCAGCGCGGCATGGCGGCTGCGGGACGCCAAGCCCGCCGGCTCGTCGGACACCACCGACCTGGGGTACGCGGTCCGCGTCGTGCACGGCGGGGCCTGGGGGTTCGCGTCCGGTGTCGATCCGACCATGGACGGCGCGGCCCGGGTGGCGGGCCAGGCGGTGGCGATGGCGAAGCTGTCGGCGAAGGTGATCGCGGCCGCCGGCTCCGGCGAGAGGGTCGAGCTGGCCGACGAGCCGGTGCACGCGGACCGCACCTGGATCTCCTCGTACGAGACCGACCCCTTCGACGTCCCGGACGAGGAGAAGTCGGCGCTGCTGGCGGACTGGAGCGCACGGCTGCTGCGGGCGGACGGCGTGGCGCACGTGGACGCCTCGCTGCTGACCGTGCACGAGAACAAGTTCTACGCGGACACGGCGGGCACCGTCACCACGCAGCAGCGGGTGCGGCTGCATCCGCAGCTCACGGCCGTCGCCGTGGACGAGACCACGGGCGAGTTCGACTCGATGCGCACGATCGCGCCGCCGGTGGGCCGCGGCTGGGAGTACCTGACCGGCACCGGCTGGGACTGGGACTCGGAGCTGGAGGAGATCCCGGAGCTGCTGGCCGCCAAGATGCGCGCGCCGAGCGTCGAGGCGGGGACGTACGACCTGGTCGTGGACCCGTCGAACCTGTGGCTGACGATCCACGAGTCGATCGGGCACGCCACCGAGCTCGACCGGGCGCTGGGCTACGAGGCGGCGTACGCGGGCACGTCCTTCGCGACCTTCGACAAGCTCGGGAAGCTGCGCTACGGCTCGCCGGTGATGAACGTGACCGGGGACCGCACCGCGGAGCACGGGCTGGCGACGATCGGCTACGACGACGAGGGCGTCGAGGCGCAGAGCTGGGACCTGGTGAAGGACGGCACGCTCGTCGGCTACCAGCTCGACCGGCGCATCGCGCGCCTCACGGGCCTCGGCCGTTCCAACGGCTGCGCCTTCGCCGACTCGCCTTCGCACGTCCCGGTGCAGCGGATGGCGAACGTGTCGCTCCGGCCCGAACCGGGCGGGTTGTCGACGGAGGACCTGATCGGCGGGGTGGAGCGCGGCATCTACGTCGTCGGGGACCGGTCGTGGTCGATCGACATGCAGCGCTACAACTTCCAGTTCACCGGCCAGCGCTTCTACCGGATCGAGAACGGCCGGCTGGCGGGCCAGCTGCGCGACGTCGCCTACCAGGCGACGACGACGGATTTCTGGGGCTCGATGGAGAAGGTCGGGGGCCCGCAGACGTATGTCCTGGGAGGCGCCTTCAACTGCGGCAAGGCCCAGCCGGGCCAGGTCGCGGCCGTGTCGCACGGCTGCCCGTCCGCGCTGTTCCGCGGCGTCAACATCTTGAACACCACCCAGGAGGCCGGTCGATGAGCCCCGTCAGCAAGCCGCACGAGATCGTCGAGCGTGCCCTCGAACTGTCCACCGCCGACGGCTGTGTCGTCATCGCCGACGAGCACTCGTCGGCCAATCTCCGCTGGGCCGGGAACACCCTCACCACGAACGGCGTGACCCGGGGCCGTACGCTCACCGTGATCGCGACCGTGGACGGGGCGCAGGGCACCGCGTCCGGAGTCGTGTCGCGGTCGGCCGTGACGGCCGCGGACCTGGAGCCGCTGGTCCGGGCGGCCGAGGCGGCCGCACGGGCCGCGGGTCCCGCCGAGGACGCTCAGCCGCTGGTCGGCGGGGTCCCGGTGGCGGGAGACTTCACCGACGCCCCGGCGGAGACCTCGTCGGCCGTCTTCGCCGACTTCGCGCCCGCGCTGGGTGAGTCCTTCGCCCGCGCCCGCGCCGGGGGGCGTGAGCTGTACGGCTTCGCCAACCACGAGCTGACCTCGACCTACCTCGCCACGTCCACGGGGGTGCGGCTGCGCCACGACCAGCCCAACGGGACGCTGGAGCTCAACGCCAAGTCGCCGGACCGCAGCCGCTCGGCCTGGGCGGGCCGCTCGACACGGGACTTCAAGGACGTCGACCCGGCGGCACTGGACGCCGAGCTGGCGGTCCGGCTGGGCTGGGCGGAGCGCCGGGTCGAGCTGCCCGCGGGCCGGTACGAGACGCTGCTTCCGCCGACCGCGGTCGCCGACCTGATGATCTACCAGCTGTGGTCCTCGTCGGGCCGGGACGCCGTCGAGGGCCGTACGGTCTTCTCCAAGCCGGGCGGCGGCACGCGGATCGGTGAGTCGTTGTCCGCGCTGCCGCTCACGCTGCGCAGCGACCCGGACGAGCCGGGCCTGGAGTGCGCACCGTTCGTGATCGCCCACTCCTCCGGCGGCGACGCCTCGGTGTTCGACAACGGTCTGGCGGTGCCCTCGACGGAGTGGGTGCGCGAGGGCACGCTGGAGCGGCTGATCACCACCCGGCACAGCGCGGGTCTGACCGGGCTGCCGGTCTCCCCCGCCGCCGACAACCTGATCATGGACGCCGGGGGTGAGCGCTCGCTGGCGGAGATGGTCGAGTCGACCGAGCGGGGGCTGCTGCTGACCTGCCTCTGGTACATCCGGGAGGTGGATCCGGCCACACTGCTGCTGACCGGGCTGACCAGGGACGGCGTCTACCTCGTCGAGAACGGCGAGGTCACCGGCGAGGTGAACAACTTCCGCTTCAACGAGTCGCCCGTCGATCTGCTGTCGCGGGCCCAGGAGGCCGGGCCGACGGAGAAGACGCTGCCGCGGGAGTGGAGCGACTGGTTCACCAGGGCCGCCATGCCGGCGCTGCGCATCCCGGACTTCAACATGAGCTCGGTCAGCCAGGGCGTCTGAGCCTTCGGGTGCCCCATAGACTGCTGGATGCCCCTTGGGGCGACCATCATCTTCTTCCCACTGTTCGAGGAGAACCGGAACCGTGACGGACATCGTCGACGAGCTGAAGTGGCGCGGGCTGTTCGCCCTGTCCACCGACGAGGACGCTTTGCGCAAGGCGCTCGCGGACGGTCCCGTCACGTTCTATTGCGGTTTCGACCCGACCGCGCCCAGCCTGCACGTCGGTCATCTGGTGCAGGCGCTCACCATGCGCCGGCTCCAGCAGGCGGGACACCGCCCGCTGGCGCTGGTGGGCGGGGCCACGGGCCAGATCGGCGACCCCAAGCCGACGGCCGAGCGCACCCTGAACGACCCGGAGACCGTCGCGGCCTGGGTGGAGCGGGTCCGCGCCCAGATCGAGCCGTTCCTGTCCTTCGAGGGCGAGAACGCGGCGGTCATGGTCAACAACCTGGACTGGACGGCGGGCATGTCCGCCATCGAGTTCCTGCGGGACATCGGCAAGCACTTCCGGGTGAACAAGATGCTGACCAAGGACTCGGTCGCCCGCCGGCTCGAGTCCGACCAGGGCATCAGCTACACGGAGTTCAGCTACCAGCTGCTGCAGGGCATGGACTTCCTGGAGCTGTACCGGCGGTACGGCTGCGTCCTGCAGCAGGGCGGCAGTGACCAGTGGGGCAACCTGACCGCCGGTCTGGACCTGATCCACCGGCTGGAGCCGCACGCGAACGTGCACGCGCTCGCGACACCGCTGATGACCAAGGCGGACGGCACCAAGTTCGGCAAGACCGAGGGCGGCGCCGTGTGGCTCGACCCGGAGATGACGACGCCGTACGCGTTCTACCAGTTCTGGCTGAACGTGGACGACCGCGACGTCTCCCGGTACACGCGCATCCTCAGCTTCCGCAGCCGCGAGGAGCTGGAGGAGCTGGAGAAGCTCACCGAGGAGCGGCCGCAGGCACGCGCCGCGCAGCGCGCGCTGGCCGAGGAGCTGACGACGCTGGTGCACGGCGCCGACCAGTGCGCGGCGGTCGTCGCCGCGTCGAAGGCCCTGTTCGGCCAGGGCGAGCTGACGGAGCTGGACGAGGCGACCCTGACGGCGGCGCTGTCCGAGCTGCCGCACGCACGGGTCGCGGAGCCGGCCCCGGTGGCCGACCTCTTCGCGGAGGTGGGGCTGGTGGCGAGCAAGTCGGCCGCGCGCCGCACCATCAAGGAGGGCGGTGCCTACGTGAACAACGCGAAGGTGACCGCCGAGGACGCGGTCCCGGCCGCGGACGAGCTGCTGCACGGCCGCTGGCTGGTGCTGCGGCGCGGCAAGAAGAACCTGGCCGCGGTCGAGGTCACGGGCTGAGCCCCGGGCACGGACACACGGCGGCATGCGAGCGGCGGCCGGGCGGATTCCTTTCCGCCCGGCCGCCGCCGTCGTACCGGCGCCCGGCCTGCGTCCGGGCCCACCGCCGTACCCGCGGGTCCGGCACCCCGGGTCAGGCCGCCTGTTTCCTGCCGCGCAGGGACATGTAGAGCATGTCGCCGACACCGACGATGACCAGGGCGGCGATGATCTGCAGGGCGTGGCGGCCCCAGTCGATGCCGGGGGTCTCCCTGATGCCGAACGCTCCCGCGAGGGCGTTGCCGACGATGCCGCCGATGATGCCGAAGATCGTGATCAGCCAGAGCGGACTGTGCTGCTTCCCCGGCAGGATCGCCTTGGCGAGCAACCCCAGCACGAATCCGACGATGATCGCCCACAACCAGCCCATGGCTGCCTCCCGCTTTCGGATCGACGTGAGCAGTTACGGACAGTTTCGATGTATCGGCTATACGGCGCATGTCGGACGGAGGCGTATGCAGTACGCGACGCCGCCACGGGCCCGGCACCGGGGACCCGGTCTCGAAAGCGGCGTACGCGCGGCGTACCGTGGGAACAGGTCCGTACCGGGACGGCCCGGCGCGACGGTCGAGTGGTGGAACGACATGCGGAAGCACAAGGAGACCGAGGTCTTCCGGATCACCGGTGCCCGTCAGGGACTGGCCGACGACGTGCGCGGACGTCAGCGCCGCTATGTGATCTCCATGTCGATCCGTACCCTCGCGGTGGTCCTGGCCGCGGTCCTGTGGAACGTCGAGCGCCATGTGGCGATCGTGGCGCTGGTCCTGGGTGCGGCGCTGCCCTACATCGCCGTGGTGATCGCCAACGCGGGCCGCGAGAGCGCCCCGAAGCCGCTCGCCACGTTCGTGCCGGCGCCCACGAGGCCCGCACTCGAGAGCGGCACTCCGGCGCCGCGGCCGGCACCGGAGGACACCGCGCACACCGGCCGGGCGGTGTGGTCGGAGCACGCGGGGGACGATGCGGAATCCCGAGCGGAGGATGCCTCGGAACGGGAGTTCCGGCACGGCTGAGCAGCTCTTCCGCAGGGCCCTCGGGACGCCCGCCGCGAAGCTCAGGAAAAGCTCAGATCAATCATGAAGTTCCGGTGCACCACGGCCCGTTCCGCGTGACATACTGCCAGTGCGCTCCGCATCCCCCGTCGGAGCGACGGACCGACGCCGGGCAGCTCCCCCCGTGGCTGCTCGGCGTCGCCTCGTTGTGGACAATGATCCGGTGAGTACTGACCCGGTGAGCGCCGAAACCCCCGTCTGCTCCGCGAAGGGCTGCCGAGCCGCCGCCGTGTGGGTGCTGGCCTGGAACAACCCGAAGCTGCACACGCCGGAGCGCCGCAAGACGTGGCTGGCCTGCGAAGAGCACCGCGAGCACCTGTCCGCGTTCCTCGGAGTGCGCGGTTTCCTGAAGGACGTCGTGACCCTCTCCGACTGGGAGAGCGCGGCGCCCGGCGAAGGGCGCGGCTCAGCCGCCGATGGCTGACATGGGGCGCTGCGGCTGAAGGAACTCCGGGTCGTCCAGGCCCGATCCCGCCTTCTTCCCCCACATCGCGAGCCGCCAGATCCGGGCGATCTCCTCGTCCGGCGCTTCGGAGCGCAGCGCGCCGCGCAGATCGGTCTCCTCGCGGGCGAACAGGCAGGTGCGGACCTGCCCGTCCGCGGTGAGGCGGGTGCGGTCGCAGGCGCTGCAGAAGGGCCGGGTGACGGAGGCGATGACGCCGACCCGGTGCGGGCCGCCGTCCACCAGCCAGCGCTCCGCGGGTGCGGAGCCACGCGCCTGTTCGCCCTCGGGCGTGAGCTCGAAGCGGGTACGCAGGGACTGCAGGATGTCACCCGCGGTGATCATCCCGTCGCGCTTCCAGCCGTGCTGGGCGTCCAGCGGCATCTGCTCGATGAAGCGCAGCTCGTAGGCGTGCTCGACGGCCCAGGCGAGCAGCTCGGGGGCCTCGTCGTCGTTGAGCCCCGGCATCAGCACCGTGTTGACCTTCACGGGGGTCAGACCGGCGTCACGGGCGGCCTCCAGGCCCTCGATGACGTCGTGGTGGCGGTCGCGGCGGGTGAGGGTCTTGAAGACGTCGGGGCGGAGGGTGTCCAGTGAGACGTTGACCCGGTCGAGCCCGGCGGCCTTCAGGGCCGTCGCGGTGCGCTTGAGTCCTATGCCGTTCGTGGTCAGCGACAACTTGGGGCGCGGCTCCAGGGCGGCGCAGCGCTCCACGATCCCCACGAGCCCCGGCCGCAGCAGCGGCTCACCGCCGGTGAAACGGACCTCGGTGATCCCGAGCCGGGTCACCGCGATGCGGACCAGCCGGACGATCTCGTCGTCGGTGAGCAGCGTGGACTTCGAGAGCCACTGCAGGCCCTCCTCCGGCATGCAGTACGAACAGCGGAGATTGCACCGGTCGGTGAGCGAGACCCGCAGGTCAGTGGCCACACGGCCGTAGGTGTCGATGAGCACTGTGGGCCCCCTCCCCGTGTCCGGACGACGTACTGGCACTCGTTTCGCGAGTGAGGAACTCGTACTACCAGCGAGCCTACGCGAGACCGCCGACAACGGCAGGGGCCGTTTACCACGAGGAACGACGCGGCCGTGTCGTAGGACCCTACGACACGGCCGCGTACAGGCGTATGACGTCTTCCTCCTCAGTGGGCGCCGACGCCTGTGAGGGACTTGACCTCCAGCTCGGCGTACTTGCCCTTGTCCGGCTCCTCCTTGGACAGCAGGGATCCGATCCAGCCGAGCAGGAAGCCCAGGGGGATGGAGACGAGTCCGGGGTTCTCGAGCGGGAACCAGGCGAAGTCCGCCGAGGGGAACATGGACGAGGGCTTGCCGGAGACGACCGGGGAGAACAGCACCAGGACCACCGACGAGACCAGACCGCCGTAGATGGACCACAGGGCACCCGAGGTCGTGAACCGCTTCCAGAACAGGCTGTAGAGGATCGTCGGCAGGTTCGCGGAGGCGGCCACCGCGAAGGCCAGCGCCACCAGACCGGCCACGTTCAGGTCGCGGGCCATGGCCCCCAGCGCGATGGAGACGATGCCGATGAGCACGGTCGCCCAGCGGGCCGCACGGACCTCCTCCTTCTCGGTGGCCTGTCCCCTGCGGATGACGTTGGCGTAGATGTCGTGCGCGAACGACGAGGAGGACGCCAGCGTGAGCCCCGCGACGACGGCGAGGATGGTGGCGAACGCGACCGCAGAGATCACGGCCAGCAGGATCGCGCCGCCCGCGGAGTCCGCGCCGCCGATGTGCAGGGCGAGCAGTGGCGCCGCCGTGTTGCCGGCCTTGTTCGAGGCCGTGATCTCCTCGGGTCCGACCAGGGCGGCCGCGCCGAAGCCCAGCGCGATCGTCATCAGGTAGAACGCGCCGATGATGCCTATGGCCCAGATGACGGACTTACGGGCCGCCCTGGCGGTGGGCACGGTGTAGAAGCGGATCAGGATGTGCGGGAGACCGGCGGTGCCGAGCACCAGGGCGATGCCGAGCGAGATGAAGTCCAGCTTGGAGGTGCCGGTGGCGCCGTACTTGAGGCCGGGCTCCAGGAAGGCCGCGCCCTGGCCGCTCTTCTCGGCCGCGGTGCCGAGCAGGTCGGAGACGTTGAAGTTGAACTTCCACAGCACCAGGAAGGTGATGAGCAGGGTGCCCGCGATCAGCAGGACCGCCTTGACCATCTGCACCCAGGTGGTGCCCTTCATCCCGCCGATGGTGACGTAGAGGATCATCAGTACGCCGACGAGGCCGACGATGGCGATCTTCCCGGCGTCGCTGGTGATGCCGAGCAGCAGCGAGACGAGCACACCGGCGCCCGCCATCTGGGCCAGCAGGTAGAAGATCGAGACGACGATCGTGGATGTGCCGGCGGCCGTGCGGACCGGCCGCTGCCGCATGCGGTAGGCGAGGACGTCGCCCATGGTGAACCGGCCGGAGTTGCGCAGCGGTTCGGCCACGAGCAGCAGGGCGACCAGCCAGGCCACGAGGAAGCCGATGGAGTACAGGAAGCCGTCGTAGCCGAAGAGCGCGATGGCGCCGGCGATGCCGAGGAAGGACGCGGCGGACATGTAGTCGCCGGAGATGGCGAGTCCGTTCTGGAATCCGGTGAACTGGCGCCCGCCGGCGTAGAAGTCGGCGGCGTCCTTGGTCTGCCGGCCGGCCCAGACCGTGATGAACAGCGTCGCGACGACGAAGGCCGCGAACAGGGTGATGATCAGCGGGCGGTGCTCGCCGGCGTCGCTCGCCGCCGCGAGCCCGACGGCCTGGAGTGTCGTACTGCTCATGCGTCGGCCTCCATACGGGACTTGATCGCATCCGCCTTGGGGTCGAGCTTCTCGGCCGCGTGCCGTGCGTAGAACCAGGCGATGAGGAAGGTGGTGGCGAACTGGGCGAGGCCGAAGACGAAGGCCACGTTGATGTTGCCGAAGAGCTTGGTGCCCATGAAGCCGCCCGCGTAGTTGGACAGCAGGACGTACAGCAGGTACCAGAGGATGAAGGCGACGGTCAGGGGGAAGGCGAAGGACCGGTAGGTGCGGCGCAGTTCGGCGAATTCCGCGCTCTCCTGCACCTCGACGAACTGTTCGGTCGTGGGCTGGGCGGGACCGAGGTCCTTCCCCCCAGGGGGCGGCGGTGCTTCGGTGGTCACGGACTCTCCTCGCGCCGCGGGTGCGGCAGACAGGGTGGACGGGGTCGCGTACGGGGAGCGGGGGCGGCTCGCCCCTCCTCCTGACAACGGCACGGAGCCCACCGCGAAGCGGTTCACCTCCGCACGCGTTCGCGCTCGCTTTTCTGCCCGATTTTCGGAACCGAGTTCCCGAAGTCGTTGATGCGCCAGGATGATCGGCGATAGCTTCACTCGTCATGTACCCGCCCATACGCACGGGGTGTCTGGGCGGCCAACCGGATGATGTGGAGATCCCATGGCTCATCTGCGACCCAGACGGACGCGCGCGATAGCACTGCCCGCGGGTCTGGCGCTCACGGCCTCGCTCGGATTCCTGCCCGCGGGCGCGGCGACCGCCGCCCCCGCCGACGACACGCCTGCCGCCGTCTCGACCAACGGCCCGAAGCTGTCGTACGTCGTCAACGTCGACGGCGGCGGACCGGCCGTCGCCAAGGTGAAGCGGGCTGTCGCGAAGGCCGGCGGCACGGTGGTGATCGCCTACGACCGGATCGGCGTCATCGTCGTCCACTCGCAGAACCCTGACTTCGCCCAGCAGATCCGCACGGTGAAGGGCGTCGCCTCGGCGGGCGCCACGCGTACCAACCCGCTGGTCCCCCAGCGGGACAACGCCATCGAGGCCGAGCAGCCGCTGACCGCCGCACAGGCGAAGGCGGCGGCGGCCAGGGCGACCGACGAGCAGGACCCGCTGGAGCCCCTGCAGTGGGACCTGCCCGCCATCAAGGCCGACAAGGCCCACCAGCGCTCGCTGGGCAGCGAGAAGGTCACGGTCGCCGTCCTGGACTCGGGCGTCGACGACACGCACCCGGACATCGCGCCGAACTTCGACCGCCGGGCGTCCGCGAACTGCGTCAGCGGCGTACCGGTCACCGAGAACGACGCCTGGCGTCCGGCGGCGGACGAGAGCGACCACGGAATGCACGTGGCCGGCACCATCGCCGCCGCGAAGAACGGTTTCGGGGTCACCGGCGTGGCGCCCGGGGTGAAGGTGTCCAGCCTCAAGGTCGCGAACCCGGACGGGTTCTTCTACACCGAGGCGGTCCTCTGCGGCTTCGTCTGGGCCGCGGACCACGGTGCCGACGTGACCAACAACAGCTACTACGTCGACCCGTGGCTGTACAACTGCAAGGCCGACGAGGACCAGAAGGCGCTGGTCGAGACGCTCGCCCGGGCCACCCGGTACGCGGAGCGCAAGGGCGTGGTGAACGTCGCCGCGGCCGGCAACTCCCGCGCGGACCTGGCCTCCGACGCGGTCACCGACACGACGAGCCCGAACGACACCACACCGGTCTCACGGGTCGTCAACCCGCGCGAGTGCCCGGACATCCCGGCCATGCTGCCGGGCGTGGTGACGGTGTCGGCGACCGGCGCCAAGGGGCTCAAGTCGTCGTACTCGAACTACGGCAACGGGATCGTGGACATCACGGCGCCGGGCGGCGACTCCACCGCCCTCCAGCCGCCGGAGGCCCCCGCCACCAGCGGGCTGATCCTGTCGACCACGTTCAGGGGCGGCCACACCTGGAACTACAAGGCGGGCACGTCGATGGCGTCCCCGCACGTCGCGGGTGTCGTCGCGCTGATCAAGTCGAAGCACCCGAAGCTGTCGGCGGCCGGGGTGAAGGCCCTCCTGTACGCACAGGCCGACGACCGCGCCTGCACCAACCCGTACGACATCAACGGCGACGGCACGGTCGACGCGGTGTGCGAGGGCGGCAAGGGCAAGAACGGCTTCTACGGTGCCGGCATGGCGGACGCGCTGGACGCGGTGCGCTGGTAGCCGGTCGCGTCGTCCGGTAGGCGGTCCACCGCCCGCCGGGCGGACGCGGGCACGGGCGAGGGGGGCCCGGGCGTGGGAATCACGCCCGGGCCCCTTCGCGTGGGCGGCCGGACGGGCGCGGGCGGTCGCGGCTGACGCAGCGTCAACGGACGGGCCCGGGCCGGAGACCTGCGGAAGGGACACGGGCGCCGGGCGCAGGCGGGCTCCGGGCACGGGCGGCCTCCGGGCACGGCGCGGTCGGCCGGCACGGGCGCCTCGGCGCCGGGCCGCCCGGCGGCTCAGGGCTTGACCAGGACCTTCAGGGCCGTGCGCCCGTCCATGGCGCGGTAGCCCTCGGGGACGCCGTCGAGGCCGACCGTCAGGTCGAAGACGGGCGACGGGTCGACCGTGCCGTCCAGGACGTCCGGGAGCAGCTCGGGGATGTAGGCGCGGACCGGGGCGACCCCGCCGCGCAGCGCGATGTTGCGGTCGAACATCACGCCGAGGTCGAGTCCGGTGCCGCTGCCGTGCGGCACGCCGACGTAGCCGATGGCACCGCCGTCCCGGGTGATCCCGACGGCGGTGCGCATCGACTGCTCCGTGCCGACCGCCTCGATCACGGCGTGCGCGCCGTGACCCCCGGTCAGCTCGCGCACGGCGGCGACGGCCTCGTCACCGCGCGCGGCGACGACGTCCGTGGCACCGAAGGTACGGGCGATGTCGGTGCGGACCCGATGGCGGCCGAGCGCGATGATGCGCTCGGCGCCGAGCCGCCTGGCGGCGAGGACGCCGCAGAGTCCGACCGCGCCGTCGCCGACCACCGCGACCGTGCTGCCCCGGGTGACGCCCGCGCCGAGCGCGGCGTGGTGGCCCGTGCCGAGGACGTCGGAGAGGGCGAGGAGCGCGGTCAGCAGCCGTTCGTCGGAGAGCGCGGCGGCGGGGAGCCCGACGAGGGTGGCGTCGGCGAACGGGACGCGCACGGCCTCGCCCTGGCCGCCGTCACTGCCGGGCGAACCCCAGAATCCGCCCTGCGGGCAGGACGTCTGCAGTCCCTCGGCGCAGAACTCGCAGGTACCGTCGGACCAGACGAAGGGCGCGACGACGAGGTCGCCGGTCGCGAAGGCGGTCACCCGGGAACCGGTCTCCTCGACGACGCCCAGGAACTCGTGGCCGATGCGCTGGCCGGGCTGCCGCTCGGCCTCGCCCCGGTAGGCCCAGAGGTCGCTGCCGCAGATGCAGGCCCGCACCACGCGGACGACCACGTCGGTCGGTTCCTGGACACGGGCGTCGGGCACCTCCTCCACACGCATGTCGAACGGGGCGTGGATGGTGGTGGCGCGCATGTCGGACGGATCCTCGCTCTTCAGACGTCGGTACGCGGTTCACCGTACGCCCGGTCCCGGGCGCACGCCCGCCCGAGGACGCCCACCGTCAGCAGGTACTGCGCCGCGGCGTAGGTGAGCATGATCCAGAAGTCGGCGGCGGGAAGCCTCGGCCGGTCGGCGAGGCCGACGGCGATGAGCATGTCCGAGAGCAGGAAGAGCGCCCCGCCGAGGCCCGCGACGGCACCCGCGGCGCTGGACCGGTACGCCATGGCGGTGAGCAGTACGGAGTACACGGCGACGGGCAGCCGCAGCCCGGCGGGGAGGTCCGGCCACAGCAGTACGAGGGCGCCGGCGAGGACGAGGGCGTACCCGGCGCCGAGCACCGGGCTGGTCCGCCCGCGTCCGAACAGCGTGAGCCAGCAGCAGTGCCCGGCGGCGAACGCCGCCATGCCGGCGAGGAACGCCGGATCCGCCCCGGCCATCAGGAGCACGTCGCCGGCCCAGCCGAACAGCAGCGCGGCGGCCAGGGTCCGCGGCCCGCGCCGGGCCACCGCGTACGCCGCGAGCAACGGCATGAGGAGCGGTTTCGCGACGAGGTGCCCGGTGTCCCAGCCGGCGAGGAGGGAGGCGAGGTCGAGCAGGACGGCCGCCGCGAAGGCGGGGGGCAGCAGCCGCACCGCCCGGGCGCGGCCGCCGGACGCTCCTGCCGCACCGGACCCGACGAGTGCACGGTCCGTGAAGGCACCGATCGGTGCGCGGTCGGCCGTGGTCACGCGAGGCGCTCCGCCGCGGCCGGGGTGCCCGTGGCGGCGTCGGCGGCAGGGCCGGTCCGGGTACCCGTCACGGCGTCCGTGGGGGCCGGGGCGACCGCCGCGGCGGGAAGGGTGGCGGGCCCCGGGGCGACGGCGGCGGCCGCCATCGGCGAAACGCCCGGCGGCTGCCAGCCCGGCCCGCGGAACAAGCGTCCCGCCCGCTCTCGCCAGTCGCCCGCCGCCCGTACGTCGCGGGCGATCGCCACGTACTCGTGCGTGGCGACCCGCAGCGGGTTGTACGTCTCGATGTTCTTGGTGAGTCCGTACACGGGACGATCGGTCTCGGCCGCGAACGACCCGAAGAGCCGGTCCCAGACGATGAGGATCCCGCCGAAGTTCCGGTCCAGGTAACCGCCCTGGGAGGCGTGGTGGACCCGGTGGTGGGAGGGGGTGTTGAGCACGTACTCGACGGGCCGCGGCAACTTGCCGATCCGCTCGGTGTGGATCCAGAACTGGTAGACGAGATTGACGGAGGAGCAGAACGCCAGGGCCGCCGGGTGCACCCCGCACGCGATGAGCGGGAGGTAGAACGGCCACGAGCTGAAGGCGGTCCACGGCTGGCGCAGCGCGGTACTGAGGTTGAACTTCCGGCTGGAGTGGTGGACGACGGCAGGCCCACAGGACACGGACGACGTGGTGGCCGCGGTGCGACCAGTAGTAGCAGAAGTCCTGTGCGAGCAGCATCAGCAGCACGGTCCACCACAGGACGGGCACCCGTAGCGGGGTGAGTTCGTACACGGCGGTGTAGATCGCGACGACCGGGATCTTCCACAGCAGGTCGAAGAAGAGGCTGCCGAGTCCCATGCCGATGCTGGTGGCGGCGTCCCGTGCCTCGTACCCGGCGGCCTCGTCGTCGGGATGGAGCCGGTAGCTGACCATCTCCACGACGGTGAGCAGGATGAAGGCGGGGATCGACCACAGCACGACATCGGGCAGGTTGGACGGCATGCGGGCACGGTAGAGGCGGGTGCGGTGGCTCGGCCAGATGGTGTTGCCGACAAGTTTGTGAGACGAGTTGTCAGGAAGTTTTGGCGACTTCCGCCAACCGGACGCGGCGGGCCGGGTAGACCTGACGGGCCCGGGCGCCGCGACCGGCCACCGGCTCGCGCCGCCCTGCACGGCACCTCGCCGAGTCGTCGCCTCACTCCGTACGCCCGGTACGAGGGCGATCCTGCGCCGTGCGATCACACCGCGCCGGAGGCCGCGACGTGCCCGGCCGTCCGGTCCGCCACGGCGCTAGACGCCCGCCGCCCCCAGCAGCGAGCCCGCCGCGTACGTCACGCCCATCGCCAGCGCACCCCCGCACACGTTGCGCACCATCGCCCGCCCGGCCGGGGCCGCGCCGAGGCGGGCACTCCACCAGCCGGTGAAGGCGAGGGCGATCAGTACCGACACGACGGTCACGGGCAGCCGCGCGGCGGACGGCGGCAGCACGATGGCCAGCAGCGGCAGCAGCGCGCCCACGGTGAAGGCGAGGAAGCTGGCGCCGGCCGCGTGCCAGGGGTTGGCGAGTTCGTCGGGATTGATCCCCAGCTCGACCCGTGCGTGGGCGCGGAGCGCGTCGCGCGCGGTGAGCTGCTCCGCCGCGGCGCGGGCGACCTCGTGGGAGAGGCCGCGGGCGGCCAGCAGGGCGGTCAGTTCGTCGAGTTCGGCCGCGGGCTGTTCGCTGAGCTCCCGCTTCTCCAGTGCCAGCGCCGCCTTCTCCGAGTCGCGCTGGGTCGAGACCGAGACGTACTCGCCGGCAGCCATCGACATGGAGCCGGCGAGAAGCCCGGCGAGGCCGGCCGTGATCAGCGCCGCCCGGTCGGTCGTGGCACCGGCCACGCCCACCACGAGCCCCGCGGTCGACACGATCCCGTCGTTGGCACCGAGGACCGCGGCGCGGAGCCAGTTGAGGCGTGTGCCCATGGATGCGCCGTGGGGCTCGTGGTGCGGTGTCGGTTGCGTCACGACGGGAGGGTCTCACCCCATGCCGCCGCGGGCACAGCCGCCACACGCGCGACCGCGTGGCGGCCCGGCGCGCGGACCGTCTCCCCGGCCGTGCCTGTAACGCAGTTACACCGCCTGCCGATGGAGGGTGAAGAGCCGTTGTGACAACGTAGTTGACCGGAGGTGGGGGTTTCATGTCGCGTACCGTGCTGACCCGCGAGCAGGTGCTGGAGGCCGCGGACGACCTCGTGAAACAGCACGGCCCCGACGCGCTCACCATGCGGGGGCTCGCCGCCCGGCTCGGTACGGCCGCGACGTCCATCTACTGGCACGTCGGCAACCGTGAGTCGCTGCTCGACGCGCTCGTGGACCGGACGGTGGAGGAGATGGGTGCGATACAGCCGACCGGCCGCACCCCGGCCACCCGGATCGTCTCGGTCGCCCGACGGCTGCGCGGTGAGCTGCACGCCCGGCCGCACCTGATCGCGATGGTCCATGAACGCGGCCTGACCGAGCGGGTGTTCCTGCCCGCACAGCACGCGCTCGTCCGCGAGGTGCACACCGCCGGGCTGCGGGGGGCGCGCGCCGCCGAGGCGGTCCGCGCGGTGCAGTTCCAGGTCGTCGGCTTCGTCCTGGTCGAGTGCGCGCGCGGGCTCGCACCGGCGGAGACGTCCGGGCGGGAGCGGCCGCGGAGGACCGCGAGTGCGCGGAAGGACCCGGCCCTGGCGCGCGCGCTGGCACGTCCCGCCGACCCCGAGCGGCTGTTCACCGCGTCCATGAGGGCCCTGGTGAAGTCCCTGCTGGCCCAGGGGAGAACCTGAGCGACGAGCAAGTCCCTGCTGGCCCAGGGGAGAACCTGAGCGACGAGCAAGTCCCTGCTGGCCCAGGGGAGAACCTGAGCGACGAGCAGACCCCGCGCCGGCCTGTCACGGCATTCCGGATGTATCGGGCAAGGTTCGCATCAGTCGGCCGTGGTGAATACCGCCGTGTCCGTGAGGGACTGACGGGGCCCCAGACCTCCGCCCGCCGGGCGGCTCCCACCCGCCCGCGCACGGGCGGGAGCCGCCGTGTCAGTGGCGGCCCGTAAGCTCTGTGACCATGCTCGACGACCGCACGACAGCAGCAGCGTGGCCGGCCGCGTACCCCCAGGGGTACGCGGTCGTCGACGTGGAGACCACCGGCCTCGCCCGTGACGACCGGATAGTGTCGGCTGCCGTCTACCGCCTGGACGCCCGGGGAAACGTCGAGGACCACTGGTACTCCCTGGTCAACCCCGAGCGGGATCCCGGTCCGGTGTGGATCCACGGACTGACGAGCGACATGCTGGAGGGCGCGCCGCTCTTCGGCGACATCGCCCAGGAGTTCGCGCACCGGCTGGACGGCCGGGTGCTCGTCGCGCACAACGCCGTCTTCGACTGGTCCATGATCGCCAGGGAGTACGCACGGGCGGAGCACTTGCCACCCGTGCGCCAGCGGCTGTGCACGATCGCCCTGTCCAAGGAGCTGTCGCTGCCGCTCCCCAACCACAAGCTGGAGTCCCTCGCCGCGCACTTCGGCGTCGTCCAGCGCCATGCGCACAACGCCCTGGACGACGCCCGGGTGCTGGCGGAGGCGTTCCGGCCGAGTCTGCACACGGCGGCCGAGCGGGGCGTGCGACTGCCGCTGCTGGAGTGCCGCCCGCTCACCGAGTGGTCCACCGCGCCCTCCGCGCCGCGGATCGGCCGGCAGGCGTCGGGGTCCGCGTACCGGCCGAACAGCTGGCGTCCGTCACGCAAGCGGCCTCCGTGCCCGTACCCGAATCCGGGGCGCTACGAAGCGGACAAGCCGCTCAAACAGGGCATGAGGGTGGCCTTTTCGGGTGACACGTCGGTCGAGCGGGAACTGCTCGAGGACCGTGCCGTCGAGGCGGGCCTCCACGTCGCGACGAGCGTCTCCCGGCTGACGAGCCTCCTCGTGACCAATGATCCCGACGCGCCCACGTCGAAGACGCTCCGGGCGAAGTCGTACGGGACGCCGGTCATCGACGAGGCCGCGTTCACCCAGCTGCTCAGGGACGTGGCGCCGGCCGAGGGGTGAGGCCCGCCAACGCGTCCGCCCGGCTTCCCCCGGCTTCCCGCCCGCCCGGGCCCCGGGCGGGCGAAGGGCGGCCCGGGCCGCGTGCGCCGGTCGGGTGCAGCCGCCCCGACCCGCCCGGACGGATCTTGCTCCGGTCCGCCGCCCTCCGGACCATGCGGCGCATGGCACGTTGCGAGGTCTGCGGAAACGACTACGGCATGTCCTTCGAGGTGCACGCGCAGGGCGCGG
This sequence comes from Streptomyces sp. HUAS CB01, assembly GCF_030406905.1. Lineage (NCBI taxonomy): Bacteria > Bacillati > Actinomycetota > Actinomycetes > Kitasatosporales > Streptomycetaceae > Streptomyces > Streptomyces chengbuensis. The sequence goes on from NZ_CP129137.1 coordinate 1,654,675, forward strand.
TGCACGTCTTCGACTGCTTCTCCTGCGCCATCCACCGGATGGCCCCCATCTGCGAGCACTGCAGGGTCCAGATCATCGGCCAGGGCGTCGAGGTCCAGGGCCACTGGTACTGCGGCGGGCACTGCGCCCGCGCCGAGGGGAGGACGGGCATCGTCGACAAGGTGTGAACCGGCCGGACCCCGGCCCGCGCACCCCTCCCCCGGACCCGCCCGGCACGCTCCCGGGCCACGCCCAGGACCCTGCTGCCGGACACCCCGCGACCGAGTTGTACGGTCGTGGGGTGTACCGCTTCCTGTTGTCCCGGCAGTGGGTGATCCTCACCCTCGTCAGCCTCGTCCTCATTCCGGTGATGGTCGAGCTGGGCTACTGGCAGCTGCACCGGCACGAGCGCCGCGTGGCACAGAACGAACTGATCGCGGACAACCTCGCCGCGCGGCCCGTTCCCGTCACCGAGCTGACCTCGCCGGGGCACACCGTCCCGCGTGCCGACTACTGGCGGCACGTCACGGCGACGGGCACCTACGACACCGCGCACGAGGTCGTGGTGCGCCGCCGCACCGACAACGACGAGCGGGTCGGCGTGCACGTCCTCACCCCGCTGGTCCTCGCCGACGGCCGTGCCGTCCTCGTCAACCGGGGCTGGGTGCCCGCCGCGGCCGACCAGACCGCGTACCCCGCCGTGCCGCCCGCGCCGAAGGGCCGGGTCACCGTCACGGGCCGGCTCATGGCCGACGAGACGACCGGCGCCAGCGGGATCAAGGACCTCAGCGGGCTGCCGCCCCGTCAGATCATGCTGATCAACAGCGAGCAGCTGGCCGGGAGCCTGGGCCGGCCAGTGCTGGGCGGCTACCTCCAGCAGACGGCGCCCGAACCGGCCGGCGGCACCCCCGAGCTGATCGCGGACCCCGACCACGACTCCATCGGCGCGCACATGGCGTACGCGGTGCAGTGGTGGCTGTTCGCCGCCGGTGTCCCGGTCGGCTGGGTGGTGCTGGTACGCCGCGAGAAGCGCGACCGGGCCGCGGCGAACGCCGGATCCGCCGCCGAACCGACCGCGCCGAACGCCGGACCCGCCGCGCCGAACGCCGAACCTGCCGCCGAATCCGCCGCCGAGGAGACGTCCGCGACGGCGAGCGCACCGGCGAGCTGAGCACCGACCCCGCCGCCGGGCGCCGTCTCGGGGCCGCGCGGGCCGGGCAGGCAGAGCGGCGGGGCCGGCGGCCCAGCCACCCGGGTACACGGTACGGCGGGCGCCGGGCGCCCGAAGCCGGCACGGGCAGAGCCCCGCCGCCGAGGAGACGCACGACAGCCACGGCCTCGTACCCCCCGGTCTCCGCCGCCCCGCACACGGTGCCCGGCCGGCTCCGCGCGCGACGACCGCCGACCGCGTGGGCCACGCAACCGCATAGGCGGCCGCCGGCGAGGGAAAACGGCATGTCGTGACCCAACGCATCGAGGACTACGCCCTGATCGGCGATCTGCAGACCGCGGGTCTGGTGGGCAGGGACGGCTCGGTCGACTGGCTGTGCCTGCCGCGCTTCGACTCCGGGGCCTGTTTCGCGGCACTGCTCGGCGACGAGAACAACGGCCACTGGCGGCTCGCGCCCAAGGGCGCCGGCACCTGCGCCCGCCGCCGCTACGTGCCGGGCACGCTCGTCCTCGAGTCGGTCTGGGAGACACGGACCGGCACGGTCAAGGTCACCGACTTCATGCCGCAGCGCGACAAGGCCCCGGACGTCGTCCGGATCGTGGAGGGCGTCAGCGGCAGCGTCGAGATGGCCGCGACCCTGCGGCTGCGCTTCGACTACGGCTCGGTCGTCCCGTGGATGCGTCGGACGAACGACCACCGGGTCGCGGTCGCCGGCCCCGACTCCGTGTGGCTCCGGGTCGAGAGCCCGGACGCCGTCCCGGTGAAGACCTGGGGGCAGCAGTTCAGCACCGTCTCGTCGTTCACCGTCGGCGCGGGCCAGACCGTGGCGTTCGTCCTCACCTGGCACCCCTCGCACGAGCCGGCTCCCCGGCTCGTCGATCCCTTCGAGGCGCTGAGGGCGAGCGTGGACGACTGGCAGGAGTGGTCGGCGCGGTGCGGGTACGAGGGTCCGTACCGGGATGCCGTGGTCCGTTCCCTGATCACCCTGAAGGCGCTGACGTACGCCCCGACCGGCGGGATCGTCGCCGCTCCCACCACCTCCCTCCCCGAGGACCCGGGCGGCGTGCGGAACTGGGACTACCGCTACTGCTGGCTGCGCGACTCCACCCTGACCCTCGGCGCGCTGCTCTCCACCGGGTACGTCGACGAGGCCGCGGCCTGGCGCGACTGGCTGGTGCGCGCGGTCGCGGGTGACCCCTCGGACCTGCAGATCATGTACGGGGTGGCCGGGGAGCGCAGACTGCCGGAGACGGAACTTCCCTGGCTGCGCGGCTACGAGGGCTCCGCCCCGGTGCGGATCGGCAACGGCGCCGTCGACCAGCTCCAGCTCGACGTGTACGGCGAGGTCATGGACTCCCTGCGGCTGGGCCGCGAGGCCGGTCTGGAGTCGCCGCCGCACGCCTGGAACCTCCAGCTGAGTCTGCTGGGCTTCCTGGAGTCGACGTGGCGGGAGCCCGACGAGAGCCTCTGGGAAGTGCGCGGACCGCGGCGCCACTTCGTGTTCTCCAAGGTGATGGCGTGGGTGGCGGCCGACCGTGCCGTCCGCACGCTGGAGGACGACCCCGGGCTGCCCGGCGACGTGAGCCGGTGGCGGGCGATGCGGGACGCGGTGCACCGGGAGGTGTGCGACAAGGGGTTCGACCGGGAGCGGAACACCTTCACCCAGTACTACGGTTCGGACGAGCTGGACGCCGCCACGCTGCTCATTCCCCGGGTGGGCTTCCTCCCGCCCGACGACCCCAGGGTCGTGGGCACGGTCGACGCGGTGCGGGCAGGGTTGAGCCGGCACGGACTGATCAACCGCTACAGCACGAAGGGTCCGTCCGTCGACGGGCTGCCCGGTCGTGAAGGAACGTTCCTCGTCTGCTCGTTCTGGATGGTCGACGCCCTGCGGGCGACCGGCCGGGTGGAGGAGGCCAAGGACCTCTTCGAGCGGCTGCTGGAGCTGCGCAGCGACGTCGGGCTGCTGGCGGAGGAGTACGACCCGGTGGCGCGGCGGCAGCTCGGGAACTACCCGCAGGCGTTCAGTCACGTGGGACTGGTGGGTTCCGCCCTGGCTCTCGCCGCACGCGGCGCGGCAGGATAGGGCCATGGATCTTGGACTGAAGGACCGTGTCTACGTCGTCACCGGGGCGACCCGGGGGCTGGGCAACGCCGCAGCCCGGGCGCTCGCCGCCGAGGGCGCGAAGCTGATCATCACCGGACGGGACACGAAGGCCGCCGCGGACGCGGCGGCCGAGCTCGGCCCGGACGCCGTCGGCATCGCGGCGGACAACGCCGCCCCCGGGACCGCAGAGCGGCTGATCGAGGCCGCGCGGGCGCATTTCGGCCGCTTCGACGGCGTGCTGATCAGCGTCGGCGGCCCGCCTCCGGGCTTCGTCGCCGACAACACGGACGAGCAGTGGCAGGCGGCGTTCGAGTCGGTGTTCCTGGGCGCGGTCAGACTGGCCCGTGGCTCGGCGGCGGCGCTGGGCGAGGGCGGTGTCGTCGGCTTCGTGCTGTCCGGCTCGGTCCACGAGCCGATTCCGGGCCTGACCATTTCGAACGGTCTGCGTCCCGGGCTGGCCGGTTTCGCCAAGTCGCTCTCCGACGAGCTGGGGCCGCGCGGGATCCGCGTCGTGGGGCTGCTTCCCGCCCGTATCGACACCGACCGGGTGCGCGAGCTGGACGCGCTGTCGGGGGACGCGGACGCGGCCCGCGCCGCCAACGAGTCCCGCATTCCGCTGCGGCGCTACGGCACGCCGGAGGAGTTCGGGCGGACGGCGGCGTTCATGCTGTCGCCCGCCGCGTCGTACCTCACGGGTGTGATGCTGCCGGTGGACGGCGGGGCGAGGTCCGGCTTCTGACGGGGTGGACGCGATGCCGCGTCCCGCCGGCAATGCCCCGGGGGCGGGACGTCGCGGGCGCGGTCCGAAGCCGCCGGCCGGGACTCCCGGCCGACGGCTCTCCGGTGACGGCTCACCTGCCGGGTCACGCGGGTGAGGCGGGGTGTCAGTGCGTCGGGGCATCCGGGTCGGCGGCGGCACCGGAACCGGCACCCGCACCGGCTGACCGCCGTGCCGGCTTCCGTCCGACGGGCAGGCGGCGGTGTGGCGCACGCCCGAGATCAGGGCCATCACCGCGCGACGTCGTTGGCGTTCGTCGGTGTCGGCGGGTTGACGACGACCGCGGTACTGCTGGGTCACGGCGGCGCGCTGCTGACGGGGTTCGCCCTCGGGGCGCCGGCCGGATCGCCGTCGCACGGCGGCCGCCACGGATGCGGGTCGCGCGCCTGGCGGAGGCCGGGCTGCTCGGCCTCGGTCTCGCCCTTGCGGCCGCGGCCGTCGCCGTGTCCGTGGGCCCACCGGCCCTGGGACTGCCGCTGTTCGCCGTCGCGGGGCTCTGCGGCGGCGTCGTGCTGACCGCCACCCTCCGGATCCGTTCCGACTTCGCCCCGCCGGGCGCCCGCCCGCAGGTGCTCACCCCCGGGGCGGGACTGAAGATCACCGCTGCCGCGGCGGCGCCGGGCTCACCGGCCTCCTCGCCGAGCGACCGGCCGCCTGCTCCTGTGCATCGCGGCGCTCCAGCTCACGGCCGCGCTCCTGCACGCCCTCCTGGCTCCGGCGCCGGGCCGTGGCAGGCTTCGGGGGCGCCGGGCCCGTACCCCCGCCGGCCGGTGACAGGGACGGTCACCGGCCGGTGGGGCGGTAGGGAGGCTCACTCCATGGGGTAGATGTCCCCGGACCCCATCGTGCTCTCCTGCTCGCTCTGTTCCTGGAGCCTGCGCGCCTTCTCCTTGAGCCGCTTGCTCTCCTCGGGATCGCTCACGCGCTCCGCGGCCTGCTTCAGCTCCTCGGCCTTCTGCCGCATCTGTCGGACCCGGCCACCGATTTCATCTGACATGCTCATGGCCTCCTCGGACGTCGCTTTCGGCGGACCCCTCTCAGCGAACCAGTGCGCCTGCCCGCTCGCATCCCGAACGCCGCTCGCGTCCCGATCACCGCCGGCGCCCGAACTCCGAGCCGTCGCGGTCGTCCGGAGCGGGTCCCGCTCGGTACGGCGGCGCGGAAGGCCGGGCCCGCCCGCCCGGAACCCCCGCCCCGGATCACGTCACACGCTTCGCCCGGTGCTTCCGGGCCCGCAACCGCACCTCCGCGGGCAGCGACGCCAACCCCGCCGAGTCGCGCGCGTGGGTCAGGGCCTCGGCCGAGAGGCGGTGCAGCGTCTCGCCCGGTGACGCGAAGGGTTCGAGGACCAGACGCACGCGCGCCGCCGGAGCGGTGCGGCGGCCGTGCAGGACGACCTGGGTCCTGGCCACGCCGTCCAGGTCCTCGGCCTCGCGCGCGAGTACGGCCTCCATGGCCCGGCCCCGCAGGAGCGCCCCCTCCCCGTCACCGCTGTCGACCAGCACCTCGCCCAGCCGCGAGCGGCGGAACTGCGCCAGCAGCCACCAGAGGGCGAGGAGGACGACGACCGCCAGGACCGCGATCACCACGGGCCACCACCAGCCCTGGTCCTCCCACCGCTGCCGGCGGCCCTCGCTCAGCAGTACGGCTTCCGTCCCCCGCCACGGCCACCACGACGGCACCGGCAGCCCCAGCCCCGCCGCGAGGACCGCGCCCCCCAGCAGGACGAGCACGAGACCGGCCAGCCCGATCAGTACCCGGTTGACGACCCTGAGCATTCCGCTCACCCCTTCTTGGCCGGGCGGCGCACGTGTACGGACAGGGCCGGCCGCCGCACCAGTCCCAGCTCACGGATGCCGTCGCCCAGCACGGTGTCGAGGTCGGACCGGACCGCGTCGAGTTCGCGGAAGTGGGACACCGCCCGCACCGTGACCCGGGAACGCCGCACCCGTACGCGTGCGGACTGGACCCCGGAGACCTCCATCGCCCGGTCGCGCAGCACCAGTTCGGCGGCGTCCCGGTCGAGTCCGGCCCGTACGTCCGCATCGCCGGCTCGTCGGCGCATGGGCAGCAGATGCCGCAACCCCGGGGTCACCGCGAGCGCCACCAGCCACGCTCCGACGGCCACGGCCGCGGCGGCGCCCGCCAGCACCCAGGCGTCGTCCACCGGTCTGCTCGCCAGTTCGTCGGTGAGCGACCGCCGCCAGCCCATCCCGGGCCGCTCGGCCCGCACGGAGGCAACGTCGAACAGCAGCAGTCCCGCCGCTGCGGTCACCACCAGCGCGAGCAGCGCGGCGGGGATCCTGCGCCGCGACCAGAAGCGCCCGGCGCCGTCGTCGTCCCCGTCGGCCTCCGTCGGCAGCGGCCGGTACGCGGCGGCGGAGGCCGACTGGTCCAGCTCCCGCACGGGACCCGTGTCCGGTTCGCTCTCCTGCACGGTTCCCTTCACCGGTTCGCTCATCGGAGCCTCCCCTGGGCAGCCCGCCGCGTGTGGACGGAGTGCAGCCGCTCGACCTGTACGGCGACCTCCGGCACCGCCATCCCCGCCAACGCCTCTACCCGCTGGGCGACATGACGACGCACGAGACGGCACTGGCCGCCGATGTCGCACGGGTAGTCGAGTTCGAGGGTGATCCGTACCCGGGCGTGGTCATGGTGCACCGTCACCGTCGCATGCGGAGCGGACCCGCCCTCCGGCACCTGGGGGAGCGCCTCACGCGCCGCCTGGGCGGCGATCTTCGCGACCACGCGGTCGACGATGGTCGTCGCCCCGCGTTCGCCCGGTGCGATCCCCTTCGCTCCGGGGTTCGGCGGCGCCGGTGCGGGCGGGCCCGCGACCGGCGCCGACGGGACCGGGGACGGGGGTGTCTCGGCGGCCACGCCGGGTCACCCCCGCCGGTCGCCGTGCTCGCGGCCCCGGAAGAAGTCGCCCGGTTCGAGATCGCCGTCGAGGACGCGCCCGACGACGAACCCGACCGCCCCCAGCGCCGCCACCAGCAGGAACGCCGCGAATCCACCGAAGTATCCGGCGAATCCGAGCGCCATCCCCGCCAGCAGACCGGCCACCGCCATGCTCATGACGGGCTCCTCTCGTGAGCTCCGCTACTGGATCCGAGGTTCCGTCTCTTCGTCTTCCTCGTCGGGCAGTTTCACATCACCCACGGCGATGTTGACCTCGACGACTTCCAGACCGGTCATCCGCTCGACCGCGGCGACGACGTTCTCGCGCACGGCGCGGGCCACGTCCGCGATCGCGACGCCGTAGTCGACGATGATCTCGAGGTCGAGTGCGGTCTGCTTCTCGCCGACCTCGGCCTTCACCCCGCGGGTGACGGACGGTTTGCCCCCGGGCACCCGGTCGCGCACCGCGCCGAAGGTACGGGACAGGCCGCTGCCCATCGCGTGGACGCCGACCACGTCACGGGCCGCGAGCGCGGCGATCTTCTCGACGACTCCGTCCGCGATGGTGGTACGGCCCCGGGTGGCCGGGTCGCCGCCGCCCCGCCGTACGGTGCCGGTCGGTTCCTTGGTCACACTGACATCCGTGTCGGTCATCGCCATGCGTACCTTTCCGGGCGGTGGTGCACTCCCGACTACGCTGACCACACTAAGTCCGCTTGCCCGCTCACGCGCCGGTGGATGCGGCAGGCTGGAGCAATGACGAGGCGGTACGGATGACGACGGCCGAGGACTGGACCGGGGCGGTGCGCGCCCGGCTGGGGCTGGGCAGACTGCTTCCGCTCGGTACTGCGGAGGACGGCGCCTGGCTGGCGGAACGGGCGGCCGAGCCGGTGCTGCGGCGGGCCGCCGAGGAGGTGCCGGGCGTGGCACCGGGCCGGATCCGGACCGGGCTCGCCGACCCCGGAGCGGCCGGGGCGCCGGCCGTCCCGCCTCCCCCTGCCGCGCTGCCGCCGGGGCCCCTGCGGATCGAGGCGGAGTTCGCCGCCGCTCCCGGGGCCTCCCTGCCCGAGTTGGCCGGGTCGCTGCGCACGGCGCTGTTCACCGCCGGGGAACGCCTGGGTCTGCCGGTCACGGTCGTGGATCTCCGGGTGACGGCGCTGCTGGACGCGCCGCCGGAGCCGGCCGCAACGTCGTCGCCGGGAGCCGCCGGTCCGTCCGCGGTCTCCCGCCCGGGCGCCGCGGAGCCACGGACGGCGGAGCGCGCCGCGAAGGCCGTGGAGCAGGAGGGCGAGCCCGGGGCCGGAACGCGCGCCCACGACTCCCGGCGGGAGCCCCGGCATCCGCTCCCGAACGCCACCGGGACGCCGGAGGGCGCGGACGGCGCCGAGCGGCAGGACGGGGCCGGGCCCACGGAGCGACGGGACGCGGTCGCCGCCGCGGCGGCCGCGGTGCCGGGCGTCGCCCGTCTCACCGGCACGCTCGGGGCACCCGTACGGGTCGACGTGTCGTCCGTACGGGTCGAGTGCGCGACGGCGCCGGGCCGTAGCCCCGTGGAGGTGGCCCGCGCGGTCCGCACCGCGGTCACCTCGGTTCTGCCCTCGCCCGTCCCTGTGACGGTCCTCGTCACGGAGGTCGACTGCCGGGGGTGACGACGCCCGCTCGTGGACGCGTGCTCGCCGGCTGACGGGTCTCCCGGCCGACGGACGGCCCCTCCGCGCCGGCCGTGCGGCGATTGCCCGCGCGGTCCGGATGCCCGCCGACCCGGTGCGGGTACGCGCGGCACCCGACGACCGGGCTCGAACCGGGCGACTTCTTCCGGGGCCGCGAGCACGACCGGCGGGGGTGACCCGGCGTGGCCGCCGAGACACCCCCGTCCCCGGTCCCGTCGGCGCCGGTCACGGCCCCGTCCGGTTCGAGCCCGGCCGTCAAGCGGACATGTCCTCGGCGGCCGCCTCCGCCCACTTTTCTCCCGCCGAGAATATGGGCCGCCAAGAGCCGGACCGCCCCGGCACTCGGACGACCGCCGACGTCAACGGGCCCCGTCCCGTGCGTTCAGTCCGCGAGGCCCGCCAGATCGCGCAGACGGCGGGCCTGGGCGGCGCGCTCGGCGGCGCGCTGGTCCTCGTAGGTACGCGACGGGGCACCACGCAGCAGCGCCTTGGTCTCGATCACCGCGTCGCGCGGCGCGGCGAGCAGCGCGGCGGCCAAGTCCCGCACCGACGCGTCGAGTTCCTCGGCGGCGACGGCGAGGTTGGCGAGACCGATCCGCTCCGCCTCGTCGGCGTGGACGAAGCGGCCCGTGGCGCAGATCTCCAGCGCGCGGGCGTAGCCGACCAGCGAGACGAGCGGATGCGTGCCCGTGAGGTCGGGGACCAGGCCAAGGCTGGTCTCACGCATGGCGAACTGCACGTCCTGCGCGACGACCCGTAGGTCGCAGGCGAGGGCGAGCTGGAACCCGGCACCGATCGCATGCCCCTGGACAGCCGCGATGGACACGATGTCGTTGCGGCGCCACCAGGTGAATGCCTCCTGGTACTCGGCGATGACGGCGTCGAGCTCGGCGTCCGAGCCGCGTGCGAGATCGATGAACGACGGCTCCCCGTCGAAGCCCTCCGGTGTGAAGGCCTGTCGGTCCAGCCCCGCGGAGAAGGACTTGCCCTCGCCGCGCAGCACGACCACCCGCACGGTACCCGGCAGCGACCGCCCGGCCTCGGCCAACGCCCGCCAGAGAGCGGGAGATTGGGCATTGCGCTTGGCCGGGTTGGTGAGGGTCACCGTGGCCACCGCGTCTTCGACGGTGAGCCGTACGCCGTCCTTGTCGAGCACAGAGTCCAGCGAAGTCATGAGGGCCTCCGGTTCCGGTGCGGTCAGTGCAGCGAAAATCTAAGTGACTGCACAGTAACCACCCGGCCGACCGCGGGACCGGCCGGGTGGCCGACACCGGAGACCGTCCGGCCTCAGACGACGCTCGGGAACTCGGGCGTCAGGTCGAAGCCGCCTTCTTGCCTCGCGTCGCCCCGCCGCGTCCACGCAGCGTGACTCCGGACTCGCTGAGCATCCGGTGGACGAATCCATAGGAGCGGCCGGTCTCCTCGGCCAACGCCCGGATGCTCGCACCGGAGTCGTACTTCTTCTTCAGGTCTGCCGCGAGCTTGTCGCGCGCGGCGCCGGTCACCCGGCTGCCCTTCTTCAGAGTCTCGGCCACCCGTGCCTCCTCATGGGAAGTGCGCTCTGGACTCTCATGATCACCCCTAAGGAGCCCGATGGCCACCCATTCGACAAGGTCCGTACGACGAGCTTTGACCGCGGTAGGCACCCGAACGGCGGCGGAATTCAATATTCCGGCGGCTGCCGGCGAGGCGTCCCGGCGAGCCGGAGGCCGAAATTCCAGGTCAGGGGCACCCGCGCCCGCGCCGTTGGGCCGCGCGGGTGGCGGACCGTTTCAGCGGACCGCCACGCCGCGGTACGAGACACACTCACTCAGATGAAGGATCACGCGTGAGCCGAATGATCCATACGGCGTGGATCAGTCCGGATGGATCTTCCCGTACGAGCCCCTCGGCCGGCCTCGTACCGGTCCTCCGGCCGTCCGCGCACGGGCCCTCCCCGCACCGGGACCGGGTACCGCCGACCGGCAGCGGCCCCCGGGTCCGGTACCGGCCAGGAGCGCGCGCCCGGGCCGGCCGCCGTCCGCACCGAGCGGGGTCCTCAGGCGAGGGCGACGAGATCCGCGTAGTCCGCGCCCCACAGGTCCTCGACCCCGTCCGGCAGCAGGATGATCCGCTCCGGCTGCAAGGCCTGGACGGCGCCCTCGTCGTGGGTCACCAGGACGACGGCGCCCTTGTACGTGCGCAGGGCGCCGAGGATCTCCTCGCGGCTGGCCGGGTCGAGGTTGTTCGTCGGCTCGTCGAGCAGCAGGACGTTCGCCGAGGAGACCACCAGCGTGGCCAGCGCCAGCCGGGTCTTCTCCCCGCCCGAGAGCACCCCGGCCGGCTTGTCGACGTCGTCCCCGGAGAACAGGAAGGACCCGAGCACCTTGCGGACCTCGACGAGGTCGAGGTCGGGCGCGGCGGAACGCATGTTCTCCAGGACCGTACGGTCCGGGTCGAGCGTCTCGTGCTCCTGGGCGTAGTAGCCGAGCTTCAGCCCGTGGCCCTCCAGGACCTCGCCGGTGTCGGGCTTCTCCACCCCGCCGAGCAGCCGCAGCAGGGTGGTCTTGCCGGCGCCGTTGAGGCCGAGGACGACCACGCGGGAACCCTTGTCGATGGCCAGGTCGACATCGGTGAAGATCTCGAGCGAGCCGTAGGACTTGGAGAGCCCCTCGGCCGTCAGCGGGGTCTTTCCGCAGGGGGCGGGCTCGGGGAAGCGGAGCTTGGCGACCTTGTCGGAGAGGCGCACGTCCTCCAGGCCGGCCAGCAGCCGCTCGGCGCGGCGGGCCATGTTCTGCGCGGCGACGGTCTTGGTGGCCTTGGCGCGCATCTTGTCGGCCTGGGCGTTGAGCGCTGCGGCCTTCTTCTCCGCGTTCTGGCGCTCGCGCCTGCGGCGCTTCTCGTCGGCCTCGCGCTGCTGCTGGTAGAGCTTCCAGCCCATGTTGTAGACGTCGATCGTGGAGCGGTTCGCGTCCAGGTAGAACACCTTGTTGACGACGGTCTCCACGAGGTCGACGTCGTGGGAGATGACCACGAAGCCACCGCGGTAGGTCTTCAGGTACTCGCGCAGCCAGACGATCGAGTCGGCGTCGAGGTGGTTCGTCGGCTCGTCGAGCAGGAGCGTGTCGGCGTCCGAGAAGAGGATCCGGGCGAGCTCGACACGGCGGCGCTGGCCACCGGAGAGGGTGTGCAGCGGCTGGCCGAGGACCCGGTCGGGCAGGTTGAGCGCCGCGGCGATGGTGGCGGCCTCGGACTCGGCGGCGTACCCGCCCTTGGTGAGGAACTCGGTCTCCTGGCGCTCGTACTGCCGGAGCGCCTTCTCGCGGGTGGCTCCCTGGCCGGTGGCGATGCGGTGCTCGTTCTCGCGCATCTTGCGGATCAGGACGTCGAGGCCGCGCGCGGAGAGGATGCGGTCCCGGGCGAGCACCTCGAGGTCGCCGGTCCGCGGGTCCTGCGGCAGATAGCCGACCTGACCCGAACGGGCGATCTGGCCGGCGGCGGGGATGCCCTCGCCGGCGAGGCACTTGGTGAGAGTCGTCTTGCCCGCTCCGTTGCGGCCGACCAGGCCGATGCGGTCGCCCTTGGCGATGCGGAAGTTGGCGGACTCGATGAGGACGCGGGCGCCGGCACGCAGCTCGATGCCGGAAGCGGTGATCACGGAAAGACTCCAGGACGGATGGACGGCGGAAGGACGACGGGGCGTGCGGAGGCTTCGACGCCGTCTAATCCATGAGGAGAATTGCCATGCGGCCAGTCTACCGGGACCCGGCAACCCGATTTCTGTGGCACTGGACACGGCTTCTGTGGCACTGGACACGGCGCCGCGGCGCCCCCGGGCCGCTCCCGGCGGCGCTGCGGACGGTGTGTCCGGCGGGGTTCGGCACCCGGGGCCGGACGGCCCGTCGACCCACCGGGCGAAGCAGTCAAAAGGGGCGAGGGCCACCGTACTGCTCGATACTCGGGGCATGCAGTTCGACGACGACGCCGACCTGGACACCTCGGAGGTCCAGGATGTGCGCCGCAGCCGCGTCCCCGGTGGGAGGGCGACCGTCGGGGGCGGCATCGCCGGTCTTCTCGCGCTGCTCCTCGGCCTGTTCTTCGGTGTCGGCCCGGACCAGCTCGGGCTCACGGAGGACGGGACCGCGCCCGACGCGACGTCCGAGTCCGCCGCCCAGGTGGCGCAGACCTGCCGGAAGGGGTCCGACGCGAACACCCGCGAGGACTGCCGGATCGTCGCCGTCGTCAACAGCCTGCAGGACTTCTGGCGGGCCGAGTACAGCAGGCGCGGGGGCCGCTACACGGACGCCTCGACCGTGCTCTTCAGCGGCCGGGTCGCGACGGCCTGCGGGACGGCGACGTCCGCGGTGGGGCCCTTCTACTGCCCGGCCGACCGGAAGGTCTATCTGGACCTCGGCTTCTTCGACGAGCTGCGCAACCGGTTCGGGGCGACCGGCGGCCCGTTCGCCCAGGCGTACGTCGTGGCGCACGAGTACGGCCACCACGTCCAGAACCAGCTGGGCACCCTCGCGCGGGCCCAGGACCAGCGGGCGGGCGAGGGCAGCAACGCGGTGCGCGTCGAGCTGCAGGCGGACTGCTACGCCGGGGTGTGGGCGCGGCACGCGACGACCACGCCGGACGACAGGACCGGGCGGCCGCTGCTGACGCGGCTGACGGACGAGGACATCCGCGACGGGCTCGACGCGGCCGCCGCGGTGGGCGACGACCGGATCCAGGAGCGGATCCAGGGCCGGGTGACCCCGGAGACCTGGACGCACGGCTCGGCCGCCCAGCGCCAGCAGTGGTTCTACCAGGGCTACCGCACGGGCGACATGGCCCAGTGCAACACCTTCCGCTGACCCGTCACGGCGGCTGCCGGGCGGTGTCGGTCCCCCCTGCCAGACTGAGACCCGGGTCACATCCTGTCGTCGACGGAGGAGAAGGAGCGATCGGCATGGCGGAGGCACCGAGCATCTGTCCCACGCTGCTCTACAGGGACGCCAAGGCCGCGATCAAGCAGCTCACCGAGGCCTTCGGCTTCACCCGGAGCGCGGTCCACGAGGGCGAGGACGGCATCGTGGCGCATGCCGAACTGGCGTACGGGAACGGGGTGGTGATGCTGGGCAGCAGGGGCACGGGCAGCGAGTTCGACCGGGTCATGGCGTCCGCGGGACCCGCCGGCGTCTTCGTCCACGTGGACGACCCGGACGCGCACCACGACCGTGCGGTGGAGCACGGGGTGGAGATCGTGATGCCGCCCACCGACCAGGACTACGGCGCCCGCGACTACATGGCCCGTGACCTGGAGGGGAACGTCTGGAGCTTCGGCACCTACCGGCCGGGGGCCGGGGGGTCCTGACGCCCGCCGCCGCGTCCCCCTGCCCCTCCGGGCCCGGGGGCCCGGCCCGCCGCGGTCACGCGCCTCCGGTGTGCACCTGGAAGGCCGCCCGCCGGACGGCCTTCGCCAGGGCCGGGTCGGGGTGCGCGGCCGCGAGGGCCACCAGGACCTGAACGGTGCGCGGATGGCCGACCGCCCGGACCTCGTCGAGCAGTGCGGGCACGGTGCCCTGCACCGCCGAGTCCAGATGGCGCACCAGCAGGGCGCTCTCGCCGTGGTCCGCGACGGCGGCGGCGGTGTCCACCCAGAGCCAGGTCGCCTCCTCGCGGGTGAGCACCTCGGCGGTGTCCTCGGGGTCGGCACCCTCGTACTCGGCCAGCCACAGCAGGGCGTACGGGCGCAACGGGGGCTCCTCGGCCGCGGCGCGGACCTCGGCCTCGGCGGCGGCGCCGACGACCCGGAGGGCTTCGAACGCGAGGCCGCGCAGCAGGGCGTCCTCGCCCCGCGCGGCGGCCACGAGTTCGCTGACCGCGCCGGAGACGCTGCGCGCGGCGAGCCAGGCCCGGTACTCGGCGCGGGCGGGGCCCGGGCTGAGCCGGGCGCAGCCGCGCAGCATCTCCTCGGCGGACTGCTCGATGTGGCCCGCGGGGCTCTGCGCGGCGACGCAGATCTGCTCGAGCTTGACCCACACGGCCCAGCTGCCGAGCGGGGTGAGGGTGGCGTGGCCGTCGCCGAGGGTCAGTGCGCCGACGGCCGCGAGGCCCTCAAGGGCCCAGTCGAGCAGCGCGGGGAGAGCGGCCCCCGGAGGGCCGGCGGGGGCGGCGGGCGCCACGTCGCCGGGGGCGGGCCCGGGCCCGTAGGGCACCTCGCAGCGCTCCTCGCGGAGTTCCGCCACCCGCTGCTGGAGCAGGTCGAGCAGGGCCGGCAGGGGCACGGGCCCGGCGGAGAGCTGGAGGAGGGAGAGCACCTGGGGGACGGCCTCCACCGCCTCGGCGACGGCGGACGGTGCCACATCGGCGGGGGCGGCGTGCACGAGCGGCCAGGCGTCGAGCAGCGCGACCCAGCCGCGCAGGACGGCGGTGTCGTCGCGGTCCCAGACGTTCAGCCGCCAGCCGGGGCGGGCCGTGCCCCCGTGCAGTTCCACGAGACCGGCGAGACGGGCGCGGTCCCAGCCCGCGTGGACCTGTCCCGGTGTCAGCCGCAGGTCCCCGGCGGCCCGTTCCCGCTCGGCCGCGTTGCCCTCCGCGCGGTGGGCGGCCGCCCAGCGGGCGATGCGCACCGCGTCGGCGAGGACCTCGCGTGCCTGGGCGGCCAGCTCCGCGGTCGGCGGCGTGCCCTCGGGCGGGCGCGGAGCGGGGCGCGTGCGCCGGTTCGTCACGGCGCGGCGGGCCGTGGCGGTGGGCCGTGGACGGACAAGACGGAGCCTGGAGTCGCGCAGGTTACGGGACGTCACGGGGAGCAGTCTCCCCGCTGTCGGCCCGAAAGCCCAATCGGAATGCGGGAACCGCTGCCGAGGGGTCGTCAGAGGGCCTGCGGGGCAGCTGCCGCGGGGCCTCCGCCGGGCTCCGGACCGGGTCGCCGGGCCGCTGGATCACGAGATCGCCGGACCGCGGGGCCGCTGTGCCGCTGGATGCCTGGATCGCCGATCGCGGGCCGCCGCGTCACCGCGTCACCGGACCGCCGCACGGCCGCACCGCCGGACCGCGGGACCGCTGGATCGCCGCATCGCGGGCCGCGCGTCACCGCGTCGCCGGACCGCCGGACCGCCGGACCGCCACGTCGCGGGCCTCCGGGCCGCTGCATCACGAGACCGCCGGACCGCGGGACCGCTGGATCGCCGCACCGCGGGCCGCGCGTCACCGCGTCGCCGGACCGCCGGACCGCCACGTCGCGGGCCTCCGGGCCGCTGCATCACGAGACCGCCGGACCGCGGGACCGCTGGATCGCCGCACCGCGGGCCGCGCGTCACCGGACCGCCGGATCCCTGGATCCCCGGATCCCCGGATCCCCGGATCGCCGGATCGCCGACGTCGCCGGATCCCCGATCCCTAGATCAGGGGGGTGAGGAAGCGCCGGAGGGCCTCCTCGTAGCGGGCCGGGTCGGCGTTCCACATGGCCGCGTGCGGGGCGTGGGCCACGGTCTGCAGACTGACCAGGTCGGGCCGCCGGGCCGCGAGTTCCCGGGACGGCCCCCAGGGAGCGATGGTGTCGTCCGGGCCGTGGAAGACCAGGGTGGGCACGCGCAGGGCGTCCGGGTCCGCGGCCGCCCTCAGCCGGTCGCCGTGGAGTCCGGTGCGCCCCTGTGCCGCGCGTACCGCGAGCGGCAGCAGGGCGGCCGGCATCCGGCGGGCCGCGGCGAGGGCGCGCAGGGTGGTCTCCCAGTCCAGTACCGGGGAGTCCAGGACGAGTCCGGCGATCCGCTCGCGCAGCGCGGAGTTGGCGGCGGCGTGGAGGGCCATGGACGCGCCGGTGGACCAGCCGTGCAGGATCACGCGGTCGGCTCCGCCGCGGACCGCGAAGCGGACGGCCGCGTCGAGGTCGCGCCACTCGGAGTCGCCGAGGTGCCCGAGGCCGTCGGGGGAGGCAGGCGCTCCGGGGTCGCCGCGGTAGGCGGGCGCCAGTACCGGGAGGCGCTGCTCCGTGAGGAACGGCATGAGGTTCATCGTGAGTTCGCGGGTGGTGCCCAGTCCGTGCACCACGATGACCCAGGTCGAGCGGGGGCCGGGGACGAACCAGCCGGGCAGGGGCCCGAGTTCGCCGGGGATGTCCACGTCCTCGTGGTCGATGCCGAGTGCGCTGCCCGGGTCGCCGACGTGCAGCTGGGGGGTGAGCCGCACCTTGGTGCCGGGGTCGAGGCTGCCGCGCTCGACACGATCCAGCCGGCGGACCACGGTGTCCGCGGCGTGCGGCACCTGGTCCAGGACGGGGCCGCCGACCGCGTGGACGTCGTGCCCGCACAGCCCGTACGTGCCGGGGCGCAGGGACACGAGGCTGCGGGTGAGGGTGACCCGGCCCGGCCCGGTGGCGTGCACGGTGAGCCGTCCCTCGCCGGGCAAGGGCCGTCCGGTGGGGGCTTTGAGCGCGGCGTCGCTGGCGTACCGGCCGGCCGCGAACGCGGCCGCGCCGAGACCGATGAGTGTGGTGACGGCCGCTGCCGTCGCTGTTGCCGGGCGCACCGTTCCAGTGTGGTGAGGTCCGGGCCGCGCTGCCAGTGGACCGGGTGGCGCGAGTGACGTCAGCGGGACTGGCCGTACCCGCGGAGCTTCTCGGCGACCTCGCGGAGCTGTGTCCGGGAGAGCAGGGTGGGGGTGCGTCCGGGGACGGAGCCGGCGGTGAGCCAGAGGCGGCACATCCACTCGAGCTGGGCGGTGCGGTCGAAGGCCTGGTCGAGCGAGGCTCCGTAGGTGACCGTTCCGTGGTTCCGCAGCAGGCAGCCGGTGCGGTCCTCCAGGGCGCGGAGCATTCCGGCGGCCAGTTCGTCGGTCCCGTACAGGGCGTAGGGGGCGACGCGGACGGGGCCGCCGAAGGCCGCCGCCATGTAGTGGATCAGCGGCAGCTCGTCGACCAGGGTGGACACGGCGGTGGCGTGCACGGCGTGGGTGTGGACGACGGCCACCGCGTCGGTGGTGCGGTGGACGGCGAGGTGCATCGGGAGCTCGCTGGTGGGTGTGAGCTCGCCGAGGACCTGGCGTCCGTCGAGTCGGACGCCGACGGCGTCGGCGGCGGTGAGCCGGTCGTAGTGCACCCCGCTGGGGGTGACCAGCACGATGTCGCCGGCGCCGAGGCGGACGCGCACGGAGACGTTGCCCGAGGTCCCGACGACGAGCCCGTCCGTGACGGTCCTGCGGGCGGTGGCCACGAGGTCCGACCAGGCCCGGGATATCGCTTCCCGCTCCCGCTCCTCCGGCTGTTCGTGTTCCGTCATGCGGCCGATCGTGTCAGCCCGTACCGGCGGGGGCGACGGCGGGCCGGTGACGGGCCGCGGTGACCGGGCCCTTCGGGCCGGCCGGGTGGCGGAAAGTCCGGAGTGACCAGAATCTCTTCCGCTGTTCATCCAGACGATTGAATCCGATCATCTGACGGATGTTGTGCGACCATCGGAGACCGGTAGAGGCCCGGAATTTGGCCGATTCCGAACGGTACGCACCGGCCTCGAGGGTTGCCGGCGCGCCGCCGCAGACATAAGCGGAGGGACCGCAACCCACTTGGGGACACTCCAGCGCCCGCCCCAGTTCACCTTCCGTTCACTCAGAAACCCTACGTTCACCCGAGCCACTGACATCCGAACGATTGCCTGGGTACCCGGTAAATGGAGCACATCACCCTGCTGCTCGCGATTGTCGTCGTGACAGCACTCGTGTTCGATTTCACGAACGGCTTCCACGACACCGCCAACGCCATGGCGACGACCATCTCGACGGGTGCGATGAGACCGAAGGCAGCAGTGGCGATGTCCGCCGTGCTGAACCTGGTCGGCGCGTTCCTCTCGGTCGAGGTCGCCAAGACGATCTCGGGCGGCATCATCAACGAAGAGGGCATCCGCACAGAAGTGATCTTCGCCGCGCTCGTCGGCGCGATCCTCTGGAACCTGCTGACCTGGCTGCTGGGCCTGCCGTCCAGCTCCTCCCACGCACTCTTCGGCGGCCTCATCGGCGCCGCGGTGATGTCCGCCGGATTCTCGGCCGTCAACGGCGGCACGATCGTCACCAAGGTCCTGATCCCGGCCGTCGCCGCTCCGCTCGTCGCCGGCCTCGCGGCCCTGGTCGCCACCAGGCTGACGTACCGGATGGGCGGTACCACCCAGAACAAGGCCACCTCCAAGGGCTACCGCGCCGGCCAGATCGCCTCCGCCGGCCTGGTGTCCCTCGCGCACGGCACCAACGACGCGCAGAAGACCATGGGTGTCATCACCCTGGCCCTGGTCACCGGCGGCGTCCTCGCCCCCGGTGCGAACCCCCCGATGTGGGTCATCGTCTCCGCCGGTGTCGCGATCGCGCTCGGCACCTACCTCGGCGGCTGGCGCATCATCCGCACCATGGGCAAGGGCCTGACCGACCTCCAGCCGCAGCAGGGCTTCGCCGCCCAGACCAGCGCCGCGACGGTCATCCTGGCCTCCTCGAACCTCGGCTTCTCGCTCTCCACCACCCAGTCCTGCTCGGGTGCCGTGATGGGCGCGGGTCTCGGCCGCAAGGGCGGAGTGGTCCGCTGGTCCACCGCGACCCGGATGTTCGTCGCCTGGGGCCTGACCCTGCCCGCCGCGGGCCTGGTCGCCGCGGCCGCGGAGTTCCTGACCAAGCAGGGCACCTGGGGCATCGCCGCCGTTGCCGTGCTGCTCGTCGCGGGCTCCGGAGCCATCTGGGTGATCTCGCGCCGCAAGCCGGTGGACCACACCAACGTCACGGACGACGAGATCGAGCCCGCGGGCGTCGTCACCACCGCCATCGCGGCGGTCACCCCTCCCCCGGCCGGTGTCGCGGTGGCCGAGCCCGAGGAGCTGAAGGCCACCGTCCCGGCCCCGGCCCCCGAGTCCGCTCCGGCGCCCGCCGCCACGGTGTAAGGAAAGAACAGCATGAAGATCGACTGGGCAGCTCTGGGCTCCGTCTTCGGCGTGAGCCTCGTCGTGACCGTCGCCCTGGTGGGCCTCTTCACCCTCGGCGTCGCGGGCCTCTCCAAGCAGGAGGCCGCGGCCGCGCAGGGAGGCTCCGCCGGCCTCGCCCGCACGGGTGCGTACGCCTGCTTCGCGCTCTGCGCCGCGGCGGTGGCCTTCGGGATCTATCTGATCGTGGTCTGACGGCCGCACGGCACGTCCTCGTACAGGGGCCGGGCACACCTCCGGGTGAGTCCGGCCCCTGTCGTGTGCGCGCCCCGTGCCCGCACCGTGTGGGCCTCCGCACACTGTCCCGTCGCAGGTCAAGGGCGAGTTGACGGGCGTTCGGGGCCCGTGGTGGACTTCCGGAGCCATTTACGGCGGCAGAAGAGGAAGCCGGTGCGAATCCGGCGCGGTCCCGCCACTGTCACGGACGCGCTCCCCTCACGGAGCGTCCCGGAGCCAGGAACTCTCTCCCGCCGGTCACGTCGAGCCAGGGCGCGGACCCTGAGTGAGGACGAACATGCCTGCCGAACCGGGGGGGCCGGGCGTGCTGCGCCCGGACATCACGTTCGCGTACGGCGCCGCGGCCGGACTGGCCGGCGACCTGCTCCTCGGCGATCCACGCCGCGGGCACCCGGTCGCCGTCTTCGGCCGGGCAGCCGCGGCGGTCGAACGGAGACTCTGGCGCGACCACCGAGGCTGGGGCGCCCTGCACACCGCGGTGTGCGCCGGCGGCGCGGTCGCCGCGGGCGCGCTGGCCGCAGACCGCGCACGCCGGTCACGCGCCGCCGCCGTCGCCCTGACCGCGGCCGCCACCTGGGCCGTCGTCGGCGGCACCTCGCTCGGCCGGGAGGCACGGGCGATCGGCGGAGCGCTGGCGGCCGGGGACATCGAGGTCGCCAGGGAGCGGCTGCCGCATCTGTGCGGGCGCGACCCGCAGGCGCTCGACGGCCCCGGTATCGCCCGAGCCGTCGTCGAGTCCGTCGCCGAGAACACCTCTGACGCCGTCGTGGGCGCGCTGGTCTGGGGTGCGATCGGCGGCGTGCCCGGTCTCGTCGGGTTCCGCGCCGTCAACACCCTGGACGCGATGGTGGGTCACAAGTCCCCCCGCTACCGGCGGTACGGCTGGGCCTCGGCCCGGCTCGACGATCTCGCGGGCTGGCCCGGGGCCCGGCTCACCGCGGCCCTCGCGACCGCCGCGGGCGGTGACCCGCGCGGCGCGGCCCGCGCCTGGCGCCGGGACGCCGCGAAGCATCCGAGCCCCAACGCCGGTCCCGTGGAGGCCGCGTTCGCCGGAGCCCTCGGCGTACGCCTCGGCGGAACGCTCGCGTACGGCGGACGCGTCGAGCACCGGCCCGTGCTCAACGGCGACGGCGGACGGGCCGTCGAGGTCGCGGACATCGAACGGGCCGTACGGCTCTCGCGACGCGTGGGGGTGCTGGCGCTCGCGGTGTGCGCGGGCGGCCGCCTCGCGGCCGGAGCCCTGAAGCGGAGGCGGGCATGAGCGGGGGCGGACTGCTGGTCGCCGGCACCACCTCGGACGCCGGCAAGAGCGTCGTCACGGCGGGGATCTGCCGCTGGCTGGTGCGACAGGGCGTGAAGGTCGCGCCCTTCAAGGGGCAGAACATGTCCCTCAACTCCTTCGTGACCCGTGAGGGCGCCGAGATCGGCCGGGCACAGGCCATGCAGGCCCAGGCCGCCCGGGTCGAGCCCACGGCGCTGATGAACCCCGTCCTGCTGAAGCCCGGCGGCGACCGCTCCAGCCAGGTCGTGCTGATGGGCAGGCCGGTCGGTGAACTCAGCGCGCGCGGCTACCACGGAGGGCGCCAGAAGACCCTGTTCGAGCCGGTGATGGCCTGCCTGGAGGAGCTCCGCGGCACGTACGACGCGGTGATCTGCGAGGGCGCCGGCAGCCCTGCGGAGATCAATCTGCGGCGCACGGACATCGTGAACATGGGCGTCGCCCGCGCGGCGCGCCTCCCCGTGCTGGTGGTGGGGGACATCGACCGCGGCGGGGTCTTCGCCCAGTTCTTCGGAACGACCGCGCTGCTGGCCCCGGAGGACCAGGAGCTGATCGCGGGCTACCTCGTCAACAAGTTCCGCGGCGACGTCACGCTGCTGGAGCCGGGGCTGGAGATGCTGCACGGGCTCACCGGGCGGCGGACGTTCGGCGTACTGCCGTACGCGCACGGGCTCGGCATCGACGAGGAGGACGGACTGCGGGTGTCGCTGCGCGGCACGGTGCGCGAGTCGGTGGTGGCGCCGCCGGTCGGCGAGGACGTGCTCCGCGTGGCCGTGTGCGCCGTGCCGCTGATGTCCAACTTCACCGACGTGGACGCGCTGGCGGCCGAGCCGGGCGTGATCGTGCGCTTCGTCGACCGGCCCGAGGAACTGGCCGACGCCGACCTGGTGATCGTGCCCGGTACCCGCGGCACCGTGCGCGCCCTGGAGTGGCTGCGCGAGCGCGGTCTCGCCGGCGCGCTCGCCCGGCGCGCCGCGGAGGGCCGGCCCGTGCTCGGCATCTGCGGCGGCTTCCAGGTGCTCGGCGAGCACATCGACGACGAGGTCGAGTCGCGTGCCGGAGCCGTGCCGGGCCTCGGACTGCTGCCGGTGCGGGTGCGGTTCGCCGCGGAGAAGACGCTCGCCCGCCCGTCCGGTGCGGCGCTGGGGCAGCCGGTCGAGGGCTACGAGATCCACCACGGCGTCGCCGAGGTGCTCGGCGGCGAGCCGTTCCTCGACGGCTGCCGGGTCGGTGAGGTGTGGGGCACCCACTGGCACGGGTCGCTGGAGAGCGACGGATTCCGCCGGGCGTTCCTGCGGTCCGTCGCCGCGGCGTCGGGCCGCCGCTTCGTCCCCGCCCCGGACACCTCCTTCGCCGCACTGCGCGAGGCCCAGCTCGACCGCCTCGGCGACCTGATCGAGGAGCACGCGGACACGGACGCCCTCCTCCGACTCATCGAGGGCGGCGCGCCCTCGGGCCTGCCGTTCATCCCGCCGGGCGCCCCCGACTTCCCCGGTGCGCCCGCCGCCGGAACCCCTGGAGCCGCACAGTGAGCAACGCACCCCACTACCCGTTCACGGCGGTCGTCGGCATGGACGACCTGCGGCTGGCCCTGCTGCTGAACGCGGTCAGCCCGGCCGTCGGCGGAGTGCTCGTACGCGGGGAGAAGGGCACCGCCAAGTCGACGGCCGTGCGCGCCCTCGCGGCGCTGATGCCGGACGTCGACGTGGTCGCGGGCTGCCGGTTCTCCTGCGCGCCCGGGGCTCCGGACCCGGGCTGCCCGGACGGGCCGCACGAGGCCGCGCCCGGCACGGCACGCCCGGCCAGGATGGTCGAACTGCCCGTCGGCGCCTCGGAGGACCGGCTCGTCGGCGCCCTCGACATCGAACGGGCCCTCGCGGACGGCGTGAAGGCGTTCGAGCCCGGTCTGCTCGCCGACGCGCACCGGGGCGTGCTCTACGTCGACGAGGTCAATCTGCTCCACGACCATCTCGTCGACCTGCTGCTGGACGCGGCCGCGATGGGCGCCTCCTACGTCGAGCGCGAGGGTGTGTCCGTACGGCACGCCGCGCGTTTCCTGCTCGTCGGGACGATGAACCCCGAAGAGGGGGAGCTGCGGCCGCAGTTGCTCGACCGCTTCGGGCTGACGGTCGAGGTCGCCGCCTCCCGGGAGCCGGAGCAGCGGGTGGAGGTCGTCCGGCGCCGGCTCGCGTACGACGACGATCCCGCGGCCTTCGCGGCCCGCTGGGCGGACGAGGAGGCGGCGCTGCGCGAGCGCATCGCGGACGCGCGGGCGCTGCTGCCCCAGGTGGTGCTCGGGGACGCCGCTCTGCGCCAGATCGCCGCCACCTGCGCGGCGTTCGAGGTGGACGGCATGCGCGCCGACATCGTGATGGCCCGAACCGCTACGGCGCTGGCCGCATGGGCGGGGCGCACGGGCGTCCGCGAGGAGGACGTGCGGCAGGCCGCGCTCCTCGCGCTCCCCCACCGGCGACGGCG
This sequence comes from Streptomyces sp. HUAS CB01, assembly GCF_030406905.1. Taxonomy (NCBI): domain Bacteria; kingdom Bacillati; phylum Actinomycetota; class Actinomycetes; order Kitasatosporales; family Streptomycetaceae; genus Streptomyces; species Streptomyces chengbuensis. The sequence goes on from NZ_CP129137.1 coordinate 1,678,185, forward strand.
CAATCCCTTCGACGCGCCCGGCCTGGACGAGGACAGGCTCGACCAGACGCTGGAGCAGTTCGGCGGGGACGACCGGCCGGACGCCGATCCGGACCCCGACCCCGATCCGGACACGGACCCGTCCGGCCCGGACGGCGGCCCGGGCGGCGGAGGTGTCCCGCCCCAGGGCGAGGCGCCCGACTCCGTCCCGCCCACCGGGCAGCCGGAGCCGTCCGAACCGGCCGGGCCGCCCGCACACCCCGAGCCGTCCGGCTCACCCGCCGCGAACGCCGGCGCGGGAGAGCGGGCCGCCGAGCGGGCGGCGGAGCCGTTCCGTACGAAGGCGCTCAGCGTGCCGGGGCTCGGCGAGGGAGCCGCGGGCCGCCGCTCCCGGGCCCGTACCGAGCACGGCAGGACCACCGGGGCGCGCCGGCCGCGGGGGGCGCTCGGCAAGCTGCACCTGGCGGCGACCGTGCAGGCGGCGGCCCCGCACCAGCGGGCGCGCGGCCGCTCCGGACCGGGTCTCGTGGTCCGCCGGGACGATCTGCGGCAGGCCACCCGCGAGGGACGCGAGGGCAACCTCGTGCTCTTCGTCGTCGACGCCTCCGGCTCCATGGCGGCCCGGCGGCGCATGAGTTCCGTGAAGGGCGCGGTGCTGTCGCTGCTGCTGGACGCCTACCAGCGCCGGGACAAGGTCGGCCTCGTCACCTTCCGGGGCAGCGGGGCCGAGGTGGCACTGCCGCCGACCTCGTCCGTGGACGCCGCCGCCGCACGGCTGGAGGAACTGCCGACGGGCGGCCGGACACCCCTGGCCGCCGGGCTGCTGAAGGCCCACGACGTCCTGCGGGTGGAGCGGCTGCGCGACCCGTCGCGGCGGCCGCTGCTGGTGGTCGTGACCGACGGCCGCGCGACCGGGGCGCGTGGCGGCGACGCCCTCGCGCTCGCCGGGCGCGCCGCCCGGCTGCACGCGGCCGAGGGCACGGCCGCGGTGGTGGTCGACTGCGAGACGGGGCCGGTGCGACTCGGCCTCGCCGGGAATCTCGCCCGTGACCTCGGCGGCACCGCCGTCACCCTGGACGAGCTGCGCGCCGACAGCATCGCCGGGCTGGTCCGGGACGTCCGGGCGGCGACGGGAACCGACAGCACGGTCCGCAACAGGAGGGCAGCGTAGTGCCGCAGGGAAAGCCGGACGTCGTTCCGGACGACGGTCTCACCACCCGCCAGCGCCGCAACCGGCCGCTGGTGATGGTGCACACGGGCATCGGCAAGGGGAAGTCGACGGCCGCCTTCGGGATGGCGCTGCGCGCCTGGAACCAGGGCTGGCCCGTCGGGGTGTTCCAGTTCGTCAAGTCGGCGAAGTGGAAGGTCGGCGAGGAGAACGCGCTCAAGGTCCTCGGCGCGAGCGGCGAGGGCGGCACCGTCCACTGGCACAAGATGGGCGAGGGCTGGTCCTGGATCCAGCGCCCGCCGGCCGAGGGCGAGCAGTCCCACGAGGACAAGGCACGTGAGGGCTGGGAGCAGGTGAAGCGCGATCTGGCCGCCGGGACCTACAAGTTCTACGTGCTCGACGAGTTCGCCTATCTGCTGCACTGGGGTTGGATCGACACGGCCGAGGTGATCGAGGTGCTGCGCGACCGCCCCGGCACGCAGCACGTCGTGATCACCGGCCGCAACGCCCCGCAGGAGCTGCAGGAGTTCGCCGATCTCGTGACCGACATGTCGAAGGTCAGGCATCCGATGGACGCGGGCCAGAAGGGCCAGCGGGGCATCGAGTGGTAGAGCGAGTGGCAGGCAGAACGTGGTAGCGCGTCTCGTCGTCGCCGCGCCGGCCTCCGGCAGCGGCAAGACCACCGTCGCGACGGGTCTGATGGCGGCCTTCACCGCCGCCGGACTCGCCGTGTCGCCGCACAAGGTGGGTCCCGACTACATCGATCCCGGGTACCACGCGCTCGCCACCGGGCGCCCGGGCCGCAACCTCGACGCGTACATGTGCGGCACGGAGCTGGTCGCCCCGCTGTTCACGCACGGCGCGCGGGGCTGCGACCTGGCCGTCGTCGAGGGCGTGATGGGGCTGTACGACGGGGCCGCCGGAGCCGGCGAGCTGTCCTCCACGGCCCAGGTCGCCAAACTGCTCGGGGCGCCGGTGGTCCTGGTCGTCGACGCCTCCTCGCAGTCGCGGTCGGTGGCGGCTCTGGTGCACGGATTCGCTTCCTGGGACCCGGAGGTGCGGCTCGGCGGGGTGATCCTCAACAAGGTCGCCACCGACCGCCACGAGGCCCTGCTGAGGGAGGCCCTGGACGAGTCCGGGGTGCCGGTCCTGGGAGTGCTGCGGCGGGCGCCCGCCGTGGCGACACCGTCACGGCACCTCGGACTCGTGCCGGTCGCCGAGCGGCAGACGGAGGCGGTCGACGCGGTCGCCGCGCAGGCCGAGCAGGTGCGGGCGGGCTGCGACCTGGAGGCGCTGCTGGCCCTGGCGCGCAGCGCGCCGCCGCTCGCCGGGGACGCGTGGGAGCCGGGCGCGGCACTGGGCACCCCTGCCGTCGACGCGCGGAGCCGCCGGCCCGTGGTCGCCGTGGCCGGGGGCGCCGCGTTCACGTTCTCGTACGCCGAGCACTCGGAACTGCTGACGGCCGCCGGCGCGGAGGTCGTCGCCTTCGACCCGCTCCACGACGAGGAACTGCCCGCCGGCACGGCCGGCCTGGTCATCGGCGGCGGCTTTCCCGAGGTGTACGGGCCGGAGCTGTCCGCCAACTCCCGCCTGCGTGAGGCGGTCGCCGTGCTGGCCCGCTCGGGGGCGCCCGTCGCCGCCGAGTGCGCCGGGCTGCTGTACCTCGCGCGCTCCCTGGACGGCCGGCCCATGTGCGGGGTGCTGGACGCCGACGCGCGGATGTCGGAGCGGTTGACGCTGGGCTACCGGGACGCCGTGGCGGTGAGCGACAGCGTCCTGGCCCCGGCCGGGACCCGGATGCGCGGCCACGAGTTCCACCGCACCGTCACGGAGCCGGGCGCGGGGGCGGACCCCGCCTGGGGGCTCCGGCAGCCCGAGCCCCGGGTGGAGGGCTTCGTCCGGGGCGGAGTGCACGCGAGCTATGTGCACACGCACTGGGCGGGCGCGCCGGGGGCGGCACGGCGGTTCGCGGAGAGGTGCGCCGCGTGGGACCCGGAAGGCTAGGGCGTGTGGCGAAAGCAGCTCCGTCCGCCCGCAGGGCTACGGCGTCCGGTGCGTGCGTTCGCAAGACGGAGGACCGTCCTCGTACCGGACGTACTCGGATGACTCCGACAGCGCAGCGAGCGCACGTGCCGGGCGTCGCGGGCCAGGAGGGACCTTCGCCACACGCCCCAGGCCCCGGCGGCTCCGGCGCGTCACTCCGCCAGGCCCGTCACCAGCCAGATGAACGCCACGCCCGACACCGTGCACAGCAGGGTCGACCGGGCCGGGTGCGCGTGGTGGGCCTCCGGGAGGATCTCCGCGGCGGCGAGATAGAGCAAAGCGCCGCCGAAGAAGCCGAGATAGCTGCCGAGCACCTCGGGCGGCATCGTGAACAGCAGCGTGGAGGCGGCGCCGACCACCGGCGCGAGGGCCGCGGCGAACAGCATGGCGACGGCCTTGCGGCGCTCGTTCCCGTACAGGCTGGTGACCGTGTACGTGTTGAACCCGTCGGCGAAGTCGTGGGTGATGACCGCGAGCGCGACGGTGAGCCCCATCTCGCCGCCCGCCTGGAAGGCCGCGCCGATGGCGATGCCGTCCATCAGGCTGTGCAGCACCATGGCCGCGGCGGCGGTCATGCCGACCTGCGGGGCACGGTGGTCGTGGGCGTGCCGGCCGCCGTTGTACGCGCCGTGCGCCGCCTGCCGGCCGGCCAGCAGCCGCTCCACCCCGTGAGCCAGCAGGAAGCCGCCGACGAACAGCAGCATCGCCTGCGGTACGCCGAAGACCTCCTGCCCCGCGACCGCCATCGCCTCCGGCAGCAGATCGAGGCCGGCGACCCCCAGCATCAGCCCTCCCGCGAGGCCGAGCACGAGGTGCCGGCGGTCGGTGACGCGCTGCGCCGCCCAGCCGCCGAACAGCGTCATCAGGAACGCGCCGAGCGCGACGAACACCGCCATGGGTTCTTGCTAGCCGATCCCACCCCCACCCCGCCGGGTGCCACGCCATGACCGGAAGCGCGGGCCGGTTCGTCGTCGGCGTCGGGGCGCGCCGGGGCGCTCCCGTGGACGAGGTTCTCGGCCTGGTCCGTGAGGCACTGCGGGAGGCCGGGGCACCGGCGGGCTCGGTCGTGGCCGTCGCGACGGTGGCGGCCAAGGCCGGTGAACCGGGCATCGTGGCCACGGCGGCCACGCTCGGCGTCCCGCTGCGGACGTACCCCGCCGCCCGGCTCGCCCGGGTGCCGGTGCCGAACCCGTCCGCGGCCGCGGCCGCGGTGGGCACCTCTTCGGTGGCGGAGGCCGCCGCTCTCGCGGACGGGGGAGAACTCGTGGTGGGGAAACGGAAATCCGGAGGTCAGGGGCGACCCGGCGCGGTGACCTGTGCCATCGTGCGGCTTGCGGATTCTTCGACTCCGGGACCGGTTCCGCCGTGCGTGGAACCGGTGGCGCCGGACATGATCTCGGACGTGAACGACGGCGGACCGGTCGGACTGCACCGGCGGCATCGCCACCACCGCAAGGAGAACCTGTGACTTCCCCGCCCGCCCTGCTCATCGCCGCGGACGGTGTCCGGCACGACGCCGGCGCCGCGGCACTGCTGGACCTCGTGGAGCACCTGGGCAGCCGCCATCCCGGAATCCCCGTCGCGGCCGGCCTCCTCGGCCCCGGCCGGTGGCCGCTCTCGGAGGCCGTGGGCGAGCTCGTCGCCGCCGGAGCCGACCGGCTGGCCGCCGTCCCCCTGGCGCTGGTACCGGACCGCTGGAGCGAGGACGCCCTGTCCACGGCGCTGGACGCGGTCCGCGAGGAACAGCCCGGCCTCACCGTCGCCGTGAGCCGCGCCCTCGGCCCCGACCCCGCGCTGCTCGCGCTGCTGGAGCAGCGGCTCGACGAGGCGCTGGGCGGCGGTGCGCGCTCACCGCGGGACCGCGCCGACGTGACCGTGCTGCTGGCCGCGCCCGGCTCGGCGGATCCGCAGGCCAACGCGGAGGTGCACCGGGCGGCGCGGCTGCTCTGGGAGGGCCGGGGGTACGCGGGGGTCGAGACGGCGTTCGTGTCGACGGCCGCGCCGGACGTGCCGACCGGGCTGGACCGCTGCGTACGGCTCGGGGCGCGGCGGGTCGTGGTGCTCCCGTACGCCCTGTTCGACGGCGGGCCGGTCGAACGGGCCGTGCTGCACGCCGAGGGCTGGGCCGAGGCCCACCCGGACACGGACGTGCGCTGCGCCGAAGTGATCGGCGCGGCGGACGAGTTGGCCGATCTGGTCGTCGACCGCTACCGGGAGGCCGTGGCCTCGCCGGTCCCGGCCGCGGCGGGACGACCATGAACGACGACATCCACGATCTCCGGCACCACGGTGACGCGGAGGTCCGCGACGGCGCACTGACCGATCTCGCGGTCAACGTCCGCACCGGCACTCCGCCGGGGTGGCTGCGGGAGCACATCGCGGAGTCGCTGACGTCGCTCGCCGCCTACCCGGACGGCCGGGCGGCCCGGGCGGCGGTCGCGGCACGGCACGGGCTGCCGGTGGAGCGGGTGCTGCTGACGGCCGGGGCGGCGGAGGCGTTCGTGCTGATCGCCCGTGCCCTGCGGGTCAGCCGGCCGGTGGTGGTCCACCCCCAGTTCACGGAGCCCGAGGCCGCGCTCCGGGACGCCGGCCACCGCGTGGAGCGCGTCGTGCTGCGTGCCGAGGACGGCTTCCGGCTGGACCCGTCCGCGGTGCCCGAGAGCGCGGACCTCGTCGTCGTCGGCAACCCGACCAACCCGACGTCGGTGCTCCATCCCGCCGCCGAACTGGCCCGGCTCGCCCGGCCCGGGCGGATCCTGGTCGTCGACGAGGCGTTCATGGACGCGGTGCCCGGCGAACCGGAGGCCCTGGCGGCCCGGACCGACATACCCGGGCTGGTCGTGCTGCGCAGCCTCACCAAGACCTGGGGCCTCGCGGGCCTGCGGATCGGCTACGTCCTCGCCGAGCCCGGGACGGTCGCCCGGCTCGAACGGGCGCAGCCGCTCTGGCCGGTGGGGACCCCGGCCCTCGCCGCGGCCGAGGCCTGCATGTCGCCCCGGGCGCTCGCGGAGGCCGCGGCGGCGGCGGAGCGGATCGCGGCGGACCGGGCGCATCTGCTCGCGGGACTCGCGGAGTTCGACGAGGTACGGGTGGTGCCGGCGGCCGCCGGGCCGTTCGTCCTCGTCCGCATCGACCGCGCGGACGAGGTACGCGGACGGCTCCGGGCCCTCGGCTTCGCGGCCCGGCGCGGGGACACGTTCCCGGGACTGGGCCACGACTGGCTGCGCCTCGCGGTCCGGGACCGCGCCACGACGAACCGCTTCCTCCAGGCTCTCGACCAGGCCCTGACCCTCGTCGGCGCGTAGGCGCCGGGCCCGCTTGCGGGCGGGGGCGTTGCGTGCGTGCGGACGGCGCCGCCCCGGTGAGGGTGACGCGTACGTGCTCCGCGCCCGCAGGGGGCCACCGGCGCCCACCGGCTACGCGCGGCGGCGGGCCAGGGCGACCGCGCCGCCGCCCAGGGCGAGGAGGACCACCGAACCCGCAGCGAACCACGGTGTCGACGCGTCCCCGCCGGTCGCCGCCAGATCGTCCGTCGCGGGGGGCTTCGCCGCTTCCCCGCCGGTCTGCGGCTTGACGTCGGGCGCCGTCGTGGCGGGCGGTTCGTCGACGGGCTCGCCCGACGGGGTCTCGCAGGTCGCCTCCGCGAGCGTCAGCGTCCCGTCGACCTCGGCGACGTTCAGCTTCAACGGGTCGACGGAGACCTTGAGTTCGAGGGCCGTGGCCGCGGCCGTGCGCGAGGTCGTGCCGGTACGGGACAGGTCGAGGGTGACGACGCCGACGCCGGGCACCTTGACCTCGGTCGTGCCGCCCGTCGTGAGCGTGGTCTTCCGGCCGAGGACGGTGACCGAGCCGAGCAGACGGGACCGGGCGACCGGCTTCCTCCCCACCTCGCAGACCGCCTCGGACGTCACCTGCCCGACCTCGACGAGGGAGAGCAGCGGCAGCCCCGGCACGTGCACCTCGGCGTGGGCGAGTTCCACACGGCCCTCCGCGCTGTCCCGGTCCGCGGTGGCCTTCGCGCTCGCCACCTCGGCCTGCAGCACGTTGAACGGCTTGCCCTGGTCGACACCTTCGAGCTGGACGGCCAGCGCGGTCTTCTCGGCGCTCGCGGGCGCCTGGACCTCGTTGAGGGACGTCTTCAGCGGCACCCGGACACTGTTGCTGAGCAGCGAGACGTCCAGCCCGGTCCGGAGGACGACCGCGCTCGACCGTCCGTCGCCGCCGCCCGTCGCCTGGGCCGGCGCGGCGAGCGCCACGGGCCCGACGGCCAGCACTGCCGCGGCCGCGGCGGCCGTCGAGCGGCGTACGGGCATGCGGAAGGTGTTGCTCTTCACGGTGGTGGAACCCCCACGGGAGACATGACGTCGCCGCGCGCCCGCGACAGGGACTCGTGCGCGGCGGCGGCGATCGGGAACACCGGAATACTCACGCACCGAGAGTGAACCGTCAGACACCTGGGGTGAGTTCACTCCAAAGTGACGTTTCCGCGCTCGCATTCGATTACCGATGCACGGACGTTCCCCCGCGTCCCCCGGGCGGCGGGCGCGAAGGGCGTGCACCGGGGCGGCCGGGGGTGGTGCGCACCCATCGGGGACAGGCGGCACGAAAGAGGCACAACGAGCCGGAGCCGGCCCGCGTCACGGTCCGTCAACCGACGACGCGCCCGCGCATCACCACCGTGCGGGGCGCCGCCAGTACCCGTACGTCCGCCCTCGGGTCGCTGTCGTACACGACCAGGTCCGCCGGGGCGCCTTCCTCCAGGCCGGGCCGGCCGAGCCAGCTCCGGGCGCCCCAGGCGGTCGCGGAGAGCGCGTCCACCACCGGGAGCCCGGCCCTGACCAGCTCGGCGACCTCGGCGGCGACGAGCCCGTGCGGCAGGGTGCCGCCGGCGTCGGTGCCGACGTAGACGGGGATGCCCGCGTCCCAGGCCGAGCGGACGGTGTCGTACCGGCGTTCGTGGAGCCGGCGCATATGGTCCGACCAGCGCGGGAACCTGCTCTCGCCGCCGGCCGCGAGCTGCGGGAAGGTGGCGATGTTGACCAGCGTCGGGACGATGGCCACACCGCGCTCGGCGAACAGCGGGATCAGGTCCTCGGTCAGTCCGGTGGCGTGCTCGATGCAGTCGATTCCCGCCTCGACGAGGTCGCGCAGCGAGTCCTCCGCGAAGCAGTGCGCGGTGACCCGGGCACCGAGGCGGTGCGCCTCGGCGATGGCCGCCTCGACCGCGCCGCGCGGCCAGCACGCGGTGAGGTCGCCGACCTCCCGGTCGATCCAGTCGCCGACGAGCTTGACCCAGCCGTCGCCGCGCCGGGCCTCCCGGGCCACGTAGGCGACCAGGTCCTCGGGCTCGATCTCGTGGGCGTAGTTGCGGATGTAGCGGCGGGTGCGGGCGATGTGCCGGCCGGCGCGGATGATCCTCGGGAGGTCCTCGCGGTCGTCGATCCAGCGGGTGTCCGCGGCCGATCCGGCGTCGCGGATGAGGAGGGTGCCCGCGTCCCGGTCGGTCAGCGCCTGCTTCTCGCTGGTCGCCTCGTCCACCGCCCCGTGCCGGTCGAGCCCGACGTGGCAGTGCGCGTCGACCAGGCCGGGGAGCGCCCAGCCCCGGACGGTGCGGACGTCCCCGGAGGCCGGGCGCCGGTAGGTGACGCGGCCGCCGACCACCCACATCTCGTCCCGTGCGTCGTCCGGCCCGACGAGCACCCGCCCCTTGACATGCAGCACCGCGTGATCGCTCATGACCAGCACTCTACGAGCCCTGGCCTACCCTCGACCGAGAACATCACCGAACATCCATCCGAGCGAAGCGAGCACCGCCGTGACCCATCCGTTCCTGGACCTGACCCCGCTGACCGCCGCGCACTTCGCGGCCATCGAGCGGCGGGTCGCCGGCCTCCTCTCCACCGAGGCGGACGTGGTGGTCCCCCAGGGGGAGGCGCTGCTGCCGCTGGAGGGCTGCATCCGCGCCGGGGCGCGGCCGGGTTCGGCCGCGCTGAACGTGGTCACGGGCCCGTACGGGCAGACGTTCGGCCACTGGCTGCGCGACTCCGGCGCCGCGGTGGTCGACCTGGAGGTGCCGTTCCACACGGCGGTGACCGCCGAGGAGGTCGAGCGGGCCCTGGAGCGGCACCCGGAGATCGACTTCGTCTCGCTGGTGCACGCGGAGGCCGCCACCGGCAACACCAATCCGGTCGCGGAGATCGGCGAGGTCGTACGGGCCCACGGCGCGCTGTTCATGCTGGACGCCGTGGCCTCCGTGGGTGCCGAGCCGCTGCTGCCGGACGCGTGGGGCGTGGACCTGTGCGTGATCGGGGCGCAGAAGGCGCTGGGCGGTCCGGCCGGGGTGTCGGCGGTGTCGGTCAGCGAGCGGGCGTGGGAGCGCTTCGCGGCCAATCCGGCGGCGCCCCGGCGCTCGTACCTGTCGCTGCTGGACTGGAAGGACCGCTGGATCGACGGCGGCCGCAGGGCACTGCTGCACGCGCCCGCGCAGCTGGAGATGCTGGCGCTGGAGGCGTGCCTGGAGCGCGTCGAGGCGGAGGGGCTGGACGCGGTGACGGGGCGGCACGCCTCGGCGGCCGCGGCGACGCGTGCCGGGGTGCTCGCGCTGGGCGTGCTGGCCCCGTACGTGCACGAGGCCGGGGAGGCGGCCCCGGTGGCGACGACACTGCGCACGCCCGCGGGCGTGGACGCCGCGGACCTGGTGGCGAAGGCGCTGGCCGTCGACCCGTCGGTGCCGCTGGTCGCGGGCGGCGGCGCGCTGTCCGCCGAGATGATCCGGGTGAACCACTACGGCGCGGACGCGAGCCGCGACGTGGTGTCCTCGTCGCTCGCCGCACTGGGGGCCGCTCTCGGTGAACACGGCCACGGAACGGATGTCGCCGGCGCCCGTCGCGCGATTTCGGAAGCCTGGCAGGACTAATTCCCTCCGACCGCACCGAAAAATAAACAGCGCATTAATAAACGAATGCAGGGAGTCGCTTTATCAGGAGCGGCTCCCTGCATTCGTCTGCCCGCTTCCCCGGACCCTAAACGCATGAGTTCCCGCGAGATCCAGGAGCCATTCGGAGGGCGTTACGATCATGTGACAGACGCCACACAAACGTCTTTCTGCCCGATAACTCCCGGTCAAATGGGGAGAGTTCACCCCGACCTCGCGCCAGGGCGCGCGCTCGCGCGATAACACACGGAGCGAGTCCCGCCAACCCCTTCCCACGATGCAATTTACGAATTTGCTCGGTAAATTCAATCCGCATGACCACCGCATTGAGCATCGACAGCCCGAGCGTGGAGGACGGAGCCGCCATCTGGCGTATCGCCCGCGACTCCGAGGTCCTGGACCTCAACTCCTCGTACAGCTATTTGCTGTGGTGCCGCGATTTCGCCGCGACCTCCGTGGTGGCCCGCGGCCCGGACGGTGAGCCGATCGCCTTCGTCACCGGATACGTCCGGCCCGAGCGGCCGGACGTGCTGGTCGTCTGGCAGGTCGCCGTCGACGGGGAGCACCGCGGCCGCGGACTGGCCGGCACGCTCCTCGACGCGCTCACCCACCGCGTCGTCCCGCGCGGAGTCCGCGCGGTCGAGACGACCGTCACTCCGGACAACACCGCCTCGGACCGCCTCTTCACCTCGTACGCGGCCCGGCACGGCGCGTCACTGGACCGCGAGGTCCTGTTCGACGGCGGGCTCTTCCCCGACGGGGGACACGAGCCCGAGGTGCTGTACCGCATCGGCCCCATCGGCGACTGAGACCGGTGGACCGGCCGATCCCGGATCCCCCTTCCGCGCCGGGCCGGTTCCGGCCTGCCCGGCGCGCCCCCCGCACGACCCGCATCCCAGCTCCGTCCGACCCCCACATCAGGAGTGAAACGCAGTGACCATCACCCCGCCCGCCCTGAGTGTCTTCGAGACCCTGGAGTCGGAGGTGCGCAGCTACTGCCGCGGTTGGCCCGCCGTTTTCGACCGCGCGCAGGGCGCTCGCCTCACCGACGAGGACGGCCACACCTATCTGGACTTCTTCGCCGGCGCAGGGTCGCTCAACTACGGCCACAACAACCCGGTGCTGAAACGCGCGCTGCTGGACTACCTGGAGCGCGACGGGATCACCCACGGCCTGGACATGGCGACGACCGCCAAGCGCGCCTTCCTGGAGTCCTTCCAGAACGTCGTGCTGCGGCCGCGTGACCTGCCGTACAAGGTGATGTTCCCCGGCCCGACGGGCACCAACGCCGTCGAGGCGGCGCTGAAGCTGGCCCGGAAGGTGAAGGGCCGGGAGTCGATCGTCTCCTTCACCAACGCGTTCCACGGGATGTCGCTCGGCTCCCTCGCCGTGACCGGCAACGCCTTCAAGCGCGCAGGCGCCGGCATCCCGCTGGTCCACGGCACCCCGATGCCGTTCGACAACTACCTGGACGGCCAGGTCCAGGACTTCCTCTGGTTCGAGCGGCTGCTCGAGGACCAGGGGTCCGGGCTGAACAAGCCCGCCGCGGTCATCGTCGAGACCGTGCAGGGCGAGGGCGGCATCAACGTCGCCCGCGCCGAGTGGCTGCGCGCGCTGGCCGATCTGTGCCGGCGCCAGGACATGCTGCTCATCGTCGACGACATCCAGATGGGCTGCGGCCGCACCGGTGCCTTCTTCTCCTTCGAGGAGGCGGGCATCACGCCGGACATCGTCACCCTGTCGAAGTCCATCAGCGGCTACGGCCTGCCGATGTCGCTCTGCCTGTTCAACCCGGAGCTGGACGTCTGGGAACCGGGCGAGCACAACGGCACGTTCCGCGGGAACAACCCGGCCTTCGTCACGGCCGCCGCCGCGCTCGACACGTACTGGGCCGACGGGCAGATGGAGAAGCAGACCATCGCCCGCGGCGAGCAGGTCGAGCAGGCCCTCCTGGGTATCTGCGACGAGAACTCCGCCCTCGGTGCCCACTACCGCGGCCGCGGTCTGGTCTGGGGACTGGAGTTCACCGACAAGAGCCGTGCTTCGGCGGTCTGCGCCCGGGCGTTCGAACTCGGGCTGCTGCTCGAGACGTCGGGCCCGGAGAGCGAGGTGGTGAAGCTGCTGCCGCCGCTCACCGTGACGCCCGACGAGCTGGACGAGGGCCTGCGCACGCTGGCCCGTGCCGTCCGCGAGACCGCCTGACGCCCCCCGCGGCGCCGACCCACCCGTACGGCGAGGAAAAGAAAGGTTCTGAACACACCGTGATCGTCCGATCCCTCAAGGACATCGAGAACACCGACCGGCACGTCAGGTCGAAGTCCGGCACCTGGGAGAGCAAGCGCATCGTGCTCGCCAAGGAGAAGGTCGGCTTCTCCCTCCACGAGACCGTGCTGTACGCGGGTACGGAGACGTCGATGTGGTACGCGAACCACATCGAGGCCGTGCTCTGCGTGGAGGGCGAGGCGGAGCTGACGAACGACGAGACCGGTGAGGCGCACTGGATCGAGCCCGGCACGATGTACCTGCTGGACGGTCACGAGCGCCACACGCTGCGCCCCAAGACGGACTTCCGCTGCGTCTGCGTCTTCAACCCGCCCGTCACCGGACGGGAGGACCACGACGAGAACGGCGTCTACCCTCCCCCAGAGCCGGAGGCCTGGGGGGACCCCAAGCTCACCGAGGAGGGCTGACCATGACCACCGCGATCACCGATCTCTACCCGACCCGCGGCGCCGAGGAGACGGCCGTCCCCCGGCAGGACCCGGTGGTGTGGTCGCCGCCGGGCACGCCGGGCCCGATCTCCGCGGCCGATCTCCAGGGCTACGAACACGACGGCTTCCTCGCGATGCCGGAGCTGCTCACCCCGGCCGAGGTCGAGGTCTACCGCGCCGAACTGGACCGGCTGGTCAACGACCCGCTGATCCGCGCCGACGAACGCTCGATCGTCGAGCCGACGACCCAGTCGGTCCGTTCGGTGTTCGAGGTCCACAAGATCAGTGAGATCTTCGAGGCCCTGGTGCGCGACGAGCGCGTGGTGGGCCGGGCACGGCAGATCCTCGGCTCGGACGTCTACGTCCACCAGTCGCGGATCAACGTCAAGCCGGGCTTCGGGGCGTCGGGCTTCTACTGGCACTCGGACTTCGAGACCTGGCACGCCGAGGACGGGCTGCCGAACATGCGGACCGTTTCGGTGTCGATCGCCCTCACCGAGAACTACGACACCAACGGCGGGCTGATGATCATGCCCGGCTCGCACAAGACGTTCCTGGGCTGCGCCGGTGAGACGCCCAAGGACAACTACAAGAAGTCGCTGCAGATGCAGGACGCCGGGACCCCGTCGGACGAGGCGCTGACCGCGTTCGCGGACCGGCACGGCATCCGGCTGTTCACCGGCAGGGCCGGCTCGGCGACCTGGTTCGACTGCAACGCGATGCACGGTTCCGGGGACAACATCACCCCGTACGCGCGCAGCAACGTCTTCATCGTGTTCAACAGCGTGGAGAACGCCGCGCGGGAGCCGTTCGCGGCGCCGGTGCCGCGCCCGACGTTCATCGGGGCGCGGGACTTCACACCGGTGAAGTGAGCTCGGGGCCGGTTCCGGGGGACGCTCCGGAACACGGCGTCGGAGCGCGGTGGCCCCACTCCGGTGGGGTCGCCGTGAGGTGCGGGCAGGGGGCCGGCCGCTGATGCGGCCGGCCCCTTCCCCGTGCCCGGACGCCGGTCAGCCGCCCAGCGCCGGGTAGTCGGTGTAGCCCTTGTCCCCGCCGCCGAAGAAGGTGGCGACGTCGGGGGTGTTGAACGGGCCGCCCGCCCTCAGCCGGGCCGGCAGGTCGGGGTTGGCGAGGAACAGCGCGCCGTACGACACGAGGTCGGCCACGCCGTCGTCGATCAGGTCCAGCGCACCGGGCCCGGTCGGTCCCTCGGTCGCCGCGTTGAGCACGAGGGTGCCGGAGTACTCCTTGCGCAGGGCGAGGGTGAGCTCCCGCAGCCCCGGCCCGCCCTCCAGGATGTGCAGGTACGCGAGGTCCAGCGCGTCCAGCTCCCGGACCAGCGCGGGGTAGGCCAGCTCGGCCTCCTCGAGGGGTTCGGCGATGTCGTTGTACGCGTTGGTGGGTGAGATCCGGATGGCGGTGCGCTCCGCACCGATCGCGGAGACGACGGCCTTGGTGACCTCCAGCGCGAAACGGGTGCGGGCCTCGGGGGAGCCGCCCCACTCGTCGTCGCGGAGATTGGTGTTGGGCGCCAGGAACTGGTGGATGAGGTAGCCGTTGGCGCCGTGCAGCTCGACGCCGTCGAAGCCCGCCTCGACCGCGTTGCGCGCGGCGGCGGCGAAGTCGCCGATGGTGGCGCGCACTTCGTCGGCGGTGAGTTCGCGCGGGGTGACCAGGTCCTGCGGGCCCTCGTGTGTGAACAGCTGTCCGGCGGCGGCCACCGGGGAGGCGCCGACCGGTACGAGCCCGTCGGGCAGGAGTGAGGGGTGACCGATCCGGCCGGCGTGCATGAGCTGGGCGAAGATCCGCCCGCCCGCGGCGTGCACCGCGTCGGTGACCCGCCGCCAGGCCGCGACCTGCTCCCCCGAGTGCAGCCCGGGAGTGTCGGGATAGCCCTGGCCGACGGGGGAGGGCTGGATGCCCTCCGTGATGATGAGCCCGGCGGTGGCGCGCTGCGCGTAGTACTCGACGGTGGAGTCGGTCGGGGTGAGGCCCGGGCCGAAGGCGCGGCTGCGGGTCATCGGCGCCATGGCGATGCGGTTGGCGAGCGGTGTGCCGCGGAGGTCGATCGGGTCGAAGGCGGTGGTCATGACGGCTCCCGGAGGGACAGGCAGGAGAAAGGACAATTGGTCGGCCAAGTATTGGCCCCGGCGACCACTGTAACGCATTGATTGGCCGACCAAGGTAATCTGGGCGTACGGAGATGTGGGACGGTCGACGCGGTCCGCGCCGCCCTCGGGAGCGCGGTCCGCGTCACATCCGCAGCAAGAGCACCCAGGAGGCCCGATGAAACCGGAGGCCGACCCCTTCTGTCCCGACGCCCGCAGCGGTGAGTTGCCGGCCACCGCCCGTGGCGGCCCGGTCAGCCACGCCGTCTCCAGGGTGGCCCGGCTCCACCGCGCCGCGGCGGGCAGGCTGCTGAAGCAGGCGGGGCTCTACCCGGGCCAGGAGCTGGTGATGATGTACCTCTGGGAGGTCGGGCCCGTACGGCAGGCCGAGCTCATCAGGGCCGCCGAGCTGGACCCGTCGACCGTCACCAAGATGCTCCAGCGCCTGGAGCAGTCCGGCCATGTCCGCCGGAGCCCCGACCCCGCCGACCGGCGTGCCGTGCTCGTCGAGGCGACCGAGGGCAGTTGTGCGCTGCTCGCCGACGTCGGCAGGGCCTGGAGCGCCCTGGAGGAGCTGACGCTCGCCGGGCTCGACCCGGCCGAGCGCGCCGAGCTGGGCCGGTTGCTGGCCAAGGTCGAGGGCAACCTCTGCGCGGAGGCGGCTGAGTGCCGCGCCCGCCCGGCGGCACGGACGGCGGGGCCCGCGAGCGCGCCGGAGCGGCCCGGGGGGACGTGTGCCCAGCCCCCGGTCACGCAGGATCGGCCCGGGAGCGCCTGGGCCCCCGGCACGCGGGCTCAGCCCGAGAGCACGTCGAGCGCCCGGTCGACGTCCGCCGCCGAGTTGTAGAGGTGGAAGGAGGCCCGCAGATTGCCGGCGCGGGCCGACACGACGACCCCGGCACGGGCGAGCAGGGGCCGGCGCCCACCGAGGCCGGGCACGGCGACGATGCACGAGTCGCCGGGAACCGGCGTGTGCCCGAGCTCCACCAGCCCCGCGCGGAAACGGGCCGCGAGCGCGGTGTTGTGGGCGTGGACCGCGGCGATGCCGGTCTCCTCCAGCAGCGGCAGGGACTGCGCGGCGGCGTGGTAGGCGAGGAACGAGGGCGGTTCGTCGTAGCGGCGGGCGGAACGGGCGAACCGCTCGACGGGTCCGTACGTGCTCCCCTCCGGGTCCTCGGCCGCGAACAGTCCGGCGTGCACCGGGACCAGCGACTCCTGGGCGTCCTCGGTCACGGTGAGGAAGGAGGCGCCGCGCGGGCACAGCAGGTACTTGAACCCGCCCGTGACCGTGTAGTCGAACTGCCCGGCGTCCAGCGGCAGCCAGCCGGCCGCCTGGCTGGCGTCCAGCAGGACGCGCGCTCCGTGCGCGGCGGCGGCGGCGCGCACCGCCGGCAGGTCCGCGATCCGGCCGTCGGCAGACTGCACGGCGGACAGGGCCACCAGCGCGGTGCCGGGGCCCACCGCCTCGGCGAGCGCGTCGAGCGGGGCGTACCGCACCTTCAGGTCGCGCGTGGTGAAGGGGGTGACCATGGAGCTGAACTCGCCCTCGGGGACCACGACTTCGGCCCCGGCAGGGAGGGAGGCCGCGATGAGCCCCACATGGACGGCGACCGAGCCGCCCAGCGCGACCCGGTCCGAGGCCACACCCATCAGTCGGGCGAAGGAACCCCGGGCCGCCTCGACGGCGGCGGTGCTCCCCGAGCCCTCCGGGCGGCCCGCGGCGATCTCCTGAGCGAGCTCCCCGACGGCCTCCACCGAGCGCCTCGGCCACAGACCGCAGGTGGAGGTGTTCAGATACGTCGACGTGGGCGCGAACTCGGCGCCTCCCAGGGTGTCCATGGCTCCGTACCCTACGGCGCGCCCGGCCGCGCCGGGTGATCGTTCCGGCGGCGGTGACCACTCCCGCGGTCGGCGGTCAGCCCCGCGGAGGGACCTCGCAGGCGCCGTCGTCGCAGGCACCGCCCGCGGGGGCGGGCGGGGTGACGACGGGGATGATCCTGCGGCCCTGCCACGCCTGCTCCAGGGCCTGGGTGAACACCTCGGCCGGCTGGCCGCCGGAGACGCCGTAGCGGCGGTCGAGCACGAAGAACGGCACGGCGCTCGCGCCGAGTTCGGCGGCCTCCCGCTCGTCGGCCCGCACGTCCTCCGCGTACGCGTCCTCGTCGGCGAGGACCGCACGGGCCTCGTCCTCGTCCAGCCCCGCCTCGACCGCGAGCCCGATCAGCACCTCGGGGTCGAACACGGACCGCTCCTCGGCGAAGTTCGTCCGGTAGGCGAGGTCCAGGAGCTCCTCCTGGAGGCCGCGGGCCTTGGCCAGATGGAGCAGCCGGTGGATGTCGAAGGTGTTGCCCTGGTCGCGCCCCTCGGTGCGGTACCCGAGTCCCTCGGCGCGCGCGGCGGAGGCGACGTGCTCCTCCATGGCGCGGGCCTCGTCGAGCGTGCGGCCGTACTTCCTGGCGATCGACTCCACCACGGGGACGGTGTCGCGCCTGGCGCGGTGGGGGTCGAGCTCGAAGGAGCGGTGCACGACCTCGACGTCGTCCCGGTGGGCGAAGGCCGCGAGGCCCTGCTCGAAGCGCGCCTTCCCCACGTAGCACCAGGGGCAGGCGATGTCGCTCCAGATCTCGACGCGCATGGGTCTCTTACCGCTCTCTCTCGGCCGGGTTCCGGACGTCTTCCGTACGGGCACGGAAGGGTCCTTCCGCCGAGCCGCTCAACGCCGGCGGGCAGCGGTTCATTCCCCCCGGACGGGCCCGGGCACCGGGACCGGGCCCGCCCGCGCGGGCCCGGCAGGTGCGCCGTGGCGGAGGCCGGGCCGGACGGCCGGCGGATCAGGAGCCGTCGCGCAGGCCGTCCGGCCACGCGGGCCGGTACTCGATGCGGTCGAAGGTGACGACGCAGCCCTCGCCGACGGGCGACTGGGCCATGAAGCCGACGAGCGCGGCAGCGGCCTCCTCGCCGCTGCCGAGGGTGAAGATCCGGACGAAGGTCCAGCGCTGCCCGTCGGCGGAGGCGTGGAACGCGAAGGCGCCACCGGTGCGGCTGATCCGCAGCCAGGCGCTGTCGCCCTCCAGCACGAAGGAGTTGGCGTCGTCGGAGTGCCCGCGGGTGACGACGGTGCAGATCGTCGGCCGGTCCGGGGACAGTTCCAGACAGAGCTTGGCCCATTGCCGCTCGGCCACGTGCAGATAGAGCACACCCGCGTCGAAGGCGGCCCCGAAGCCGACCTTCACCCGGGCGATCAGCTGGAAGTCGCCCTCCGGCGCGCCGAGCAGCCGCGGCGCGTCGGAGACCGGCTCCAGGGCCTCACCGGTGGGCGGCACGAAGCGGTCCTGCCGTGCGCCCGCCCAGCCGGTGAGCATCCCGTTCTCGTACGACCAGTCCGCGTCGGGGCCGTAGGGACGCAGGGGGAAGGGGAGTTCCGGCAGGGCCATCTCGTCGGTCACCGGGTCAGCCTCGCAGAGGCTCCGGGCGTCCGTCGACCTGT
This sequence comes from Streptomyces sp. HUAS CB01, assembly GCF_030406905.1. Lineage (NCBI taxonomy): Bacteria > Bacillati > Actinomycetota > Actinomycetes > Kitasatosporales > Streptomycetaceae > Streptomyces > Streptomyces chengbuensis. The sequence continues at coordinate 1,696,615 of NZ_CP129137.1, forward strand.
CGCGGCAGCCCCAGCGGATTGCCGTCGCGCAGCTCGGGCGGGAGCAGCGCGGACGGCGCCGACTGGTAGGTGACGGGCCGCAGCCAGCGCTCGATCGCGGTCGCGCCGACCGAGGTGGAGGTGGACGTGGTGGCCGGGTAGGGGCCGCCGTGGTGCTGGGCGGGGGCGACGGCGACCCCGGTGGGCCAGCCGTCGACGAGGACCCGGCCGGCGAGGGCGGTGAGCGAGCCGAGCAGTTCCGCGGCGGAGCCCTGGGCCTCCTCCTCGGAGACGTGCAGCGTGGCGGTGAGATTGCCGGGCAGGCGGGACAGCACCGCCTCGACCTCGTCCGTGTCCTCGTAGCGGGCGACGACCGTGACGGGGCCGAAGCACTCCTCCAGCAGCAGGTCGTGCGGTCCCTCCTCGGCCAGCCGCCGCGCCGGCACGGTCAGGAAGCCCGCGCTGACGCTGTGGTCGCCGCAGGCGCCGGGGGTGACGGGCGACTCCACGCCCTCCAGTCCGGCCCGCTCGCCGACGCCCGCGATGAACGCGTCGCGCATGCGGTGGTCGAGCATCACCCCGGGGTCGGTCTCGCTCACCGCTGCGGTCAGGGACTTCAGCAGCCGGTCGCCCGCGTCGCCGGCGGGGGCGAGGACGAATCCGGGCTTGGTGCAGAACTGCCCCTCCCCCAGGGTCATCGAGCCGGCCAGCCCGCCGCCGATGGCCTCGGCACGCTCGGCGGCCGCCGCCTCCGTGATCACGACGGGGTTGAGGGAGCCGAGTTCCCCGTGGAAGGGGATGGGCACCGGGCGGGCGGCGGCCGCGTCGAAGAGGGCCCGTCCGCCGCGCACCGAGCCGGTGAACCCGGCGGCGGCGACGAGCGGATGGCCCACCAGCTCCACGCCCGCCTCGAAACCGTGGACCAGCACCACGACGTCCTCGGGCAGCCCGGTCCGCCGGGCGGCCGCGCGGAGCAGTGCCGCGCAGAGCTCGGAGGTCGCCGGGTGGTCCGGGTGGGCCTTGACGACCACGGGGCAGCCGGCGGCGAGGGCGCTGGCGGTGTCGCCGCCCGGCACGGAGAAGGCGAGCGGGAAGTTGCTCGCCGCGTAGACGGCGACGACGCCGAGCGGGATCTTCCAGCGGCGCAGGTCGGGCCACGGCGGGGTGCGTGCGGGGTCGGCGTGGTCGATGCGGACGTCCAGGAAGGAGCCCTCGTCGACCACGTCGGCGAAGGCCCGCAACTGGGCGGTGGTCCTGGCGAGTTCGCCGGTCAGCCGGACGGGGCCGAGTGCGGTCTCGGCGTCGGCGGCCTCGATGACGTGCCGGCCCGACTCGTCCAGGAGGTCCGCGGCGGTCCGCAGCAGGGCGGCCCGGGCCGTGCGGTCGCCCAGGGCGGCCCGGGCGGCCTCCGCTGCCCGCACCGCGCGGTCGACCTCCTCCGCTGTGGCCTCGACCGCAACCTGCTCGCGCGGCTTCCCGGTTCGGGGGTCCACACTCCAGACTGGTGCTGCTCCCACCGCGGCTTCCTTCCCCAAGTTGTTCGGTATTCTGAACAAGGTTCCCGATGATGAATAGTGGGGTCGTCGGTGACTCTATTTCCGGGCGTTCTGCGCGGTCAAGAAGGGTGGAGGGCCATGGCAACTGCCGACCAGGGTGGGGCGCAGGTCAAATCCGCGGTGCGGACGGTGGAACTGCTCGAGTACTTCGCGGGCCGCCCCGGAATGCACTCGCTGGCCGCCGTCCAGGAGGCCGTCGGCTATCCGAAGTCCAGCCTGTACATGCTGCTCCGCACCCTCGTCGAGCTCGGCTGGGTGGAGACGGACGCGACCGGCACCCGCTACGGCATCGGCGTACGGGCCCTGCTCGTGGGCACCTCGTACATCGACGGCGACGAGGTCGTCGCGGTGGCCCGCCCCACGCTGGACCGGCTCTCGGACGACACCACGGAGACGATCCATCTGGCCCGGCTCGACGGCACGAACGTGGTGTACCTCGCGACCCGCCAGTCGCAGCACTATCTGCGGCCCTTCACCCGTGTCGGCCGCCGGCTGCCCGCCCACTCCACCTCGCTCGGCAAGGCGCTGCTCGCGACCCACAGCGACGAGCAGGTACGGAAGATGCTCCCGGAGACGCTGCCCTCGCTCACCGAGCACACCCTCACCGACCGGGAGCAGCTGATCGAGGAGCTGCGGCAGATCCGCGAGCAGGGCTACGCCGTGGACCGGGAGGAGAACACGCTGGGGCTGCGCTGCTTCGGCGTCGCCATCCCGTACCGCACCCCCGCCCGGGACGCGATCAGTTGCTCGGTGCCGGTGGCCCGGCTGACGCCCGCCCACGAACAGATGATCAAGGACGCGCTGTTCGACGCGCGGGACCGGCTGGCGCTCGCCACGCGGAGGCTCTGAACGGAGGTCGCCCTCCGCGAGGTCCGGCCCTCCGACCTCGACGTCCTCTTCACCCTGATGCAGGACCCGGAAGCCGTGCGGATGGCAGCGTTCACCGCCGAGGACCCGGGCGACCGGGCCCGGTTCGACGCCCACTGGGAGCGGATCCTGCGCACGGACGCCGTCAACCGCACCGTCCTCGTCGACGGGACCGTGGCGGGGCACGCCGCCGTGTACGGGCCGCCCGGCGAGCGCGAGGTGACGTACTGGATCGACCGCGCCCAGTGGGGGCGCGGCGTGGCCACCGCCGCGCTGCGCGCCCTGCTGCTGCTCGTACCGGAACGCCCGCTGCACGCCCGCGCGGCCGCCGACAACGCCGGTTCCCTGCGGGTGCTGGCCAAGTGCGGGTTCACCGTGACCGGCCGGGACAGCGGCTTCGCCCACGCACGGGGCGAGGAGACCGAGGAACTGCTGCTGCGGCTCGACGGCTGAGACCGGCGGGCCCCCGCTCCGGGCCGCACGCACCCGCGTGCGGGCGGACCGGGCCGGACGGATTCCCCACCGGGCCCCGGCGCGCGGCTTCCCGGCCGGATGCGAACCGGACGAGGACCCGGATGAGGCTCCGGATGAGGATCCGGTGAGAAACCGGCCGATCCGGAACGAAGCTCTCCGTACCGCTCGTCCTTCTGCGGGATGAACAAGACGATCAGGCGCGCCGCGGTCTTCAGCCTGCTCCTGGTGTTCGCCCTGCTGCTGCGGGCGACCTGGGTGCAGGGCTACGAGGCCAAGGCCCTCGCGGACGACAAGCACAACCGGCGGAACACCATCGCGCAGTACGCGCAGCCGCTCGGCGACATCGTCGTGGCCGGCTCCCCGGTCACCGGCTCGCAGCGGACGAAGGGAGGCGATCTCGCCTACAAGCGCACGTACACGGACGGCGCGCTCTACGCACCCGTCACCGGCTACAGCTCGCAGGCGTACGGGGCCACACAGCTCGAGGGCATCTACGGCGAGGTGCTCGACGGCACGGACAACCGGCTGAAGAACCCCCTGGACGTGCTCACCGGCAAGCGGGCCCAGCCGGGGGACGTCCTCACCACCATCGACCCCGCGGTGCAGAAGGCCGGTTTCGAGGCGCTCGGCGACAAGAAGGGCGCCGCGGTCGCCATCGACCCGAAGACCGGACGGATCCTCGGGGTGGTGAGCACCCCGTCGTACGACCCGTCGGAGATCAGCGGGACCACGGACGGCGAGGCGTGGCAGCGGCTCACCGGGGACGAGGACCAGCCCGTGGTCAACCGGGCCCTGCGGCAGCCGCTGCCGCCCGGCTCGACCTTCAAGCTCGTGGTCGCCGCCGCGGCGCTGGAGGACGGGCTCTACTCGTCCGTGGACGAGCCGACCGACAGCCCCCAGCCCTACACGCTGCCGCACACCCGGACGGTGCTGGTCAACGAGAACAGGTCCGCGCCGTGTGAGAACGCCACGATCCGCACCGCACTGCGGTACTCCTGCAACAACGTCTTCGGCCGGATGGCGGAGCAGCTCGGCAAGGAGAAGGTCCGGGCGACGGCGGAGAAGTTCGGCTTCAACGACTCCGAGCAGGACGTCCCCGTGCGTGCCGCCAGGAGTGTGTACCCGAAGGACATGGACGACGCGCAGACGGCGCTGACGGGCATCGGGCAGTTCGAGGTCACGGCCACTCCCCTGCAGATCGCCATGGTGTCGGCCGCCCTGGCCAACGACGGCCTCATGGCCTCGCCGCACATGGTGTCCAAGGTCGTCGACGCCGACGGCACCACGCTGCAGGAGTACCCCGACTCCGACACCGAGCGCGTCGTGTCCTCGGAGACGGCCGAGCAGCTGCGCAGCGCGATGGTCACGGTCGTCGAGGACGGCACGGGCACCAACGCCCGGATCGACGGCGCCGAGGTCGGCGGCAAGACGGGCACGGCGCAGCACGGCGAGAACAACAGCAAGACGCCTTACGCCTGGTTCACCTCGTACGCCGAGGCCGACGGAAAGGCGGTGGCGGTCGCGGTGATCGTCGAGGATTCCGGGGCGGCGCGTTCCGAGGTGAGCGGCAACGGACTCGCGGCGCCGATCGCGGAGAAGATGATGCGGGCGGCGCTCGGATAGCGAACGCCCGTGCCGGAAGCGTCTGTTCCGGTTGGCGGACGGGGCGCGGGGCGCGGTATGCAAGGTCCTTCATCTTTCAATATCCCAATTCCGGGGGAGGACCTCGTGCGGCAGCTGCCCCGTTCCCTGTCCGGCTGGACCATGGCGGTGTTCGGCGTCCTGGCGGCGGCCGTGGGCCTGGTGGGGCTGGTCTCGCCGAACCTCCTGCTCACCGTCCTCGGCCTGGAGACCGGCAGGGAGCCCGCGCTCACCGCCGCGGGCGACCACACGGCCGCGTTCGCCACCGCCTCCTCCATGGCCGCGCTCAACATGGGCGTGTACTACGTACTGGCGGCACTGTCCGACTGGAAGCCCTTCTTCCGCTGGACGGTCCCGTTCCGGCTGCTCACCTTCGCGGTCTTCGGCCTCGCGGTGCTCACCGGCCGCGCGCCCACGCCCTTCCTCGGCGTGGCCGTGTGGGAAGGCCTCGGCGCGCTGGCGACGGGCCTGGCCCTCCGGTACGACGCACGACGGGCCGCTACCTGAGGCCGATCAGCTGCTCGATCGGGTCAATGGCGAAGTACACGACGAACAGGGCCGCGGTGACCCACAGCAGCGCGTGCACCTCCCGCGCCTTGCCCAGCACCGTCTTGAGGACGACGTAGGCGATGAAGCCCGCGCCGATGCCGTTGGTGATGGAGTACGTGAACGGCATCACGACGATCGTGAGGAACGCCGGGATGGCGATCTCGTACGACAGCCAGTCGATGTGCCGCACCTGGGTCATCAGCAGGAAGCCGACGACGACCAGGGCGGGGGCGGCTGCCTGGGCGGGCACCACCGTGGCGAGCGGGGTGAGCAGCAGGGCCAGGCCGAAGAGCGCGCCGGTGACCACGTTGGCGAAGCCGGTACGGGCTCCCTCGCCGACACCGGCGGCGGACTCGACGTAGGACGTGGCGGAGGAGGCGGAGGCCAGACCGCCGGCGGCCGCGGCCGCACCGTCGATGAGCAGGATCCGGCCCAGGTTGGGGACGTCGCCCTTCTCGTCGAGCAGTCCGGCCTCGTTGGAGACGCCGACGACCGTGCCCATGGTGTCGAAGAAGTCGCTGAGCACCAGGGTGAAGACGAGCAGGACGACGGTGACGACGCTGACCTGCTCGAAGGCGCCGAAGAGACTGAAGGAACCGACGAGTCCGAAGTCCGGGAAGGCCACCACGTCGTCCGGGATGGAGGGCACGGTCAGCCCCCAGGCGGTCGGTTCGATGTCGGCGATCGCGTCGATGACGATGGCCACGACGGTCATCGTGACGATGGACAGCAGGATCGCGCCGCGCACCTTCCGCGTCACCAGGGAGATGGTGAGCAGCACACCGAGGCAGAAGACGAGTACCGGCCAGCCGGACAGTTGGCCCGTGGAGCCGAGCTGGACCGGCACGGTCCCGGTCTCGCCGGGGATGCGGGTCGCGAAGCCCGCGTCGACGAACCCGATGAAGGCGATGAACATCCCGATGCCGACGCTGATGGCCTGTTTCAGCTGTTGCGGGATGGCGTGCATGATCGCCTCGCGCAGCCCGGTGACGACGAGCACGCAGATGACGATGCCCTCGATCACCACCAGGCCCATCGCGTCGGGCCAGCTCATCAGCGGCGCGATCTGGTAGGCGACGAGGGCGTTGAGGCCGAGTCCGGCCGCGATGGCGATCGGCACATTGCCGCCGACGCCCATGATCACGGTCATCACGGCGGCCACCAGGGCGGTGACGGTGACCAGCTGGTGCGCGGAGAGCTGGTTGCCGAACTTGTCCTGGGCACTGCCGAGGATGATCGGGTTGAGGACGAGGATGTAGGCCATCGTGAAGAACGTGGCGATGCCGCCCCGCACTTCGCGGGCGACGGTCGATCCTCGTTCGGCGATGCGGAAGTAGCGGTCGAGGGCGTTTCGCTCTTGCGTTTCCGGCATGGGCTCTCCTCGGCGGGTGACGGTTCCGCGCGTGTCGGACGGCTGGATTGTGCCCGCCGGAAGGGCTCCTCAGGTTTTCGCCACGTTACTTGACCATGGTGTTACCCGACTGGACCGCCGGACGCGCCGGGCCGCAGCGCTCCCGGGCGCCGTGGAACCGGGTACCCGGTACCCCGCGGAACAGGTCGGACACCCCGTCCGGCCGGCCCGTGCGCAGGGCGACGCCGCGCCGCAGACGGCGGTGGGAGACGGGCGGGAGGCGACGGACTCCGCCGCGGGAAGGCCGGGGTCACCGCCACGCGGCGCCGGTGGTGTCAGGGGTCGGCGGCTCAGGGGCGACGGCGACACGGCCGGCTTCCGGCATCCGGGTGAAGCCGCTGACGGGGTACGGGCGCGGCGGCGGCCCTCGGACTCCCCCGCCTTCCCGCTCCCGGCGGATCCGCACCGGACTTTCGACGCGGAACTCCTCTTGCGGCGGCCTCGTCGCGGCGGGCGAGGGGGCGATGCCGCCGGCCGGTCCGGACGGCTCGCGGTCGCGGACCGGGCGCTCGATGCGTTCCCCGCGTTCGCGACCGTGCTCGACCCGGTGCGGGGCGGCTGAATCCGTCGTGGCCGGGCCGCCGGGCGGGCCACTGCTCCGGGGGCTGTCGGCGCCGGTCCTCGCGGCAGGGCGGCACGGCGCCGTTCGCGGTGCCGGCGGCCCTCAACCGAGCCGGGACAGACCCTCCCCGACCGCGGCGAGGTCCTGGTCGGAGGCCAGGCCGGCGTGGTACAGCCGCAGTTCGTTCGCGCCGAGCGAGGCCGCACGGGCGGCGTCCGCCGCCAGGGTGCCGGGGCTGCCGCCCATCCCGGAGACCACCGTGAGGTTCGCGGCCAGGACGGATCCGGCGGAGGCGTGCCGGGCGAAGGGAGGCAGCAGCCCGGTACCGCCTGTGCAGGGCACGACCACCCCGTCGGCCAGTGCGAGCACGTGCGCGGGGTCGGTGCCCGCGTTCGCCCCGCAGTGGTACTCCACGGGGTCGGCGTGCAGCAGCACCCGGAAACCCTCCGGTGCGGCCGCCCGCACCGCCGCCACCGCCTCCTCCTGGAAGGTCCGCGCGGTACGGGCGCGGAACTCCAGCGTGAGCGCGGCCGGTTCGGCCCCCAGCAGCTTCCCGACCGGGACGTCCGCGGGGACGCCGCCCCGCCACACCGGCTCCAGTGCGTCGCGCACGCCCGCGCGCAGTGCTTCGGGGTCCGCGCCCAGGGCCGCGTAACCGTCCCGGCAGCCGGGGCAGAAACAGAGCGACATCGCGTACTGGGCGGCGTCCCCGAGGGGGACACCGGAGGTCTTGTCGTGGGCGTGCAGATGGGAGAGGCCGTACCAGCCGCAGGACTCCAGCTCGGTGCCGCGCGCCCCGGGCCGTACGGCGGCCTCGGTGGCGAGGCCGGTCAGGAGGGCGCGCACGGCGGGCTGTGCGATGCACGGGGCCCAGGGGTAGCGGTCGCCGTAGGCGTTGACCACGGAGGTGTCCGGATACTCGGCCCCGAGGCGGGAGTTGTGGGCGAGCACGACCCAGGTGTGCACCTCGAGCCCCACCGCGGAGAGCGCGTCGGCCGCCTGGCCGTAGGCGTCGCCGGGCGCCCAGGGCCCGGCCGGGTACGGACGCGGGCCGCGTCCGGCCCAGCGCCCCTCGTCGGGCGGGTAGAGCACGGCTGCGTACTCCGCGGTGACCACCCGGTGGCGCGGATGGCGCGGAGTGAGGGCCCGGGTCGAGTGGTAGGCGGCGGCGAGGGTGACCTGGTGGACGCCGAGCCCGGCGACGCGTGCGGGTGCGGCGGGGTCGCCGTTGACGTCCCAGGGGTACAGGAAAACGCCCGTCCTCACCCGGCGGCTCCGTCCCCGAGGAGCGCGCGGCCGCGGCCGATGATGTCGGCGAGTTCCTTGACGTGGTCCGCGGAGGGCTCGCTGAGCGGTGGCCGCACCTCCCCCACGTCCTGGCCGCCCATCCGTACCGCCGCCTTGACCAGGGAGACGGCGTATCCGTGGCGCCGGGCCCGCAGTTCGACGAGCGGCCGGTAGAAGCCGTCGAGCAGCCGTTCGACGGTCGTGTCGTCGCCGCTCGTGAACGCGCGGTGGAAGGCGAGGGCGATGTCGGGGGCGAAGCAGAAGACGGCGGACGAGTAGAGGGTGACGCCGATGCCGCGGTAGGCGAGGCCGGTGAGCTCGGCGGTGGGGAGCCCGTTGAAGTAGAGGAAGTCCCGCCCGGGGGCGTCCGTGCGGACGGCGCTGACGATGCGCTGCATCAGATCGAGGTCGCCGTGCCCGTCCTTGAGGCCGATGATGCCGTCCGTCCCGGCCAGTTCGACGACGGTCTCCGGGGTGAACACGGCGTTGTCCCGCTGGTAGACGATGACGGCGAGCTCCGTCGCGGCGGCGAGCGCGGAGTAGTGGCGCACGAGCCCCGCCTGGTCGGCCACGACCAGGTACGGCGGCATGGCGAGGATGCCGTCCGCGCCGGCCTCCTCGGCGAGCCGCGCGTACCGGACGGCGAGGGCCGTGCCGTATCCGGCGCCGGCGACCACGGGGACCCGGCCGGCGGTCTCCTCGACGGCGGCGACGACGCAGTCTCGGAACTCCTCCGGGGTCAGGGCGTGGAACTCGCCGGTTCCGCAGCAGGCGAAGACGGCCGCGGCGCCGGCGTCGACCCCGGAGCGCACATGGGCGCGGAACGCCTCGAGGTCGAGGGCGCCGTCCGGTCCGAACGCGGTCACGGGGAAGAACAGCGGCCCGGTGCCACTGGTGAGCCGGGCGGCGAGCGGGGCTGAGGTCACGGGCGCTCCCTGGGCCATGCGCCGAGCACAACGGGCTCGTGCATCACTCTGATCAGCGTTTATATTTCTGAACAACACCACGCTAGGGCAGCGCCGACGCGGAGGTCAAGCGGCGGAACCGCGACCCGGCGGCGGAGTTGACGCCGCCTGCAGCACCCTTGACGGCCTCCCGGGCGCTGCCTAGCGTGTCCACGCTTGTGAATAGCGTCCATGCCCCAGACCAGTGCCGCCACGAGGGGAACCCGCCATGCCCGCACCCCGCACCGTCCTGCTCACCGGCGCAGCCGGCGGCCTCGGCACCCTGATGCGGGGGCTGCTGCCCGCGTACGGATACGAGCTGCGCCTCTTCGACATGAACCCCATCGAGGGCGAGCCGGACGCGGTCACCGCCGAACTCGCCGACACGGACGCCCTGCGCGAGGCCGTCAGGGGCGTGGACGCGGTCCTCCATCTGGCGGGCATCTCCCTGGAGGCGCCGTTCGAGAAGATCCTCCGGGCCAACATCGAAGGCACGTACCACCTCTACGAGGCGGCACGGGCGGAAGGCGTCCGGCGCGTGGTCTTCGCCTCCAGCAACCACGCCGTCGGCTTCACCCCGCGCCCGCGCGAGGGCGACCCGCTGATCCCCGTCGGCACCCCGCGCCGCCCGGACACCTACTACGGCCTGTCCAAGGGCTTCGGCGAGGACCTCGCCCAGCTCTACTGGGACCGGTACGGCATCGAGACGGTCTCGGTCAGGATCGGCTCCTGCTTCATGGAGCCCAGCACCGTGCGGATGCTCTCCGTGTGGCTGAGTCCCGGCGACGGGGCACGCCTCTTCCACGCCGCGCTGACCGCCGAGGGGGTCGGCCACACCGTGGTCCACGGCTCCTCCGCGAACACCCGGCTGTGGTGGGACCTGTCCACGGCCCGCGCGCTCGGGTACGACCCCCAGGACGACTCCGAGCAGTTCGCGGAGAAGCTCGTCGCCGAGCAGGGGGAACTGGACCCGGACGACCCGGCGCACGCCTGTCTGGGCGGGCCGTTCGTGACCGACCCGCCCCGCTGGCCGCACTGAGCGGCGCACGGGCCGGCGTCCCGTCCGGGCGGGCCGGTCGCCGCGGGGAAGCGTCCCCGACGACCGCCGGCCGGACCGGGGCCGCGCAGCCCCGCGCCCGCCCCGGCTCCGGCCCCCGCCTGACGCCGGCCCCACCGGACCGACCGCTCCGCGGCCACCGCACCGACCGGACCGCCTCCGGCCGCCGCCCTTGACCGATTCGGCCGAAGGTAAGGAACGGCAAAGCGACCTCGCTCGTTACCCCAGTCATGACCGCTATGACCCCCGGCTCGAACATCCCCCTGGCCGCCGCCCGCGTGGCGGTGGACGTCGCCGCCCCGGTGCGGCTCGACGTATCGGGCCTGCTGCTCACCGCCGACGGCAAGGTGCGCTCCGACGACGATTTCATCTTCTACAACCAACCCTCGGGCCCCGGCGTGACCTACCGGTCGGGCGGCGGCTCCGCGCCGGACGCGATCGTGGTCGACACCGCGGCCGTCCCGGCGGGCATCGAGAAGATCGTCGTCACCGCCAGCCCCGACGCGGCGGGGCAGACCTTCCAGGGCATCGAGCCCACCGCCACGGTCCGCAACGCCGACGACGGCACCGCACTCGCGACCTTCACCCCGCCGCGCCTGGGCGCGGAGACCGCCCTGGTGGTCGTGGAGATCTATCTGCGGAACGGCGCGTGGAAGGCCCGCGCCGTCGGCCAGGGGTATGCGAACGGGCTGGCCGGCATCGCGACCGACTTCGGCGTCTCGGTCGACGAGGAGCCGGCCGCCGCGCCCGCTGCGACTCCGGCACCTGCCCCGGCCCCGGCCCCGGCCCCCGCTGCGGCGCCGCAGGCACCTGCCGCACCCCCGGCCGTGGCTGCGGCCCCCGCCGCGGCCGCACCCGGCTCCGGAAAGATCAACCTCGACAAGGGCCGCGTCAGCCTCCAGAAGAACCAGACGGTCTCCCTGGTCAAGGGCGGCCGCCCGCTGCTGTCCCAGGTCAAGATGGGGCTCGGCTGGGAGCCCGCCTACCGCGGCCGGGACATCGACCTGGACGCCTCCGTGATCGCGTACGGCCCGCAGCGCAACCACCTCGACAGCTGCTACTTCGGGAAGCTGTCCATCCTGAACGGCTCGGTCAAGCACTCCGGCGACAATCTGACCGGTGAGGGCGCCGGCGACGACGAGGTGATCGTCGTGGACCTCGGCAGGCTCCCGGCCGAGGCCACCGGACTGGTCTTCACGGTGAACTCCTTCTCGGGCCAGAAGTTCACCGAGGTCGCGAAGGCGTACTGCCGGCTGATCGACGCCGCCACGGGCGAGGAGCTGGTGCGTTTCGACCTCACCAGCGCCGAACCGCAGACCGGGGTGATGATGGCGAAGCTCATCCGCCAGTTCTCCGGCGAGTGGGAGATGACGGCCATGGGCGAGTTCGTGAAGTCCCGCACGGTCCGGGGCATGGTCAAGCCCGCCGCACAGGCTCTGTGAGGCTCCGGAGCACAGTCAGAGGCCCCGGCCGCCGCCGGTGCGGCGGCGGCCGGGGCCTTGAGGTCACAGTTTGACCAGTTTGGTGAACGGGCTCAGGATCCTCCCTTGCCGGCCTGAGAAATCGACGAGGACGGCATCGGCGCCCTCGACTCCGGTGACTCTTCCGAGTCCGAATTGATCATGCGATACCCGGTCTCCGACCTGGAACTGCTCGATCGGTGGGGCGGGCTGGGTGGGGCGGTGGAAGGGACTGGTGGGCAGGTGACGCCGGGAACCGGCAGATTCAGTCATTGCCAGCAGTATGTGCCCTCTCGCCGCTCCGGGTTCAATCGGCCACCCAGGGCCAGTCCGCGTCCCGCCCTGCCTCCAGCAGCGGCACCATGCGGAAGGCCGCGTCCGTCAGGCCGCCGAAGGTGTGCCGGTTGCCGGTGCCGGAGGGCCCGTGGCCGGCCCGGTACCCGGCAAGATTCCAGGTGTAGACCGGGACGCGGTCCGGCACCTGCGCGGCCGGGTCGCCGTGGTGGCTGTACATCGCCTGCTCGTCGGTGACGATGAGCACCCGGTCGTGCTTCCGGTAGTGCCGGCGCACCGCCCCGCTGGTGTCGGTGCCACCCAGGTCGCCGAACCTGCCCAGCACCTTCAGCACCGACTCGCCCCGCCGGTACGTCACGGGCCGGCTGGTCGTCCCGAACTCCACCAGGTCCGCGTCGGCCGCCCGCATCGCCAGCGCCGTGCCGAAGATCGCCGCCGCGTCCGCGCGGTTCAGCTCCGACCGGTCCGAGAGCCGCGACCACATCGAGCCGGAGCGGTCGACCAGGATCAGTGTCCGGCCGGGCAGCGCCGGCACGTTCGCCAGCGAGTGGCCGAGCGCCGTCTCCAGCGGGTACGACCAGCGCAGCGACGGGGCGTGCCGGTAGGCGGCCAGGTAGCGGAACGGGAACTGCCGCGAGGCCGCGACCACCTCCGGGTCCGAGATCTTCGCGGCGACCCGTGCCGCCACCTCGTCGGACACCCCGGCCTGGTCGAAGTTCCGCAGATTCCGCACCAGGGCCATGGCCCCCATGGACGGGATCACGGCCTCCCAGGCGGTGGCGTCCAGCGGCCCCTGCAGCCAGCCCGCCAGCGCCTCCCAGGTCATCCCGGCCCCGGCCAGCCGCTCGGCCGCGTCCGGCGCCTCGACCACGGCGCGCCGCTGCCCGGCCGGGAGCGCCATCAGCGCCCGGTGTGCGCCGAGCGTTCGGTTCGAGGCGGGCGGGACGGCAGTGTCCGGGTGGTGCCGGCGGTCCAGGGCGTACCGGAACAGCTCGCCCTGCCACGGCTTGTCCGGGTCCGGCGAGGCGTGCACCAGGTTCAGCACGTCGCCGAACCGGTAGCCCCTGGCCGCGGTGTCGTACTTCAGCAGCGACTTCCCGTTGTAGAGGCGGCGGACGGCGTCGGCGGTGCCGCGCTTCACCGGCTTCGGGATGTTCCGCCCGTACCGGGAGGTCCAGTAGCCGAGCAGTTCGCCCGGCTCGTCGGCACGACGCAGCACGGACGCGACGACCTGCCGGTTCGCCGGGCCGTCGGTGGCCCCGGCGTCCAGCCGGGCCTTCACGTACTCGGCGGCGGCGACGAGCGAGGCGGTACGCATGCCCGCGTCGCCCCGGAGCCAGCCGATCAGGCCGGCGGTCCACTCCGGGTCCTCGACGGCGAGTCGGCGGGCGAGCGCCGTGAAGCGGTCGTCCCGGGCTTCGCCGGACTCGTAGAAGGTCTGCTGGGACACGAAGTTGGCGACGGCGAGCAGGAAGAGCTCGGAGCGGACGTCGCGCACGTGACCTCGGCCGCCCTGGTGGGTGACCGTGCTCCGCCCGGTCGTCCGTACGGGCGAGACCGCACGGGCCCTGGTGGGGCGGATGTTGAAGCGTGCCATGGGAATTCCCCCGAATTCGGTGTTCCAGGGGGAAGCGCAGCACGGAGGAGGGTGCCCGAGATCAGGGGTCGGCGACGGTTGCTGTGCCTGGTGCTCTGTCCTGTTGAGCTACATGCCCCGAAGGCATGACGGGATTCGAACCCGCAGCCGCCAGATCCGAAGTACCCGTCGCCTGCGCACCGGGCACCCTCTCCGCATGCTGGGCCTCCCGAGATCGGATCGGCGGCGGTCCGATTTCTCTGGAAAAGAAGTAACCGCGGCCTGCGCACCGGGAGGTGCGTGGAGTTGTGTCGTCCAGAGGACGGTTCGGCGGAACCGACAGTGGTGCTCTGACCCCTGAGCTACGCCGGCGCGCGTGCCGGCGACGGGACTCGAACCCGTGGCCTCCCCGTTATGAGCGGAAGTAGGTCCTGCCTGCGCACCTGGACGTGGATCACTCTAGGGACCCGGGTGCGGGAGGCGCCAAGGGTTTTCCGGCTGCCCGGCGGCCCTCGGCACGCCGGGCGGTCAGTGGCGGGGCCCGCGCCTCCACGGGCCCGTGACGGCGAGCGTGATGCCCGGCGTCTGGATGTTGGCGTACAGCGTGCGTCCGTCGGGTGAGAAGACCACGCCGGTGAACTCGCTGTACTCCGGCTCCTCCTCGGTGCCGATGTTGAGCTCGTTGCGGGCGATCGGGTAGGTGCGGCCGCTCTCGGTCGCCCCGAACAGGTGCTGGAAGCCCTCGCCGTCCTCGGCGATGACGAGGCCGCCGTACGGGGAGACGGTGATGTTGTCCGGGCCGTCGAACGCGGCGTCGGCCGCGGGGTCCGGGTTCACACCGAGCAGCACCTTGAGGGTCAGGGTCCGGCGGCGCGGGTCGTAGAACCAGACCTGTCCGTCGTGGGGGCGGCCGGGGCTCTCCTCACGGGCGTACGAGGACACGATGTAGGTGCCGCCGTCGGCCCACCACATGCCTTCGAGCTTGCGCGCGCGGGTGACCGCGCCTTCGGCGAACTGCTTGCGCACGGGGACGGTCCGGGCGTCACGGTCGGGTACGTCGACCCAGTCCACGCCGTACACGGTCCCTGTCCTCGTGGCGCGGGAGAGGTCGTCCACGAAACGGCCCCCGGCGTCGTAGCACTTGGGCGCCTGGAGCACTCCGGCGCCCTCGGGGAGGTGGCGCAGCCTGCCGCGGCCGTGGTGGAAGCCGGCCGGCGGGACCCAGCGGTAGAACAGGCCGTTCGGACCGGATGCGTCCTCCGTCAGATAGGCGTGGCCGTGCCGGGTGTCGATGACGACGGCCTCGTGCTCGTACCGGCCGAAGGCCTTGATCGGGTGGGGACGACGGTTGGCGCGCCGGTCGTAGGGGTCGACCTCGAAGACGTACCCGTGGTCCTTGGTCATGCCGTTCTGACCGGCCCGGTCGGCGTTCTCCTCGCAGGTGAGCCAGGTGCCCCAAGGGGTCCGCCCACCGGCGCAGTTGGTGGAGGTGCCCGCGATGCCGACCCATGCGGCGGTGCGGCCGTCGCGGTGGGTCTCGACGACGGTGCAGCCGCCGGCGGCGGCGGGGTCGTAGACGAGGCCCTCGGTGAGCGGCACCGGGTACTTCCATTTCGCGCGGGGGCCCTTGAGCTCGTGGTTGACCACGAGGAGGGTGACGCCGCGAGGGCCCTCGAACGCGGCGGTGCCGTCGTGGTTGGACGGGGTGGACTCGCCCGTTTCGAGCGTCGTCACACCGCTGTGGGTGACGATCCGGTACGAGAAGCCGGCGGGGAGGGCGAGGATGCCCTCGGGGTCCGGTACGAGCGGCCCGTAGCCGTGCCGCACACCGCCCGCGGCCGCTCCGGCGCCCTCCTCGACCCCCTCCTCGGCCGCGAGCGCCCCCGGCGCCGTGGCGAGTGCCCCGACGGCACCGGTGAGTGCCACGCCCGCGCCGGTGAGCGCGGACCGTGTGGTGAATTCCCTGCGGGTGAGGGGCATCGCAGTCTCCTGGGGACTCAGAGCTTCGGCAGGCGGGACTCCGGCACTGCCGACGACACGCTCCCGCCCACGGACGAACGCCAGTTGAAGTCCACGAGACATCTCGCCGCCTCGGGACGCCACGCAGGGACCGTTCCCCACCGGCCGGCCGCACACGGACGCACCACGCCACCACGGGCGCGGCGCGGACGAGTTGTCGGACTCGGCGCGGACGGAGTCGGCGCGGACGTGGTCTCAGCCCTGGGAGCGGGCCTTGAACGCCGCCTTGCGGGCGTCCTTCGCGGTCTTCTTGTCGGGGTGGAGGCGGCCCATCGCCTCGAGGACGTCGACCGTCGCCGGGTGGTCGACGCGCCAGACCGCGTCGAAGAAGCCACCGTGCTGACCCGCGAGGCCCACGATCAGGTCCTGCAGTTCCGCCAGGTCTCCCTCGGCGTCGAGCTGGGCCGCGATGGTGTCGACGGCGAGCCAGAAGACCATGGCCTCCGGTGGCGGCGGTACGTCCTGTGCCCCGTGCTCGGCGAGCCAGACACGGGCGAGGCCGCCGAGTTCGCGGTCGTCCAGGACGTCCCGGACCGCCGGCTCCGCCTCCGGGCCGGCGAGTGCGAGTGCCTGCTGGCAGCGCAGGCGGCGCAGCGGCGCGCCGGGGTCGGTGCCGCGCGCGGCGGCCAGCAGCTCACGGGCGGCCTGCAGCGGGGCACGCGCGCCGAGCCACTGCGCGGTCTCCGCCTGGGCCGCCCCGTCGGGGTAGTACGCCACGCCGTCGAGCAGCGCGTCCGCGTCCTTGTCGGCGAGATCGCCGACGGCCGGCACCGACTCCCCGCTCTCGACCAGCCGGTTCCTGACCCCGTACAGCCCGAGCGGGGTGAGCTTCACCAGCCCGTAGCGCGAGACGTCCTCCTCCACGGCGGGCAGCGCCGCCCCGGCGGCCTCCTCGACCATCAGCGCCTCGTCGACCGGCCGGTACTCCACGAGCCCGATCGGCTCCAGCAGACGGAACTGGTCGTCCAGACGCATCATCGCGTCGGAGACCTGCTCCAGCACGGCGTCCGTGGGCTCCCGCATGTCGTCGGGCACGATCATCGACGCGGCCAGGGCCGGCAGCGGAACCTGTCCTTCCTCCGCCGCCGCGGCCTCACCGACCGTCAACAGGAACAGATTGCCGAGGACCCCGTCGAGGAACTCCGTCTCCGCCTCGGGATCCCATCCGAGCGCGTCGAAGTCGATCTCGCCGTCGGGGCCGATGATCGCGTCCGGATCCTGCAGCACGGGTGCGATGGCGTCGGCGAAGACCGCGTCGAAGGCGTCCTGCCAGAGCGCGAGCACGTCCTGCGGACTGCCGCCGGTGACCAGCGGCAGCGCGCCCCCGGCGGTGGCCGTGCCGTACTCGGCGTCGTCGTCCTCGGGGTCGGTGACCTCGACGAGCCCGGTGTCCACCGCGATCCGCCACGCCTCGCTCGCGTACGCGCGGCCGTCCTCGTCCGAGGGCAGCCCCAGCACCTCGGCCGCCGGGGCGAGTTGCTCGTCGACGAGCTCACCGCCCGCGCCGACCCTGGTCTCCGGTCCGGCCCAGCGAGCCAGCCGCACGGCCCGGGCGAGCAGGGGGGTGCCGAGCGCGTCCCGGGCCAGTTCCGCTTCCGAGTGCAGTCGCACGGGCGGCAGGGCACGGCGTCCGGCGGGGCGGTCTCCTGACATCTGGGGGCTCTCCTCGGCTGTGGGCGTTGCGGCGCGTGGCGGCCCCCAGCGTAGACGCAATTCGCCCGATGCCTTCCGATTCATGTACCCGTCAACCCCCGTACACCCGGCACCTCTTGACAAGTCACGCATCCACACAAGACATTGACGCGCGTAGATCCATCAGTGGTCCCAAAATGCCACCCCTCAACCCTCACACCGGAGTTCCCTGATGCCATCCATACCGAGATCTGCCGCCGTCGCAGCCGTCGTGGCCTCCGCACTGGCCGCCGGTCTGCTCGCCGGTTCCTCCTCGGCCGCCGCCGATGCCGAGAACGCGGACGCGGACGTCCGCATTCACGACATCCAGGGCACGACCCGTACGTCCCCGCTCGTCGGCCGGCAGGTCGCGGACGTCGAGGGCATCGTCATCGGTGTCCGCACCTACGGCTCCTCGCGCGGCTTCTGGATCCAGGACGCCCAGGCCGACGCCGACCCCGCCACCAGCGAGGGCCTCTTCGTGTTCACGAGCTCCACGCCGACGGTCGCCACCGGCGACGCGGTCAAGGTCTCGGGCACGGTCGGCGAGTTCGTCCCCGGCGGCCTCAACTCCGGCAACCAGTCGATCACCCAGATCTCCAAGCCGGCCGTCACCGTGGTCTCCTCGGGCAACGCGCTGCCCGCGCCGGTGACGATCACCGCCCGGTCCGTGCCGTCGGCGTACGCGCCCGAGGGCGACCCGGCGGCCGGGAACAGCATCAACGCGCTGCCGCTGCGGCCCCGCTCGTACGCCCTGGACTACTACGAGTCCCTGGAGGGCAGCAACGTCCGGATCGGCACCTCGCGCGTCGTCGGTGCCACCGACCCGTACTCGGAGCTGTGGGTCACGGTGAAGCCGTGGGAGAACCCGACCGTGCGCGGCGGCGCCCGCTACGGCTCGTACACCTCCCAGAACACCGGCCGCCTCCAGATCCAGTCGCTGGTGCCGGTCGCCCAGCAGCCGTTCCCGAAGGCGAACGTCGGCGACGTGCTCTCCGGTACGACCGAGGGCCCGCTGGACTTCAACCAGTTCGGCGGGTACACCCTCACGGCCCGCACCCTCGGCACGGTGCAGGACCGCGGTCTGGAGCGCGAGAGCGCCCGCCAGGAGCGCCGCGGCGAACTGTCCGTGGCCACGTACAACGTGGAGAACCTGGACCCGTCGGACCCCCAGGAGAAGTTCGACGCCCTGGCCCGCGCCGTCGTCGACAACCTCGCGACGCCCGACATCATCGCCCTGGAGGAGATCCAGGACAACACGGGCGCGAAGAACGACGGCGTGGTCGCCGCGGACCAGACCGTCCGCAAGTTCACGGAGGCGATCGTCGCCGCCGGCGGTCCGGCGTACGACTTCCGCTCGGTCGACCCCGAGGACAACAAGGACGGCGGCGAGCCCGGCGGCAACATCCGCCAGGTGTTCCTCTTCAACCCGGAGCGCGTCTCCTTCACCGACCGCGCGGGCGGCACGGCGACCGCCGCGACCGCCGTCGTCCGGGAGAAGGGCCGCGCCGCGCTCACCCTCTCCCCCGGCCGGGTCGACCCGGCGAACGCCGCCTGGGAGAACAGCCGCAAGCCGCTCGCGGGAGAGTTCGTCTTCCGCGGCCGCACGGTGTTCGTCATCGCCAACCACTTCGGCTCGAAGGGCGGTGACGAGGGCCTGACGTCGCACCACCAGCCGCCGGCCCGCTCCTCCGAGGCCAAGCGCCTCCTGCAGGCGCAGACCGTGAACGTCTTCGTGAAGGACATCCTGAAGGCCCAGCGCAACGCGGACGTGGTCGTGCTCGGGGACATCAACGACTTCGAGTTCTCGGAGACCACGAAGGCGCTGACGGCCGGCGGTGCGCTGTACCCGGCCATCAAGTCGCTGCCTCGCGCGGAGCGTTACTCGTACGTGTACCAGGGCAACAGCCAGGTGCTCGACCAGATCCTGACCAGCCCGTCGATCGACGACTTCAGCTACGACAGCGTCCACATCAACGCGGAGTTCGCCGACCAGAACAGCGATCACGACCCGCAGGTGCTGCGCTTCCGCCCGTAGGGGCGGAGCCGCTGGCGTGACCGCTCGGGCGCCCGTGGCCGGGCCGGCACCGGCGCGGCGCGGTCAGCCTCGGCGGTCCAGGACGCCCGCGCCCAGGGAGAGCGCGGGCGTCCAGCGCGTCACACGGCTGCTTGTGAGGCCCGGGTGGTTCCGGACCCGTTCCCACTGTTCGGTGGCGGAGCCGACCCCGTCGCCGGGGGCCTCCAGCGCCTCCCGGTGCGCCCGCTCGCTCTCCCACTCGGCGTAGTCGAGGACGCGGGGGCCGTCCGTGGCGAGGTGGAAGTGGGCGGAGATCCCGCCGGGGTGCGCCTGCGGATCGCTGTCGATCGCGGCGAACACCGCGTCGACCCAGGCGCGTCGGCGCTCGGGGTCCGGGCCGTCGAAGTCGATCTCCACGACGACGACACGGCCCGGCTCCCTGCCGTCGCCGTCGGCGCGCCCGCTGCGGTAGAGCTCGTACGAGTGGAGTCCCTGCCGTTCGATGCCCGGGACGGCGGCGTCGATCTCGGCGTTGCGGCCGGCCCGCGCGGTGCGGACGAAGTCCCGGTAGGCGTCCTCCCCGGTCCACTGCGAGTAGTGGAGCAGGCGGGTTCCGTCGGAGCTCGTGTGGACGTGGTAGGAGAGCGGGGCGCCGCCGGGGCGTGCGCGCCGCCGCCAGGCACGCGCGACGGCCTCGACGGCGGCCCGCTGCCGCGCGGGCGTGCCCACGTACCAGGTCCCGACCTTGACGACGCCGACGTCGGGACGGTCGAACCGGGGTGGGACCGGGCGGGAGGCATCGGCCCGGGGCGGGCGGGAGGCATCGGCTCGGCTGGGAAATTGCCTGGTCATGGCAGTCCTCCGGAAAGGGTCGATTCCTCGGCAGCCAGACTCGGACGTGAACCCTGGTCGAGGTCATCCCCGAAATCCCCCAGCACGCGCTTCCCACCGTGACGGTCACCTCGCACTCGAAAGACCCTTCAGCAAAGCTTCCTTTTACTCCCAAGCAAAACTAAGTAGACCTTCACAGTCGGCCGGACGGACACTTCGGGCATGACGACGCCACGCCCCCGGCCGCGCCCGTTCGGCCGTGCCCTCTGCGCGATGATCACGCCCTTCACCGCCGACGGCGCCTTCGACCCGGACGGCGCGCAGCAGCTGGCCGCCCACCTGGTGGCCGAAGGCTGCGACGGGCTGGTGCTGAACGGCACCACCGGTGAGTCGCCCACCACCACGGACGCCGAGAAGACCGCGCTCGTGCGCGCCGTGCGCGAGGCCGTGGGTGATCGGGCGGCCGTCGTCGCCGGTGTCGGCAGCGCGAGCACCCGGCACACCGTCGAGCTGGCCCGGGCCGCGGAGAACGCCGGGGCGGACGGGCTGCTGGTGGTCACCCCGTACTACAGCAGGCCACCGCAGGACGCCCTCGCCGACCACTTCCGGCGGGTCGCCGACGCGGTGGGCGTTCCGCTGATGCTGTACGACATCCCGGGCCGCACCGGCACCCGCATCGAGCCGGACACCCTGATGCGTGTGTCCGCGCACCCGCGGATCGTGGCCGTGAAGGACTGCGCGTACGACCTGCTCGGCAGCACCAAGGTGATCGCCCGGACCTCGCTCGCGTACTACTCGGGCTGCGAGGAGACCAACCTCCCGCTCTACGCGGTGGGCGCCGCCGGGTTCGTCAGCACCGTCGCGAACGCCGCCCCCCGCCCCGTGCGGGCCGTCCTCGACGCCTTCGACGCGGGCCGGACGGCGGAGGCCACCGCGATGAACCAGCTCACGCTGCCGCTCGCCGAGCTGATGATGGCGTCGGGGCTGCCGGGCACCGTGACCGCGAAGGCCCTGCTCGGGGCGATCGGACTGCCGGCCGGACCGGTGAGGGAACCGCTGCGGCCCGCCGGCCGCGAGACGGCGGACGGGCTGCTCGCGGCGTACGAGGAACTGGCCCGGCTGTACCCGGCTGCGCCACGGGCCCCGCAGTCCGCGGCGGTCCTGGCGGGCCTCGGCGCGGCTCAGTCGTGGACGTAGGTCGTACCGAGGACCGCCGCGTGTTCCAGGACGTCCTCGAGCGGGTCGTCGATCTGGCCGGTCGAGACCAGCGCCACCACCGGGGCGTTGTGCGAGTCGCTGTGGGTCTCGTCGGCGTGCGCGAGGCCGCACGGGCCCGCCACGGTCAGCAGCAGCGCTCCGAGCACGGCCGGCCTGGTCTTCATGTCGTTTCCTCGCCTTGGCATCTCGTCCGACTCCACGGTCACCTGTTCATCCGTCCGACGGCGCCGGAGGTCACGCGGAGTCACACGAAAGCGTCGGCGGCCCCGGGGAGCGGACCTCCGTTCCCCGGGGCGGCGGGCCTCAGTTGTGGCTGTGGAGCACCTCGTTGAGGCCGCCCCAGACCGCGTTGTTCGGGCGGGCCTCGACGGCACCGGTCACGGAGTTGCGCCGGAAGAGGATGTTCGAGGCGCCGGAGAGCTCACGGGCCTTGACGATCTGCCCGTCGGGCATGGTGACGCGGGTGCCCGCGGTGACGTACAGGCCGGCCTCGACGACGCACTCGTCGCCGAGCGCGATCCCGACGCCCGCCTCGGCACCGATGAGGCAGCGCTCGCCGACGGAGATGATGACGTTGCCGCCGCCGGAGAGGGTGCCCATGGTGGAGGCACCGCCGCCGATGTCGGAGCCGTCGCCGATCACGACGCCCGCGGAGATACGGCCTTCGACCATGGAGGTGCCCAGGGTGCCCGCGTTGAAGTTGACGAAGCCCTCGTGCATGACCGTGGTGCCCTCGGCGAGGTGCGCGCCGAGCCGGACGCGGTCGGCGTCGGCGATGCGGACGCCCTTGGGTGCGACGTAGTCCGTCATGCGCGGGAACTTGTCGATCGAGGTGACCTGGAGGTGGAGGCCCTCGGCGCGGGCGTTCAGCCGCACCCGCTCGACGTTGTCCACGGCGACCGGGCCGAGAGAGGTCCAGGCGACGTTGGCGAGCAGGCCGAAGACCCCGTCGAGGCTCTGGCCGTGCGGCCGCACGAGCCGGTGCGAGAGCAGGTGGAGGCGCAGATAGGCGTCGTGCGCGTCGATCGGCTTCTCGTCGAGGGAGGCGATGACCGTACGGACGGCGACGATCTCGACCTCGCGCCGGGCGTCCACACCGACGGCCCTGGCGGCGCCTTCACCGAGCAGGTTGACCGCCTGGTCGGGGGTGAGCCGCTCGGTCCCGGCCGGGCCGGGCTCGGCGGAGAGTTCGGGGGCGGGGAACCAGGTGTCGAGCACGGTGCCGTCGCCGGCGATGGTGGCGAGGCCGGCGGCGACGGCGCCGGTGGGGCGAGGTGCGGTGGTGCTGTCGGGCGAGTCAGTCATGAGGAGAACCTAACCGGCGGGGGCGGGCGGGGGCGAACCGGTCTCAGGTGCCGGTCCGGGCGGTCGGGCCCGCCCGCCCGGCAGGTCAGGGCCGCACTCCCGGCCGGTCGACGACACCGGTACCGGGTCTGATGCCGGTCCGATCCCGCTCCGGGTCACGTCCCCGGCCGGCCGGAGGGCGCGGACGGGTTCACGGAGGCCGGCCGGTTGCCGCCGTCCTCGCCGGGGTTCCCGCCCGGAAGCCCGCCCTCGCCGGAGAGTTCTCCGGGGGGCGCACCCGCACCCGCACCCGCGGACAGGATCCGCGTCAGCATCTCGCGCGCGTACTCCTCGTCGTAGGGGGTGTCCGTGAGCAGGACCTGGAGGCAGATCCCGTCCATGAGGGCCACCAGGGCCCGGGCCGTCACCGGGTCGCTGCGGCGGGCGAGCACCTCGGTGACGCCGTCGGTCCATTCCGCCGCCACGGGGCGCAGCGCGGGGCGGCGCAGGGCGGCGAGATAGAGCTCGTACTCCAGCTCCACCCCGCTCCGTTCGCGCCCGAGCCACTCCCCCATCAGCCGGGCCAGGTCCCCGGCCGGATCCCTGTCGGCGTCCGCGAGGACGCCGCTGTCCCGGACGGCGGCCGCGAAGCCCTCGTTGGCCTGACGCAGCGCGGCGACCAGG
Source organism: Streptomyces sp. HUAS CB01 (assembly GCF_030406905.1). Classification (NCBI taxonomy): domain Bacteria; kingdom Bacillati; phylum Actinomycetota; class Actinomycetes; order Kitasatosporales; family Streptomycetaceae; genus Streptomyces; species Streptomyces chengbuensis. The sequence goes on from NZ_CP129137.1 coordinate 1,719,996, forward strand.
AGTTCGTCGAGCGAGGCGAAGTGGTACGTCGTCGATCCGAGCGGCACGTCGGCCTCGGCGGCGACCGTGCGGTGGCTCAGCCCGGCGATGCCGTCGCGGCCGACGACCCGGATCGCGGCGTCGATGATGCGCTGGCGCCGTCCGGGGTCGTACCGGCGCGCCATCAGTGCGCGCCGCCGAGGTTCAGCACGACGACGCCGGCGACGACCAGGGCGATCCCGACGATCCTCACGAGGCTGGTGGACTCGTTCAGGAACACCATGCCGATCGCCGCGACGGCGGCGGTCCCGACGCCCGCCCAGATCGCGTACGCCGTGCCGACCGAGAGCGTCTTCAGCGTCTGCGCCAGCAGTGCGAAGGCGATCAGGTACCCGATGACGGTGGCCAGCGAGGGCCAGAACCGGGTGAAGCCCTCGCTGTACTTCATCGCCGTGGTGCCGGCGACCTCGGCCGCGATCGCCGCGGCGAGCAGTCCGTACGCCATGCGTACGACTGTACACAACGATGGGTACGCCCGTACACAACGAGACCGGGGACTCCGGCATCGTCGGGCATGCCCACGCCAGCTACCGTGTCCCGGTCAGGTGGGGACGACTGCACGGGGGGCACGGCACATGTCGGACACGATGGGGCAGGGAACGGGACCGTACGGCGGAACGCCCGGCTGGGGCGGGCCGCCGGGGTACGGCGGGGCGCCCGGGTGGGGCGGCTGGGGACCTCCCCCGGCGCCGAAGCCCGGAGTGATACCGCTGCGACCGCTCGAACTCGGCGATGTCCTGGGCGGCGCGTTCGCGACGATCGCCCGCGGCTGGAAGCAGCTCTACGGCACGGCCGTCGCCGTCTACGTCCTCGCCGCCCTGGCGGTCGGCGGGACGCTCGCGCTCGCCTACTCGGCGGTCGGCGACCGCCTGCACGAGGTCATCGACCTCCCGCCGGGCGAGGCCCCGTCCTGGGACCAGGCACAGCCTCTGGTGGTCGCGCTCGCCTCCGTCTGGGTGTTCGCCCTCGTCGTGCTGCTCGTCTCGACGGCGGTGGTCACGGCCGCGGTACCGGCCGTCCTCCAGGACACGGTGCTCGGCCGGCCGGTCGTCTTCGGCACGGTCTGGCGCCGCGCCTGGGGAAAGGTTCCGGCGGTGCTCGGGACCGTCGTCCTCACCGGTCTGATCGCTCTCGTGCCCGTGGCCCTGATGATGCTCGGCTTCGTGGCCCTCACGGTCAGCCTGGTGACGTCGCTGGACGGCGACGGCAGCGGCGCGGGCGGGCTCGCAGCGCTCGGCTTCCTCGGGGTGCTGGCCACCGCGCCGGTCGCGACCTGGCTCTGGGTGAAGTTCAGCCTCGCCCCGCACGTCGCGGTCTTCGAGGGCCAGGGACCGATTCAGTCGATGCGCCGCTCCTGGCACCTGGTGCGCGGCGGCTGGTGGCGGATCTTCGGCATCTCGCTGCTGGCCTATCTGATGGCCGCGGCGGTCGGTTTCGCGATCCGCCAGACGGTCGACATGGCGAGCGCCGTCCCGATGGCGGGCACCGCGACCCCGGACGACGGCGAGGACATCTCCACGTTCCTCGTCGGGATGTCCGGCTGGTTCGCCCTCGCCCTGGTCGGCCAGCTGGTCGCCCAGATCGTCACCTCGACGTTCCCCCAGCTGGTGAACGGTCTGCTCTACGTCGACCAGCGCATCCGCAACGAGAACCTGGCGCCGGTCCTGGCCTCGGCCGCGGGTGCCGGCACGGGCTCGGGTACGCCGGGACCGCAGCCGCCGGCCCCGCCCGTCGTCGGCTGACGCGCGGAGCGGCCGACGGCTGCCGCCGCACGGACGCGCCGCCGAACAAGCGAACGGCCGTGCCCGCCGGGAAGACCGGCGGGCACGGCCGTTCGCGTGCCCTGCGGACCGCGTCGGACGATGACGTGCCCGGAAGTGCGGGACGCTCCCCGGAGGGACGGACGGTCCGGTGCGGGATCGCGCCGTCCCCGGAGGCGTCGCGACGTCAGACGTTGAAGCCGAGCGCCCTCAGCTGCTCACGGCCGTCGTCCGTGATCTTGTCCGGACCCCACGGCGGCATCCAGACCCAGTTGATCTTCAGCTCGTTGACGATGCCGTCGGTCGCGGCCTTCGCCTGGTCCTCGATCACGTCCGTCAGCGGGCAGGCCGCCGACGTCAGCGTCATGTCCAGGGTCGCGATGTTGGCGTCGTCGATGTGGATGCCGTAGATCAGACCGAGGTTGACCACGTCGATGCCCAGCTCGGGGTCGACGACGTCGTACAGGGCCTCGCGGACCTCCTCCTCGGAGGCCTTCGTGCTCGTCGGCGTCGCGGCCTCGGAGGAGAAGGTCTCCTCGTCCGGCCAGTCCTTCTCCGCCGTGGTCTCGGGGTTCTCAGTCATGCGGTCTTCCCTTCGGACAGCGCCTGCGCCGTCGCGTCCTTCCATGCCATCCAGCTCAGGAGGGCGCACTTCACGCGCGCCGGGTACTTGGAGACGCCGGCGAACGCGACCGCGTCCTCCAGCACCTCCTCCATCGCGTCGTCCGGCTCGATCTGGCCCTTGGACTGCATCAGCTCAAGGAACGTCGCCTGGATCTTCTGCGCCTCCGCGAGCTCCTTGCCGACGAGCAGCTCGTTCAGCACGGAGGCGGACGCCTGGCTGATGGAACAGCCCTGGCCCTCGTAGGAGACGTCCGCGATGCGGGTGCCGTCGTACTTCACCCGCATCGTGATCTCGTCGCCGCAGGTGGGGTTGACGTGGTGCACCTCGGCGTCGCCGTCCCGCAAGCCCCGCCCGTGCGGGTGCTTGTAGTGGTCCAGGATGACGTCCTGGTACATCGAATCAAGCTTCACGTCAGGCCCCTCAGCCGAAGAAGTTACGGACGTGCTCCAGGCCGTCGATCAGTGCGTCCACCTCGCCCGGCGTGGAGTACAGATAGAACGACGCCCTCGTGGTCGCGGGAATTCCGTACCGGAGGCACACCGGCCGTGCGCAGTGGTGGCCGACCCGGACGGCGATGCCCTGCTCGTCCAGCACCTGCCCCACGTCGTGCGGGTGGATGTCCCCGAGCACGAAGGAGATCGCCGCGCCGCGGTCCTCGGCGGTGACGGGGCCGATGATCCGCAGGTCGGGGACCTGCTGCAGCCGCTGGACGGCGTACTCGGTGATCGCGTGCTCGTGCTGCGCGATCCTGTCCATGCCGATCGCGCTCAGGTAGTCCACGGCGGCGCCGAGGCCGACGGCCTGGGCGATCGGGGGCGTACCGGCCTCGAACTTGTGCGGCGCCGGGGCGTACGTCGACGAGTGCATCGAGACGGTCTCGATCATCTCGCCGCCGCCCAGGAACGGAGGCAGGTCCTCCAGGAGCTCCTGGCGGCCCCAGAGCACGCCGATGCCGGTCGGGCCGCACATCTTGTGGCCGGTGAAGGCCACGAAGTCGGCGCCGAGCGCCTGGACGTCCAGGGGCATGTGCGGGGCGGCCTGCGAGGCGTCGACGAGGACGAGCGCGCCGACGTCCTGCGCCCGGCGGACGATCTGCTCGACCGGGTTGACCGTCCCCAGGATGTTGGAGACCAGCGTGAAGGAGACGATCTTCGTCTTCTCCGTGATGACCTCCTCGATGTTGGAGAGGTCGAGGCGGCCGTCGTCGGTGAGGCCGAACCACTTCAGCTTCGCGCCCGTGCGCTGCGCCAGCAGCTGCCAGGGAACGATGTTGGAGTGGTGCTCCATCTCCGTGATGACTATCTCGGTCTCGCGGTCGACGCGGTAGGGCTCGTCGGCCCAGCCCAGCATGTTCGCCACGAGGTTCAGCGACTCCGACGCGTTCTTGGTGAAGATCACCTCGTCGCGGCTCGGCGCGTTGATGAAGGAGGCGACCTTGTCGCGAGCGCCCTCGTACAGTGCCGTGGCCTCCTCGGCGAGCACGTGCACACCGCGGTGGACATTGGCGTTGTAGCGCTCGTAGTACTCGGCGAGTGCGTCCAGCACCTGGCGCGGCTTCTGCGAGGTCGCCGCGTTGTCCAGGTACACGAGCTTCCTGCCGTCGTGGACCACGCGGTCCAGGATCGGGAAGTCCTTGCGGATCGCCTCGGTGTCGAGGAGGCCAGGGAGCCCCTGGCGGGCAGGGGTCACGCGGATACGCCACCCTTCGTGTATGCCTCGTAGCCCTCGGCCTCGAGCTTGTCGGCGAGCTCGGCACCGCCGGACTCGGCGATGCGGCCGTTCGCGAACACGTGGACGAAGTCGGGCTTGATGTAGCGCAGGATGCGCGTGTAGTGCGTGATCAGCAGGGTGCCGACCTCACCGGTCTCGCGGACGCGGTTGACGCCCTCGGAGACGGTGCGCAGCGCGTCGACGTCGAGGCCGGAGTCCGTCTCGTCGAGGATCGCGATCTTCGGCTTGAGGAGCTCCAGCTGGAGGATCTCGTGCCGCTTCTTCTCACCCCCGGAGAAGCCCTCGTTCACGTTCCGCTCGGCGAAGGCCGGGTCCATCTGGAGACGCTCCATGGTCTCCTTGACCTCCTTCACCCAGGTGCGCAGCTTGGGGGCCTCGCCGCGGATGGCGGTGGCGGAGGTGCGCAGGAAGTTGGAGACCGAGACACCGGGGACCTCGACGGGGTACTGCATCGCGAGGAAGACGCCGGCGCGGGCGCGCTCGTCGACGGACATCTCCAGGACGTCCTCGCCGTCCAGGGTCACGGTGCCACTGGTGATCGTGTACTTGGGGTGGCCCGCGAGGGAGTAGGCGAGGGTCGACTTGCCGGAGCCGTTGGGGCCCATGATGGCGTGGGTCTCGCCCTGCTTCACGGTCAGGTCGACGCCCTTGAGGATCTCCCGGGGGCCGTTCTCGGCCTCGACGGAGACGTGCAGGTCGCGGATTTCAAGCGTTGCCATGGGTGACTCAGGACTCCTGGGTGACGGAGACGAGCACATCGTCCCCTTCGATCTTTACGGGGTACACGGGGACGGGGCGCGTCGCGGGAAGGCCGGACGGCTTGCCGGTGCGGAGGTCGAAGCTGGAGCCGTGCAGCCAGCACTCGATCTGGCAGTCCTCCACCTCGCCCTCGGACAGGGAGACGTTCGCGTGCGAGCAGATGTCGTGGATCGCGAACACCTCGCCCTCCGTGCGGACGACGGAGACCGGCGTGCCGTCGAGTTCCACCCGCTTCGGGGTGTCCTCCTCCAGCTCGCTCAGCCCACAGGCGCGGACGAAGGCCATCAGACGGACGCCTCCAGCTCCGCCTCGATCTTGGCGATGAGGCGCTCCTCCACGTCCGGCAGACCGATCTGCTGGACCAGCTCGGCGAAGAAGCCGCGGACGACGAGGCGGCGGGCCTCGGCCTCCGGGATGCCCCGGGCCATCAGGTAGAAGAGCTGCTCGTCGTCGAAGCGGCCGGTGGCGGAGGCGTGGCCGGCGCCGACGATCTCACCGGTCTCGATCTCCAGGTTGGGCACGGAGTCGACGCGGGCGCCGTCGCTCAGAACCAGGTTGCGGTTCATCTCGTAGGTGTCGGTGCCCTCGGCCTTGGCCTCGATGAGCACGTCGCCGATCCAGACGGCGTGCGCGTCGTCGCCCTGGAGCGCGCCCTTGTAGACGACGTTGGACTTGCAGTGCGGCGTGTTGTGCGTGACCAGGAGTCGGTGCTCCTGGTGCTGGCCCGCGTCGGTGAAGTACAGACCGAACAGCTCGGCCTCGCCGCCCGGGCCCGCGTACTCGACGCGGGGGTGGAGGCGCACGACGTCGCCGCCGAAGGTGATCACGACCGACTTGAAGGTGGCGTCGCGGCCGACGAGCACGTTGTGCTGCGAGCAGTGCACCGCCGTGTCGTCCCAGTCCTGGACGGAGACGAAGGTGACCTTGGCCCCGTCGCCGACCAGGAAGTCCACGTTGGCGGCGCGCACGGCGTCACCGGTGTGGTCGATGACGATGACGGCCTCGGCGAAGGCGCCGATCTCGAAGACCGTGTGCCCGAAGGTGGTGCCGCCCTCGCCGTGCAGGGTGACCCGCACCGGTTCGGTCAGGACCGTCTCCTTCGGCACCGAGACGACGGTGGCCTTCTCGAACGAGGAGAACGCCTGCGCGGCGACCCGGTCGACGGGCGTGCCCGCCTTGCCGATGCGCGCGTCGTCACGGCCGACGGACTGGACGGTGACGCCGTCGGGGGCGTTCACCTCAGCCTTGATCGAGCCGTCGGCCTTCGCGGTGCCGTCGTGGAGACCCTTCAGCCGCTCCAGCGGCGTGAACCGCCACTCCTCCTCGCGGCCGTGCGGGACCGGGAAGTCCGCCACGTCGAAGGACGGGGGCGCGCTCATGCGCGTGGCGACGGTGGACTCCGCGGCCACCGCGATCGAGCCGGCGGTGGTGGAGCCCACCGGGATGTTCTGAGCCTCAGCCATGGCTGTCGTGTTGCTCGCTTCCTACGTGAGAAATCTGCGTCGCTGCGGGTGGGGCGCCGGCGTCAGCCGACCGCGCCCTCCATCTGCAGCTCGATCAGCCGGTTGAGCTCCAGGGCGTACTCCATGGGCAGCTCCTTGGCGATCGGCTCGACGAAGCCGCGCACGATCATCGCCATCGCCTCGTCCTCGGAGAGACCGCGGCTCATCAGGTAGAAGAGCTGGTCCTCGGAGACCTTGGAGACGGTGGCCTCGTGCCCCATGGAGACGTCGTCCTCGCGGACGTCGACGTACGGGTAGGTGTCGGACCGGGAGATCGTGTCGACGAGCAGGGCGTCGCAGAGCACGTTGGACTTGGCACCGGGGGCGCCCTCGCCGATCTCGATCAGACCGCGGTAGGAGGTGCGGCCGCCGCCTCGCGCCACCGACTTGGAGACGATGTTCGACGAGGTGTTCGGCGCCATGTGGACCATCTTGGCGCCGGCGTCCTGGTGCTGGCCCTCGCCCGCGAAGGCGATGGACAGGGTCTCGCCCTTGGCGTGCTCGCCCATCAGGTACACGGCGGGGTACTTCATCGTGACCTTGGAGCCGATGTTGCCGTCGACCCACTCCATGGTCGCGCCCTCGTACGCCACGGCGCGCTTGGTGACCAGGTTGTAGACGTTGTTCGACCAGTTCTGGATGGTCGTGTAGCGGCAGCGGGCGCCCTTCTTGACGATGATCTCGACCACGGCGCTGTGCAGCGAGTCCGAGGAGTAGATCGGGGCGGTGCAGCCCTCGACGTAGTGGACGTAGGCGTCCTCGTCGACGATGATCAGCGTCCGCTCGAACTGGCCCATGTTCTCGGTGTTGATCCGGAAGTAGGCCTGGAGCGGGATCTCGACGTGCACGCCCTTCGGCACGTAGATGAAGGAGCCGCCGGACCACACCGCGGTGTTCAGCGACGCGAACTTGTTGTCGCCGGCCGGGATGACCGTGCCGAAGTACTCCTTGAAGAGCTCCGGGTGCTCCTTCAGCGCGGTGTCGGTGTCCAGGAAGATGACGCCCTGCTCCTCCAGGTCCTCGCGGATCTGGTGGTAGACGACCTCGGACTCGTACTGCGCGGCGACACCGGCCACCAGGCGCTGCTTCTCGGCCTCGGGGATGCCGAGCTTGTCGTACGTGTTCTTGATGTCCTCGGGCAGGTCCTCCCAGGACTCCGCCTGCTTCTCCGTGGACCGCACGAAGTACTTGATGTTGTCGAAGTCGATGCCGGAGAGGTCGGAGCCCCAGTTCGGCATGGGCTTCTTCTCGAAGAGCTTCAGGCCCTTCAGACGCATCTTCAGCATCCACTCGGGCTCGGACTTCTTCGCGGAGATGTCCCGGACCACGTCCTCCGAGAGGCCGCGCTTTGCGGCGGCGCCTGCGACGTCGGAGTCGGCCCAGCCGTATTCGTACTTGCCCAGGCCATCGAGCTCAGGGTGGGCAGTCTCCGTGGGGAGAGTCATGCGGGGTTCCTCCCGGCCGTGCTTGCAGATGCTTGCGAAGTGGTCTTTTCGGTGTTGCTGGTCGTGCTGGTCCTGCCGGACCCGTCGGCCGGCCGGTCGTCGGAGCGGTGGCCGGCCTTCGGGATGAAGGTCGTGCACACACCGTCGCCGTGGGCGATGGTGGCCAGACGCTGCACATGCGTGCCGAGCAGGCGGGAGAAGACCTCGGTCTCCGCCTCGCACAGCTGCGGGTACCGCTCGGCCACATGGGCGACGGGGCAGTGGTGCTGACACAGCTGCTCGCCGACCGGTGCGTTACGCGCCGTAGCAGCGTACCCGTCCGCGGTCAACGCCTTGGCCAGAGCCTCGGTCCGCGCCTCGGGATCGGCGGCCTCCACGGCCCGGCGGTACGCCTCGGCCTGGGCCTCCATGCGGTCGCGGGCGAAGGCGGCGACGGCGGCCTCGCCTCCCGCGTTCTCCTCGATCCAGCGGAGGGCGTCGACGGCGAGCACGTCGTAGGACTGGTCGAAGGCGTCCCGGCCGCAGTCGGTGAGCGCGAACACCTTGGCGGGCCTGCCGCGGGTGCGCGCGCCGTACACGCGCTGCTCGCGGGCCACGACGACGTCGTCGGAGACGAGTGCGTCCAGATGACGGCGCACGGCCGCCTGGGTGAGTCCGAGACGGCCGGCGAGATCGGCGACGGTGGACGGGCCGTGGTCCAGGATCGACCGCGCGACCCGGTTGCGGGTGGACCGCTCCCCGGTCGCGAGCTCCTCCTGGGGGGACTCCCCCACAGCTCCGTCGTTTTTCACAACGCCATTGTTGCGTAATTCCCGAGAGACTGACAAGCCGCGTTCCTCCGGGCGGGCGGTGCCGTGCATCACTTAGGGAAACCTAACCTGACCTGCGGAAACGATCATTCGTGAGATCGATTCCGTCCGGCCCCCCGCCGCCCGGCGAGGGCTCCGGGCGAGCCCTCGCACCCCCGCTGACCGGCGATTCGTCCCTCCCGAGGTGCCCGCCGCGGCCGGCCTCCGGAGGACTCCGCACCCCTCCTCCGGGGCACCCCGCGGATGGCCGGATCCATGCCCTCCCCGGGGCCGGGACACCGCCCGGGCCCCCGGCGGCCCGTCGCCCCTCCTTAGACTGCCCGGCATGAACAACGAGTCCGCCGTCCGGGTACGGGGCCTGGTCAAGCGGTACGGAGCCAGAACCGCGGTGGACGGGCTCGACCTCGACGTCCGCACCGGCACGGTCACCGCCGTCCTCGGCCCGAACGGGGCCGGGAAGACCACCACCGTCGAGACCTGCGAGGGCTACCGGCGCGCCGACGCCGGCACGGTCCGCGTCCTCGGCCTGGACCCGGTCTCCGACGCCGCCCGGCTGCGCCCGAGGATCGGGGTGATGCTGCAGTCCGGCGGCGTCTACTCGGGCGCCCGCGCCGACGAGATGCTGCGCCACATGGCGAAGCTGCACGCCCACCCCCTCGACGTGGACGCCCTGATCGAACGTCTCGGCCTCGGCTCGTGCGGCCGCACGACGTACCGGCGGCTCTCCGGCGGACAGCAGCAGCGCCTGGCACTCGCCATGGCCGTCGTGGGCCGCCCCGAACTGGTCTTCCTGGACGAGCCGACCGCCGGTCTCGACCCCCAGGCCCGCCGCGCCACCTGGAACCTGGTGCGCGAGCTGCGCGCCGACGGGGTGACGGTCGTGCTGACCACGCACTTCATGGACGAGGCCGAGGAACTCGCCGACGACGTCGCGATCATCGACGCGGGCCGGGTCGCCGCCCAGGGCACCCCAGAGCAGCTGTGCCGCGGCGGCGCCGAGAACACCCTCCGCTTCACCGGCCGCCCCGGCCTGGACCTCGGATCCCTGCTGAAGGCGCTGCCGGACGGCACCGCGGCGGCCGAGCTGACGCCGGGCGCGTACCGGATCAGCGGCACCGTCGACCCGCAGCTGCTCGCCACCGTCACCTCCTGGTGCGCGCAGCACGGGGTGATGCCGGACGGCATCTCGGTCGAACGCCACACCCTCGAGGACGTCTTCCTGGAGCTCACGGGGAAGGAGCTGCGGTCGTGACCGCTGAGGTGACCACGGACAGGACGTCCGGCGGGCCGGACTCGCCCGGGAGCACGGGCCGGTACGCCCCGAGGCCGGGCGGCGCGCCGGTCGTGCGGATGATCGCGGCGCAGGCGGCGCTGGAGACGCGGATGCTGCTCCGCAACGGCGAGCAGCTGCTGCTGACGGTGGTCATCCCGTCACTGCTGCTGGTGCTCTTCTCGACGGTCGACATCGTCGACACGGGAGAGGGCCGGGCCGTGGACTTCCTCGCACCCGGCGTCCTGGCGCTGGCCGTGATGTCCACCGCGTTCACGGGACAGGCGATCGCCACCGGCTTCGAGCGCCGCTACGGCGTGCTGAAACGCCTCGGCGCCTCCCCGCTCCCCCGGTGGGCCCTGATGACCGCCAAGACGCTCTCCGTCCTGGTCACGGAGGTCCTGCAGGTCGCCCTGCTGACGCTGATCGCCTTCGGGCTCGGCTGGTCGCCGCGGGGCGGTCCGGTCGCCGTGGCTCTGCTGCTGGTCGCCGGCACCGCGGCCTTCTCGGGCCTGGGTCTGCTGATGGCGGGCACGCTCCGGGCCGAGGCGACGCTCGCCGCGGCCAATCTGGTCTTCCTGCTGCTGCTGGTCGGCGGCGGGGTGATCGTGCCGCTGGACAGGTTCCCGGACCCGGCGCAAGCGGTCCTCGCGCTGCTGCCGATCTCCGCGCTCTCCGACGGGCTGCGCGACGTGCTCCAGCACGGCGCGGCCCTGCCGTGGGGCGATCTGGGGATCCTGACGGGCTGGGCGGTGCTGGGACTCGCGGCGGCGGCGCGGTTCTTCCGCTGGGAATGAGCCGGTCCGGGCCGCGCCGGGAAGGAGCCGGTCAGGGCCGCTCGCCGAGCCCTGTGACGAATCCCCGGGGGGCCCTCGTGAAAACACGCACAAGCACCCCTCTACGATAGTCGCCGTGCAAACCCCCCTCGCCTACATCGCCAAGCGCTGGACGCCGTCCCCCGAGGTGCTCCGGCGAGCCGCGCTCGCGCCCGTCGTGATGAGCGTGGTCATCATCGTCACCGGCGGCGCGGTCCGGCTGACCGGTTCCGGTCTCGGCTGCGACACCTGGCCCAAGTGCACGGACGACAGTCTGTTCGCGACGCCCGAACAGGGCATTCACGGCGCCATCGAGTTCGGCAACCGGATGCTGACGTACGTCCTGTCGGCGGCGGTCGGCTGGGCCATCATCGCGGCGCGCTCCACCAGGCCGTGGCGGCGGGGGCTCACCCGGCTCGGCTGGGCGCAGTTCTGGGTCGTGATGAGCAACGCCGTTCTCGGCGGCATCACCGTGTGGGCGGGCCTCAACCCGTGGACGGTGGCCGGGCACTTCCTCGCGGCGAACGCGCTGCTGACGGTCGCCACGGTCACCTGGATCCGGGCCGGCGAGGGCGACACCGCGCCCCGGCCCCGGGTCCCGCTCCCCGTGCGGCGGCTGTCCTGGGCGCTGACCGGCGCGGCGGGCCTGCTGATCGCGGCGGGCACGATCGTGACCGGCTCCGGCAAGCACGCCGGAGACAGCAGCGACGTGCCGAGGATGCCGTTCGACTGGGTGGACGCGGCCCATGTGCACGCCGCGCTGGCCTGGCTGGTCTGCGTGCTCGCCGTGGGGATGTGGCTGGCGCTGCGGATCGTGGACGCGCCCGACGACACCCGGGCCCGCGCCCGGGAACTGATCTGCGTACTGGTCGCGCAGGGCGCCATCGGCTATGTGCAGTTCTTCACCGACGTGCCGGAGCTGCTGGTCGGCGCCCACATGCTCGGCTCCTCGCTGATGTGGATCGCCGTGCTGCGCCTGGCCCTGAGCCTGCGGGAGCGTCCGCTCGCCGCCCCGGGCACCGCGGCCGCGCCCGACGCCGCCCTCACCGCGGCCTGACGCGCCCCGAGCCGGCGGTTCAGCCGGGGAGGCCGTAGACGCGGCGGGCGTTGTCCGCCGCGATCATCCCGGCGACCCGCTGGGCGTCCGCCCGGCACCAGGCGCCGTCGCCGACCCAGCCGCCGAGCACCCGGTCCAGTGCCTCCCGGAAGATCCGCGCTCCCACGACATGGAGCTCGGGCAGCCCCCGGGCCCCGCTGGAGAACAGCAGCTTCCCGAACGGGGCGTGCTCCAGGGTCTCGGCGAGGACGGTCGCGGCCCCGGCCCCGGTGTGGGCCAGGGCGGGCCCGACGTCGGCGTACACGTGCGGGAAGACGCTCGCCAGATGTGCCGCGTGGCGGTGGTACGGATAGCCGTGGAGCAGCACCAGATCGGTGCCCAGGCCCGCGGTGGCCGCCGCGAAGCCGGCCAGCGGCAGCGGATCGCCCACCCCGACGTGGATCTGCAGGGGCCGCGCCGCGGCGACGGCGACCCAGAGCAGATGACGCAGCAGTACCGGGTCGGTGAGCCGGCCGCCGACCGCACGGCCCTCCAGCCAGCGCCCGGTCGCACCGCGCACCTCGCCGGGCCCGGGTGGTTCGGGTTCGACGGAGATCCCGTGCCGCACCCCCGTGACGGAAGTGAAGGCGACCGCCGAGTCGGCCGCGCCGTGCACGGCCTCGGCGAGGTTGGCGAGGAACGAGTCGACGGTGCCCGAGGTGTCGGCGACCTGTTCGGCGAGCAGTTCCAGCCGCACGATCTCGTGTGCGTCGGCCATGCCCGCCGCGGCGATCTCGGGAACACCGGTGAGGTCGCCGGGCAGTCCGGTGTCCACGAGGTAGGTGGAGATGCCGGTCGCCCGCAGCAGCCGCCTGCCGGATTCCAGGACGCCGAGCTCCCGGCGCCGCGCGAGGTAGCTCGCGGGCGGGCAGTGCGGTTCCAGGCCGAGCAGCGGCGGGCACCAGCGGCGTACGGCGAAACCGGTCTGGGTGTCGAAGAAGGTGGTGCCGGGCGCGGGCGGCCCGGCGGTCCTGCCGAGGTGGGCCTCGAAGGTACCGAGGCCCAGTTCCGTGCGGAGGACGCCGTGGCAGTACTGATCCACCAAGGACGGCGTGTCGATCATCCGGGGCTCCCAGCGGTGGACGTCGTTCCACCCGTCCTAACGGGTGAGCCCCGCGCGAGGTGTTGCCCCGGACCGCAACGGCCCCTCTCCGGTGCCCGTGCAGGGCACGGAGCGGTCAGCCGTTCGACGGGCCGCCGATCTGGATACCGGCCATCCGCGTCCACTCGTACGGTCCGGTGCGCACCTTCAGCGCGTAGTCGCCGTCGAAGGACTCGTGCAGGGTGATGCCGGACTTCTCCGCGGCCCTGACGGCGATCTCGTGGGTCGGCGCGACCAGGTCGCCCCAGCCGCCGTCCTCACCGACGAGCACGATCCGGGTGCCCGCCTGGCCGATGTACGCGAGCTGGCCCTCGGCGCCGCCGTGGGCCTTGGCGAAGGCGCCGATCTGCTTGGCGAGCCTCGCCGCCTTCCGCTCGGTCTTCGCGGACTGCTTCTCGTCAACCTGGGTGTCTGCCATGACCAGGATGCTACTCGCGGGTAGATCGACTGGCGACCGCCTGGCCACGTGGCCTCGGCCACGCCGGGGCCCGTGTCCGCCCCGGGCCGGTGGTCAGCGCAGGAAGGGGTCCACGGCGACGGCGACGAACAGCAGCGAGACATAGGTGATGGACCAGTGGAACAGCCGCATCTCCTTGAGCTTCCCGCCCGTCACACCGGCCTTGGCCCGGCTCTGCAGCGCGTGCGCCTCCCAGAGCCACCAGCCGCCGGTCGCCAGCGCCACCGTCGTGTAGAACCAGCCGGTGTAGCCGAGCGGGGTCAGCAGCAGGGAGACCGCGACCATCACCCAGCTGTAGAGGACGATCTGGCGGGCGACGACCTTGTTCGACGCGACGACCGGGAGCATCGGCACGCCCACGCGCGCGTAGTCCTCCTTCACCTTCATCGACAGCGGCCAGTAGTGCGGCGGCGTCCAGAAGAAGATGACGAGGAAGAGGATGACGGCGGCCCACGACATCGAGTTGGTGACGGCGGACCAGCCGATCAGCACCGGCATGCAGCCGGCGATGCCGCCCCAGACGATGTTCTGCGCGGTGCGCCGCTTCAGCAGCATCGTGTAGACGACCACGTAGAAGAGGAGCGCGCCGAGCGCCAGGGCCGCGGACAGCCAGTTGACGAGCAGTCCGAACCAGAGCGTGGAGACCACGGCCAGGGTGATGCCGAAGACCAGGCCCTCGCGCGGCGACACCATGCCGGTGACCAGCGGGCGCTGCGCGGTGCGGTCCATCAGGGCGTCGATGTCGCGGTCGATGTACATGTTGAGCGCGTTGGCACCGCCCGCGGAGAGGTATCCGCCGACGCACGTGGCGATCACGAGCCAGAGGTCCGGCACACCCTGCGCGGCCAGGAACATCACCGGTACGGTGGTGATGAGAAGCAGCTCGATGATCCGCGGCTTGGTCAGCGCCACGAATGCCTTGACGCGGGCCCCGAACGGCCGATGGCCCCCCGGGCTGGGAGTCAAGACGACCCCGGCGGGTCGGGACTCGACGGCCGTCACGCACACCCCTGACAGAGAATTCCCAGCAAGCCTCACGGGGGCGCCCCTCATGCCCGGAGGGTCATGGAGGCGTGAACGCCCGGTGAAGGCTTGCGCGTACCACGCCACTCTAGACGTTGGCCCCATGCCGATCTTCGCGGGGGTGGGTCGTGTTGAGCGCTGCCGCCGCCCCGTCCGTAATCACCGGAGTCAGCCACCGACAACAGGCGAAGTCGGGCCGGTACCCGCAGGCTGGTTGATGTGTCCGATTGGAGAGACGTGCACCCGAAAGGATGCACGTTGCTGCGAGGGTAGGCTCGACAGCGCCCGGTAAACCCCTCAGGCACCGGGACCCGAACATGTGGAGAGGAGCCCTGACCCAGGGTGAGCACCAAGCCGACCACCACAGACCTCGAGTGGACCGCATTGGACCAGCGGGCCGTGGACACCGTCCGTGTCCTCGCCGCTGACGCCGTACAGAAGGTCGGCAACGGCCATCCCGGTACGGCGATGAGCCTGGCCCCCGCGGCGTACGTCCTCTTCCAGAAGCTGATGCGGCACGACCCCTCCGACGCGGACTGGACCGGCCGTGACCGGTTCGTGCTCTCCGCGGGCCACTCCAGCCTGACGCTCTACATCCAGCTCTACCTCGCCGGGTACGGCCTGGAGCTCGACGACCTCAAGTCCTTCCGCACGTGGGACTCCAGGACCCCGGGTCACCCCGAGTACGGCCACACGGTGGGCGTGGAGACGACGACCGGTCCGCTGGGCCAGGGCGTCGCCAACGCCGTCGGCATGGCCATGGCGGCGCGTTACGAGCGCGGCCTGTTCGACCCGGAGGCCGCTCCCGGCAGCTCCCCGTTCGACCACACCGTCTGGGCCATCGCCGGTGACGGCTGCCTCCAGGAGGGCATCTCGCACGAGGCGTCCTCGCTGGCCGGCCACCAGAAGCTCGGCAACCTGGTGCTGCTCTGGGACGACAACCACATCTCCATCGAGGGCGACACCGAGACCGCGGTCTCCGAGGACACCCTGCAGCGGTACGAGGCGTACGGCTGGCACGTCCAGCGCGTCGCCCCGCTGCCGAGCGGCGACCTGGACCCGGTCGCGCTGTACGAGGCGCTGAAGGCCGCCAAGGAGGAGACCGACCGGCCGTCCTTCATCGCCGTCCGCTCGATCATCGCCTGGCCGGCCCCGAACGCCCAGAACACCGAGGCCGCCCACGGCGCGGCCCTGGGCGACGACGAGATCGCGGCCACCAAGCGGGTCCTCGGCTTCGACCCGGAGAAGACCTTCGAGGTCTCCGACGAGGTCATCGGGCACACCCGCCGGGCCCTCGACCGCGGGCGCACCGAGCGCGAGGAGTGGGAGAAGGCGTTCGCCGAGTGGCGCGCCGCGAACCCGGAGCGCGCGGCGGAGTTCGACCGGATCCGTGAGGGCGAACTCCCGGCGGGCTGGGAGGAGAAGCTCCCGGTGTTCGAGACCGGCAAGGCGGTCGCCACCCGTGCCGCGTCCGGCAAGGTGCTGCAGGCGCTGGGCGCGGTCGTCCCGGAGCTGTGGGGCGGTTCCGCCGACCTCGCGGGCTCGAACAACACGACGATCGACAAGACCTCGTCGTTCCTGCCCGAGGGCAACCCGCTGCCGGAGGCGGACCCCTACGGCCGCACGATCCACTTCGGCATCCGCGAGCACGCGATGGCCGCGATCATGAACGGCATCACCCTGCACGGCAACACCCGTGTCTACGGCGGTACGTTCCTCGTCTTCTCCGACTACATGCGCAACGCGGTCCGGCTGTCCGCGCTGATGCACCTGCCGGTGACGTACGTGTGGACGCACGACTCGATCGGTCTCGGCGAGGACGGCCCGACCCACCAGCCGGTGGAGCACCTGGCCTCCCTGCGCGCCATCCCGGGCCTGAGCATCGTGCGCCCGGCCGACGCCAACGAGACGGCGATCGCCTGGCGCGAGATCCTCCGTCGCTGGACCAAGGAGTTCCGCGTGGGCACGCCGCACGGTCTGGCGCTGACCCGCCAGGGCGTGCCGACGTACGAGCCCAACGAGGACGTGGCCAAGGGCGGTTACGTCATGTTCGAGGCCGAGGGTCCCGGCGGGGAGAGCGCCGAGCCGCAGGTCGTACTCATCGCCACCGGCTCCGAGGTGCACCTGGCCGTGGAGGCCCGCGAGCAGCTCCAGAGCGAGGGCATCGCGACACGGGTCGTCTCGATGCCGTCCGTCGAGTGGTTCGACCAGCAGGACCAGGGGTACCGGGACGCGGTGCTGCCGCCCTCGGTGAAGGCACGGGTGGCCGTCGAGGCCGGTATCGGGCTGACCTGGCACCGCTTCGTCGGCGACGCCGGCCGGATCGTGTCGCTGGAGCACTTCGGCGCCTCGGCCGACGGCAAGGTGCTGTTCCGCGAGTTCGGTTTCACCCCCGAGGCGGTGGCCGCCGCCGCGCGGGAATCGATCGCCGCCGCCGCGCGCTGACGCCGGTATACGACTAGTAGGAGATGCAACTCTCATGACAGACGCACTCAAGCGCCTCTCCGACGAAGGCGTCGCGATCTGGCTCGACGACCTGTCGCGCAAGCGCATCACGTCCGGCAACCTGGCCGAGCTCATCGACCAGCAGCACGTCGTGGGCGTCACCACCAACCCGTCCATCTTCCAGAAGGCCATCTCGTCCGGCGACGGTTACGAGCCGCAGGTCTCCGACCTCGCCACCCGCCGGGTGACCGTCGAGGAGGCCCTGCGCATGATCACCACCGCGGACGTGCGCGACGCCGCGGACGTGCTGCGGCCGGTCTTCGACGCGACGGGCGGACAGGACGGCCGCGTGTCGATCGAGGTCGACCCGCGCCTGGCGCACAACACGGCGGCCACCGTCGCCGAGGCCAAGCAGCTGGCCTGGCTGGTGGACCGGCCGAACACATTCATCAAGATCCCGGCCACACGGGCCGGTCTTCCGGCGATCACCGAGGTCATCGGCCTCGGCATCAGCGTCAACGTCACGCTGATCTTCTCGCTGGAGCGCTACCGCGCGGTCATGGACGCCTACCTGGCCGGTCTGGAGAAGGCGAAGGCCGCGGGCCTGGACCTGTCGAAGATCCGTTCTGTGGCGTCGTTCTTCGTGTCCCGCGTGGACACCGAGATCGACAAGCGGCTGGACACCCTGGGCACCGACGAGGCGAAGCAGCTGCGCGGCAAGGCGGCCCTCGCCAACGCGCGGCTCGCCTACCAGGCGTACGAGGAGGTGTTCGGCTCGGCGGACTCGTCGACGCCGCCGTCGGAGCGCTGGGCGGCCCTCGACAGGGCGCAGGCCAACGCGCAGCGTCCGCTGTGGGCCTCGACCGGCGTCAAGGACCCGGCGTACCCGGACACGATGTACGTGGACCAGCTGGTCGCCCCGGGCACGGTCAACACCATGCCGGAGGCCACGCTGGAGGCGACCGCCGACCACGGGCGGATCACGGGCGACACGGTGCGCGGGACGTACGAGCAGGCCCGTGCCGAGCTCGACGCCCTCGAGAAGCTCGGGATCGCGTACGACGACGTCGTCCAGCTGCTCGAGGACGAGGGCGTCGAGAAGTTCGAGGCGTCCTGGAACGACCTGCTCAAGTCGACCGAGGCGGAGCTCCAGCGCCTCGCTCCTTCGGAGGGCTGAGCACCTTGACTCCCGCACACGGAGCGAATCCGCTTCGTGACGCCGCGGACCGACGGCTCCCGCGCATCGCGGGGCCGTCGGGCCTGGTGATCTTCGGCGTCACGGGCGATTTGTCACGGAAAAAGCTGATGCCCGCTGTGTACGATCTCGCGAACCGCGGGCTCCTGCCGCCGGGCTTCTCCCTCGTCGGCTTCGCCCGACGCGAGTGGGACGACCAGGACTTCGCGCACGAGGTCCACGAAGCGGTGAAGGAGCACTCGCGCACTCCCTTCCGGGAGGAGGTCTGGCAGCAGCTCATCCAGGGCATGCGCTTCGTCCCCGGCGAGTTCGACGACGACGACGCGTTCGAGACCCTGAAGAAGACCATCACGGAACTCGACCAGGAGCAGGGGACGGGCGGCAACTTCGCCTTCTACCTCTCGGTACCGCCGAAGTTCTTCCCCAAGGTCGTCAAGCAGCTGAAGAAGCACGGCCTCGCGGAGCAGAAGGACGGCGCGTGGCGGCGCGCCGTCATCGAGAAGCCCTTCGGCCACGACCTGGCGTCCGCGATGGAGCTCAACTCGCTCGTCCACGACGTGTTCGAGCCGGACCAGGTCTTCCGCATCGACCACTACCTGGGCAAGGAGACCGTCCAGAACATCCTGGCGCTCCGCTTCGCCAACACCCTCTTCGAGCCGATCTGGAACCGGTCGTACGTCGACCACGTGCAGATCACCATGGCCGAGGACATCGGCATCGGCGGCCGCGCAGGCTACTACGACGGCATCGGCGCCGCGCGCGACGTCATCCAGAACCACCTGCTCCAGCTGCTCGCGCTGACCGCGATGGAGGAGCCCGCCTCCTTCGAGGCGGACTCGCTGGCGGCGGAGAAGACCAAAGTGCTGGGCGCGGTGAAGCTGCCCAGGGACCTGGCCGCAGGCACCGTGCGCGCGCAGTACGGGGCCGGCTGGCAGGGCGGCGAGAAGGTGGTCGGCTATCTGGAGGAGGAGGGCATCGACCCCGGCTCCAAGACCGACACCTACGCGGCGATAAAGCTGGAGATCGACAACCGGCGCTGGGCGGGCGTGCCGTTCTACCTGCGCACCGGCAAGCGGCTCGGCCGCCGCGTCACCGAGATCGCGGTCGTCTTCCAGCGCGCGCCGCACTCCCCCTTCGACCGCACGGCCACCCAGGAGCTCGGGCAGAACGCCCTGGTCATCCGGGTCCAGCCGGACGAGGGCGTGACCCTGCGCTTCGGCTCGAAGGTGCCCGGCACCTCCATGGAGGTCAGGGACGTCTCCATGGACTTCGCCTACGGCGAGTCCTTCACGGAGTCCAGCCCGGAGGCGTACGAGCGGCTGATCCTCGATGTGCTGCTCGGCGACTCCAACCTCTTCCCGAGGGTCGGGGAGGTCGAGCTGTCCTGGAAGATCCTCGACCCGATCGAGGAGTTCTGGGAGAAGCACGGCAGGCCCGCGCAGTACCCAGCCGGGACGTGGGGTCCGGTCGAGGCGGACGAAATGCTCGCACGAGACGGACGGAGCTGGCGCCGGCCATGAAGATCGACCTTACGGACACCACCTCCGGCAAGATCAACAAGGCGCTGGTGCAGGGCCGGCGGGCCATCGGCACCCCGGCCGTCGGCATGGTCCTCACCCTCGTCATCGTCACCGACGAGGAGAACGCCTACGACGCGCTGAAGGCGGCCAACGAGGCGGCCCGCGAGCACCCCTCGCGCAAGCTCGTCGTCATCAAGCGCGTCTCCCGCTCGCCGCGCGACCGGGCCAAGGCGCGCCTGGACGCCGAGGTGCGGGTCGGCGCGGACGCGGGCACCGGTGAGACGGTCGTCCTGCGGCTCTACGGCGAGGTCGCCGACCACGCCCAGTCGGTGGTGCTGCCGCTGCTGCTGCCGGACGCGCCGGTCGTGGTGTGGTGGCCGGTGAACGCGCCGGTCAATCCGGCCTCCGACCCGCTGGGCGCGCTGGCCCAGCGCCGGGTCACCGACACCTACGCCTGCGAGCAGCCCATCGCCGAGCTGACCGCCCGCGCCGACGCCTACACCCCGGGCGACACGGATCTGTCCTGGACCCGCATCACCCCGTGGCGCTCGATGCTGGCGGCCGCGCTGGACCAGGTGGACTGGCGGGTCACCGGGGCCGAGGTCGAGGGCGAGGAGTTCAACCCGAGCTGCGAACTGCTCGGGATGTGGCTCGGCGACCGGCTGGACGTACCGGTGACGCGCACGGTCTCCGGCGGTCCCGGACTCACGGCCGTTCGGCTGCTGACGGGCAGCGGCACGATCGTGCTGGACCGGGCGGACGGCTCGCTGGCGACGCTGTCCATCGAGGGCCAGCCGGACCGCGCGGTGGCGCTGAAGCGACGTGACACCGCCGAGCTGATGGCCGAGGAGCTGCGGCGGCTGGACCCGGACGACATCTACGCCGCGACGCTGCGGTTCGGGGTCGACCGGCTCAACGAGGAGGGCGCCGCGGCCGGCGACGGCTCCACCGCGAGGAAGGCCGCGGCGAAGCGCCCGGACGCGGTCGCGGGGAAGTCCGGGGAGACGAGCGGGGAGAAGGCCCCCGCGAAGGCACCGGCGAAGAAGGCGGCGTCGAAGTGAGCGCCCCCCAACTCGTCGTCCACCGCGACAAGGAGCTGATGGCCCAGGCCGCGGCGGCCCGGCTGATCACGAAAATCGTGGACGCCCAGGCCGCCCGGGGCTCGGCGTCGGTGGTCCTCACCGGCGGGCGCAACGGCAACGGTCTGCTGGCCGCGCTCGCCGCGGCACCCGCGCGGGACGCCGTCGACTGGTCGAGGCTCGACCTGTGGTGGGGCGACGAGCGCTTCCTCCCCGAAGGGGATCCGGAGCGCAATGTCACCCAGGCCCGCAAGGCGCTGCTGGACTCGGTACCGCTGGACCCGGCCCGGGTGCATCCGATGCCCGCGTCGGGCGGACAGTACGGCAACGACGCGGACGCGGCAGCCGCCTCGTACGCGGAGGAGCTGGCCGCCGCCGCGGGTCCCGAGCACTACCGGTCGGCGGCTTCCGCCGCGGGCGGCGATGTGCCGGCGTTCGACGTCCTGATGCTGGGCGTGGGGCCGGACACGCACGTCGCCTCCCTGTTCCCCGAGCTGCCGGCGGTGCGGGAGACCGAGCGCACGGTCGTCGGTGTCCACGGCGCGCCCAAGCCCCCGCCGACACGCATCTCCCTGACGCTCCCGGCGATCCGGGCGGCCCGCGAGGTGTGGCTGCTCGCGGCCGGCGAGGACAAGGCGAACGCCGCGCGCATCGCCCTGTCGGGCGCCGGGGAGATCCAGGCCCCGGCGGCCGGTGCGTACGGCAGGTCGAGGACGCTGTGGCTCCTGGACGCCGCGGCCGCCTCCCAGCTGCCGCGCGATCTCTATCCGCCCGCCTCCGCCTGACGGGACCTCAGCACCTGGTGCGTACGGCCCGGTCCGCCCTTCCCCGGCGGACCGGGCCGTACGCCGTCCTGCTCACCCGCCGGACGGCGCGCCGGGGTCGCCGGGCCGTTCGAGGAACGGCTCCAGCAGGCCCGGCACCGCCCGGGCGGCGAAGTCCAGGATCTCGTGCCCGTCGGCGTCGTACACCGGGTACGCGCCGTCGCCCGCCGCCGTCGTCGCGGTCAGGGTGAGCAGCCCGGCACGCCGCTGGAACCACGACTGCTTCAGCGTCCAGCCGATGACACCGCCGCGCCGCAGCGCCACCGTGCCCCGCCGGACGGTCCCGCAGCGGGCGACCAGATAGTCGCCTTCCAGCGCATGACCCAGGCTCCGGTAGGCGTCCAGGGCCAGCAGCACCGCGAGCGGCAAGGCCACGGCCGCGCACGCCGCGGCCGCGTACAGCAGGGCGTCCGTCAGGCACAGCCCGAGCACGACGAGGACCAGGACCGGCACGAGGGCCGCCGCGAGCGCCCAGCGCAGTCTGCGCGAGCGCGCCGCACGCGGATGCGCGGTGAGGTGCGCGCCCGTCGGCGGGACCCCCTCCCGCAGCACCCGGGCCACGACGGCGTCGGCCACGGGCCCGGGCACGGGCGGGAGCAGCGTCCTGTGGTCGGCGTTCTTGTCCTCGTCGTCCTTGACCAGGCCGGTCGCCACGGCGTCCACCCGTGCGGCGCCGCACAGCCGCACTCCGAGGGGCTCGACCAGTTCCACTCCCCGCAGCCGCCGCTCCTCGATCGACAGCGAGCGGGACGTGAACAGGCCCCGGCGGACCCGCAGCGTGCCGCCCGGCTCGCGTTCCAGCCGGTAGCCGAACCACATCTCCAGCCAGAGGCCGAGCGCTCCGACGACTCCGGCGACCAGGGCGAGTGCGGCCAGCACCACGACCGTCCAGAGCAGCGGGGTGTCCCGGAACCGCTCCCCGACCCAGTCGATGACCTGGGCCTGCACCCCGAACCACTCGCTCACCTGCATCACCGCGCCGACCGCCGCTCCGCCGAGCAGGGGGGCGACGAAGGAGACCGGCGCATAGCGGATCCAGCGGGGGTCGAGGACCGCCAGCGTCCCTTCCCGGTCCGCCTCCGGTGCCTCCTCGGCGGCGCGGGCCAGCAGCTCCCGGCGCAGCCGCTCGCCCTCGGCCCGGGAGACCGGGTCGAGTTCCAGGGTGGACTCCCCGCCCCCGGTGTGTTCTCCGGTGCCGATCCGCACCTTGACCAGGCCGAGTATCCGCAGTAGCGGATGGGCCGTCAGATCGACGGTGCGAATGCGTTCGCGCGCCAGGGAGCGCCGCTTCACCAGCAGCAGTCCGGTGTGCAGTTCGGCGCGCTCGGGACCGATGCGGTACCGCGTGCGCCGCCAGCGCAGCCAGTCCGCGCCCGTGGCCAGGGCGACGAGCACCAGGGCCCCGGCGAGCACCCAGCCGAGCGCCTGCCACCACGGCATGCTCCCGGCGAGACCGAGCAGGACGGGCAGTCCGGCACCGCCCGCCACGCCCGCCATCACGGCGGCCGTGACGAGCACCGTGCGCCGGTCGAGCCCCCGCCAGTCCTCGTCCGGCCCGCCCGGGGTGCTCATGTGGCGTCCCCGGGGGTGGCCTGGGTGATCCGCGTCAGCTGCTCGGCCAGTGTGGCGGCGGCCTCGTGGTCCAGGCCCGCGATCCGGAGCGCGCCCTTGGAGGAGGCGGTGGTGACGGTGACGGTGGCCAGCCGGAAGAGCTGTTCCAGCGGGCCGCGCACGGTGTCGACGGTCTGGATCCGCGACATCGGGGCGATCCGCCACTCCTGCCAGAGGGCGCCCGTGCGGACGTACACGGCCTCGTCCGTGACCTCCCAGCGGTGGACCCGGTACCACCAGGAGGGGAGGAAGGCCGTGCCGGCCAGGCCCAGCACCGCCAGGGCCCCGGCCGCGAACCACAGCCAGGTCCTGGCGGGCCCGATGAACGCGCCGAGGACGGCGAGCACCGCCACCGGCACCGCCGTCGTCAGCAGGCACTGCGACCGCCACCAGGTGACGGCCCGTTCGTTCAGCGCGTTGTTCGGCGGCCTCAGCCGCACGGTCCCCTCCCCCGTCATCGGTTCGCCGCCCCTACGCCCCGCCGTCCAGCGGGCTCCGGCCGCGCAGCGTGCGGTACGCGGACACCAGCGCCGCGGTGGAGCTGTCGAGGTCCTCGCCGCCGCGGCCCTCGGTGAGGACGGGCTCCAGGCGCTTGGCCAGGACCTTGCCGAGTTCGACGCCCCACTGGTCGAAGGAGTCGATGTTCCAGACGGCGCCCTGGACGAAGACCTTGTGCTCGTAGAGCGCGACGAGCTGGCCGAGGACGGAGGGCGTCAGCTTCCCGGCGAGGATGGTGGTGGTCGGGTGGTTGCCGCGGAACGTCTTGTGCGGAACCAGTTCCTCCGGCACGCCCTCCGCCCGTACCTCCTCCGGGGTCTTGCCGAAGGCCAGCGCCTGGGTCTGGGCGAAGAAGTTGGCCATCAGCAGGTCGTGATGGCCCGCCGGCCCGGCCGGCAGTTCGTCGACGGGATCGGCGAAGCCGATGAAGTCGGCCGGAACGAGCTTGGTGCCCTGGTGGATCAACTGGTAGTAGGCGTGCTGCCCGTTGGTGCCCGGCGTGCCCCAGACGACGGGCCCCGTCTGCCAGTCGACGGGCTCGCCCTCGCGGTCGACGGACTTGCCGTTCGACTCCATGTCCAACTGCTGCAGATACGCCGTGAACTTGCTCAGATAGTGCGAGTACGGCAGGACCGCGTGCGACTGGGCGTCGAAGAAGTCGTCGTACCAGATGCCGAGAAGTCCCATCAGCATCGGCGCGTTCTGCTCCGGCGGGGCCGTGCGGAAGTGCTCGTCGACGAGGTGGAACCCGTCGAGCATCTCGCGGAAGCGCTCCGGGCCGATGGCGATCATCAGCGAGAGGCCGATCGCCGAGTCGTACGAGTAGCGGCCGCCGACCCAGTCCCAGAACTCGAACATGTTCGCCGTGTCGATGCCGAAGTCGGCGACCTTCTCCGCGTTGGTGGACAGCGCGACGAAGTGCTTGGCCACGGCCTCCTGGCCCGCGCCGAGCCCGCTCAGGAGCCAGTCGCGGGCGGTGGTGGCGTTGGTGATGGTCTCGACGGTGGTGAACGTCTTGGAGGCGATGACGAACAGCGTCTCCGCGGGGTCGAGGTCGTGGACCGCCTCGTACAGATCGGCCCCGTCCACGTTCGAGACGAAACGGAACGTCAGATCCCGTGCGGTGTAGGCGCGCAGCGCCTCGTAGGCCATCGCGGGGCCGAGGTCGGAGCCGCCGATGCCGACGTTGACGATGTTCTTGACGGGCTTCCCGGTGTGGCCGGTCCAGCGGCCCGAACGGATCTGCTCGGCGAAGGCGCTCATCCTGTCGAGCACGGCGTGCACGGCGGGCACCACGTTCTCGCCGTCGACCTCGATGACCGCGTCACGGGGTGCCCGGAGCGCGATGTGCAGCACCGCCCGGTCCTCCGTGATGTTGATCTTCTCGCCGCGGAACATGGCGTCCCGCAGCTCCGCGACACCGGTGGCGGCGGCGAGGTCGCGCAGCAGCGCCAGCGTCTCGTCGGTCACCCGGTGCTTGGAGTAGTCGAGATGCAGATCGCCGGCCCGCAGGGTGTACCGGCTGCCGCGCTCGGGGTCGGCGGCGAACAACTCCCGCAGATGCGTGTCCGCCATCTGCTCACGGTGCTTGGTCAGAGCAGCCCACTCGGGCCTCCGGTTGAGCCGGATTGCGTTCATCTTCAGCCCACTTCTTCTCGTACCTGACTGCGTGCCCCGCTGCCCCACCAACCTAGTTGATCGTGAGGGCGGGCGGCGCGACGCAACGGCGTGCGGGCGAAACGCACCGGGCCCGGCCGGCGGCGGACCA
This sequence comes from Streptomyces sp. HUAS CB01, assembly GCF_030406905.1. Classification (NCBI taxonomy): domain Bacteria; kingdom Bacillati; phylum Actinomycetota; class Actinomycetes; order Kitasatosporales; family Streptomycetaceae; genus Streptomyces; species Streptomyces chengbuensis. Next base: position 1,745,369 of record NZ_CP129137.1, read on the forward strand.
TGGGGTCCCACCGCCGGCCGGGCCCGGCATCAGCTGCTCAGATCTCGCCCCGGAGCTTCGCGAGCGCCTCGGCGAGGATCGCCTCGCCGTCCGCGTCGCTGCGCCGCTCGCGCACGTACGCCAGATGCGTCTTGTACGGCTCGGTACGCGGCGGGTCCGGCGGGTTGTCCCGGTCCTGGCCGGCCGGGAACCCGCAGCGCGGGCAGTCCCAGCTGTCCGGAACCTGCGCGTCACTGGCGAAGCTCGGCTGCGTCTCGTGCCCGTTCGAGCACCAGAAGGAGACGCGGAGACGCGGCGCGGACTCGCCCCGCTCTGCCTCCCCCATCGGCCCCGCCCCGACCCGGCTTCCCCGGATCGCGTTGCCACTTGCCACGGTCGTAACTCCCTGCGTGATGGTGCTCGAAGATGCCCCAGTCTACGTAAGGCCCAACGCTCGTCCAGTGATTGGAGTTACACCCCCACCCCCGGGACGCTCTTGATGGCTCAGCCGCCCAGCTTCATCAGCAGGGCAAGTACGACAATGCACGCGAACCACATCAGGCCGACCACGATGGTGATGCGGTCCAGGTTGCGCTCGGCGACCGAGGAGCCGCCGACGGACGACTGCATACCGCCACCGAACATGTCGGAGAGGCCGCCGCCCTTCCCCTTGTGCATCAGCACCAGCAGCATCAGCAGCAGGCTGAAGACGATCAGGGCGATCGAGAACCCCATAACCACGGCTGGACCAACTTCCTCGGACGAAAGAATCAGACTGAACAACTGATCAAGAAAACGGGGGCCGGGCCCGCAAGCCACGGCCCCCGCAAGCGTACGACGAGGTTACCCATTTCCACGACCCTCGCCGCGGACCGGACCCTCCTCACCCAGGGTGACGGGGAGGACGGACGGCGCTACCGTCCGCTCACTGGTCCCGGAAACGCACGATCCTGACGAACTCGTCCACGTCGAGGGACGCGCCGCCGACCAGGGCGCCGTCGACGTCCGGCTGGGCCATGATCGCCGCCACGTTGTTCGCCTTCACCGAGCCGCCGTACTGGATCCGGACCTTGTCGGCCACCTCCTGGCCGTACAGCTCGGCCAGCCGGCCGCGGATGGCCCCGCAGACCTCCTGGGCGTCCTCGGGGGTGGCGACCTCGCCGGTGCCGATGGCCCAGACGGGCTCGTAGGCGACGACGAGGGTCTCGGCCTGCTCGGCCGTGACGTCCTTCAGGCCGCCGTCGATCTGGTTCAGCGTGTACTGGACCTGCTGGCCGGCCTTGCGGACGTCGAGGCCCTCGCCGACGCAGAGGATCGGGGTCAGACCGTGCCGGAACGCGGCCTTCACCTTGGCGTTGCACAGCTCGTCGGACTCGGCGTGGTACTGGCGTCGCTCGGAGTGACCGACGACCGCGTAGGTGCACTTCAGCTTGGCGAGCATGACGCCGGAGATCTCACCGGTGTACGCGCCGGAGTCGTGCGCCGAGAGGTCCTGGGCGCCATAGGTGATCTTCAGCTTGTCGCCGTCCACCAGGGTCTGCACGGAGCGCAGGTCGGTGAAGGGGGGCAGGACCGCGACGTCCACGGCGTCGTAGTCCTTGTCGGTCAGGGCGAAAGCGAGCTTCTGGACGTGCGCGATGGCCTCGAGGTGGTTGAGGTTCATCTTCCAGTTGCCCGCCATCAGCGGGGTGCGGGTGCTCATAGGGGGTTCAGTCCTCCAGTGCTGCGAGGCCGGGAAGCGTCTTGCCCTCGAGGTACTCGAGGCTCGCGCCGCCACCGGTCGAGATGTGGCCGAATGCGTTTTCGTCGAAGCCCAGGGTGCGGACAGCGGCCGCCGAGTCGCCACCGCCGACGACGGTGAAGGCCTTGCTGTCCACGAGTGCCTGGGCGATGGCACTGGTGCCGCCCGCGTAGTCGGGGTGCTCGAAGACGCCCAGCGGGCCGTTCCAGAACACCGTGGCGGCGTCGGCGATCTTGGACGCGTACAGCTCGCGCGTCCTCGGGCCGATGTCCAGTCCCTCCTTGTCGGCGGGGATCCGGTCAGCGTCCACCGTGACGTACTCGGCGGGCGCCTTGGTCTTGAGGTCCGGGAACTCGCCCGAGGCGAGGACGTCGACCGGCAGCACCAGTTCGACGCCGTTCTTCTCGGCCCGCTCCATGTACTCCTTCACCGCCGGGACCTGGTCCTCCTGGAGGAGGGAGATGCCGACCTCGTAGCCCTTGGCCTTGAGGAAGGTGTACGCCATGCCGCCGCCGATCAGCAGGCGGTCGGCCTTGTCCAGCAGCGAGTCGATGACGGCGAGCTTGTCGGAGACCTTGGCGCCGCCGAGGACGACCACGTACGGCCGCTTGACCTCCTGGGTGAGCTTCCTCAGCACCCCGACCTCGGCGACGACGAGGTAGCCGGCGGCGTGCGGCAGCCGGGCCGGAAGGTCGTACACCGAGGCGTGCTTGCGGTGGACCGCCCCGAAGCCGTCGCCGACGTACAGGTCGGCGAGGGAGGCCAGCTCGTCGGCGAAGGCACCGCGCTCGGCGTCGTCCTTGGACGTCTCCCCGGGGTTGAAGCGCAGGTTCTCCAGTACGGCGACGTCGCCGTCGCCGAGGCCGGCGACGGTGGCGCGGGCGGACTCGCCGACGGTGTCGGTCGCGAACGCCACCTCAGCGCCGAGGAGTTCGCCGAGCCGGGCGGCGGCCGGGGCGAGCGAGTAGGCCGGGTCCGGGGCGCCCTTCGGGCGGCCGAGGTGCGAGGCGACGACGACCCGGGCGCCCGCGGCGGCGAGGGCCTTCACGGTCGGCAGCACGGCGCGGATGCGGCCGTCGTCGGTGATCGCGGTGCCGTCGAGGGGCACGTTCAGGTCGGCGCGGACGAAGACCCGCTTGCCGGAGACGCCTTCGGCGAGGAGTTCGTCGATCGTCTTCATGCTTTGTTGGCTCCTAGGGGAGGTCGGGGACACACCACAGGGCCCGCGCAGCGCGCCGTTGCGCTGCCCGAGCCCTGCTCCGCTCACATCGAGGTGCTTGTTGTCGCCGGGGAGGCGATCAGAGCTGGTTGCCGACGAAGACCGTGAGGTCGACGAGGCGGTTGGAGTAGCCCCACTCGTTGTCGTACCAGCCGACGACCTTGACCTGCTTGCCCTGGACCATGGTCAGCTTCGAGTCGAAGGTGCAGGAAGCCGGCCAGTTCACGATGTCCGAGGAGACGATCGGGTCCTCGGTGTACTCCAGGATCCCCTTCAGCTGGCCCTCGGAGGCCTTCTGGAAGGCGGAGTTGATCTCGTCCCTGGTGACCTCGCGGTCCAGCTCGAGGACGAGGTCGGTGACGGAGCCGGTCGGGACCGGGACGCGCATGGCGATGCCGTCCAGCTTGCCCTTGAGCTGCGGGAGGACCAGGGCGGTGGCCTTCGCGGCACCCGTCGAGGTCGGGATGATGTTCTCCGCGGCGGCGCGGGCGCGGCGCAGGTCCTTGTGCGGGAAGTCGAGGATGCGCTGGTCGTTGGTGTAGGCGTGGACCGTCGTCATCATGCCCTTGACGATGCCGAAGTTCTCGTCGAGGACCTTGGCCATCGGGGCCACGCAGTTGGTGGTGCAGGAGGCGTTGGAGACCACGTTGTGCTTCGCAGGGTCGTACTTGTCCTGGTTCACACCCATCACGATGGTGATGTCCTCATCGGTGGCCGGAGCCGAGATGAGGACCTTCTTGGCGCCGCCGGCGATGTGCTTCTCGGCGTCCGCCTTCTTCGTGAAGATGCCGGTGGACTCGATGACGATGTCGACGCCGAGCTCACCCCACGGAATGTCGGCGGGGTTGCGCTCGGAGAGCACCTTGATGGTGTGGCCGTCGACGGTGATGGTGTCTTCGGTGTGGCTGACCTCGGCCTTCAGACGGCCGAGGATGGTGTCGTACTTCAACAGGTGAGCGGTGGTCGCGGTGTCACCCAGGTCGTTGACAGCCACGATCTCGATGTCTGCACCCTGCTCCAGCAGCGCGCGGAAGTAATTACGACCGATGCGGCCAAAGCCGTTGATGCCTACGCGGATCGTCACGAACCGATCTCCTCAGTGGTACGCCGGTTTCGACGCCGGCGAGCTGATATGGGATGTCCCCGACCGCTTACGACCCTACCTCCCCGGGGCAGCCGGAGTGGCATCGAGCACGCCCCCGGATCGAGCCGAAAACCGGTGGCCCGTACCTACCGGCAAGTACGGGCCACCGGCGCTTTTCGGCGACTACGCAGTGTCAGCGACGGAGCGCGGCGAGCGCCTTGCGGACCAGTGCGTTGCGGTCCGCGGGCGCGGTGACGTGCTCCAGGCCGAAGCCCAGCAGGACCGTGTCCCGGGTGGTGACGGCCGCGTACGAGACGAACAGCTCACCTGTGCGCGCCCAGTCACCACCGAGCGCGGGGCTGCCCTCCGGTGCGCCCGGTGTGGTCCACGGCCCGAGCGAGGTCTCGAAGCCCTCGCTCTCCCTCTCCGATCCGCCGACGACCAGGGCGGCGTTGTCGGCGAACACACCGCGTCCGCCGCTGCCCGGGTCGGTGACGTAGGCGAGGGAGAGCTCGACCCGCTTGCCGGCGTAGGCGCTCAGGTCGAAGGACACCTGCTTCCAGCCGGCGGAGGAGCCGGTGAAGCTGTTCCACGTGCCACTGGATCCGGTCGCGGTGCAGCCGCCGGAGCCCAGGGTGAGGTAGTGGCGCAGGAAGGGGTGCCCGTTGAGGAAGTACCCGGCCTCGCACTCCTCCGGAACCGCGGTGCCGCTGAGCCCTCCCTCGTCGGGGAGCGTCGTCCAGTCCTCGCCGCCGGCCGTGCGGGCCTCCATGACCGCGTGGTCGTAGCCCGGCTCGGTGTTCCAGTTGAGCGCGAGCCTCAGCTGCGGCCTGTCGGCCGCGGTGACCCCGGTGAGGTCGACGGTCCGGGTGAGCCGCTTCCAGTCGTTGTCCTCGTGGGTCGCGGAGGCCATCGACGAGCCGGCGTACGGGGCGTAGGGGTTGGTCACCCCGCCGTAGCGGCCCCCCTGGGCGCTCGCGAACTGCGGGAACTGCGCGGCCGGCAGGGTGTCGGAGGTGACCGTGTACGCACCGGGCGCGTTCAGCGGGTTCCCGGGGGCCCCGGACAGGGGCCCGCCGGATCCGGTGAGTTTTCCCGCGCCGGCGAACCCGGTGGCGCCGGGCGCCGAGGCACGGCCGTACGCCCCCAGCCAGTACTGGCTGAAGTCGTTGGTCGCGGCCCGGCCGACCTGCGCGTTGCCGCCGGCCAGCTCCCCGGCCTCGATCAGCTTGCCGCCCTCGTTGAGGAAGTCGCGCAGGGCGAGCTGGGTGGGTCCGCCGGGCGCCTGCGCGCCGGTGTGGTGGACCGCGGTGGAGAAGTGTCCGAGGACGCCGAGCGGGTGCGGGGCGCCCTGGGTGGCGACGTCCCAGACGACGGCCTTGCGGCCGTTGGCCCGGAGCGCGTCGACGTAGGTCTGGGCGTGCTGGGCCGGCGCGCCCTCCTCCGCCACGACCACGGTGTCGGCCTTGGGCCGGGCCGCGACGGTGTAGGTGAAGTGCTCGCTGGAGGTGCGCTTGCCGCTTCTGGTCTCGCCGGTGAACCAGACCTCGACCCGGTCGCCGACGTCGCCGTCCTTGACCTCGGCGCGGTACTGGTCGAAGCGGATGTTGTCCTCACCGCCGTACGTCTCGCCGCCCTTCCACGGCCGGAGGGCCATGTCGTGGGTACGGCCGCCGTTGACGCGGTACTTGAGCTCCTTGTCCCGCAGGGACTTGCGGGCGATGACGGAGACCTCCTGGTCGCCGCCGCGCGCGTAGGAGGTGGTGAACGGGTCCACGGTGAAGTCGGGTGCCTCCAGCCCGACCGGGGACGACGGCTGGTCGGGGTGGACGGCGGTCTCGGCGACGGACAGCGCGAATTCGACGTTCTTGGCGAACTCCGCCTGGATCAGCTTCTCGTCGTCGGGGAAGTTGAAGCCGGAGCGGCAGTCCTCGGGCCGCCACTGGTCGTTCGGGTCGACGGCCGAGGCGGTCTGGCAGGTCGTCATCTCCGGGGTGAACATCATCGTCCCGTTGACGTTCGCCGCGTGGCCGTCGGCCTCCCCGTTGGTGGTGTAGAGCTCCGAGGAGACCTGGGGGTAGTAGCCGGGGACGGCCGGGTTGTCCGGGGTGCCCGCCAGCGCCTTGTAGAGCACGTCGTCCGGGGTGGGGGTGGCGACCTGCCAGCCCACGCCGTACAGCAGCAGTTCGGCGGCCGAGTGGTAGTTGATGCCGTACTCGAAGCCGATGCGCTTCTGGAAGCGGTCCACGGCGACGGTCTCGGGCTCGGAGGAGGGGCCGGAGCCGCGGTAGGTCTCGCTGGCGGCGTTGGGGGACGAACCCTCGTTGTCGTAGCCCCACTTGTAGGCGAAGTTGCGGTTCAGGTCGACGCCGTCGCCGGTGGTGATCCGGCCGTCGCCGTTGTTGTCGCGCAGGTTCTTGCGCCAGAGGCGGTTGCTGTCGGCGGCGTGGGTGAAGTCGTAGCCGTCCGGATTGGCGGAGAGCAGGAACCACAGCTCCGTGCCGTCCACGATCCGGGTGATGCGCCGGTCCTTGCCGTAGCCGTCCACATAGTGGTGGAGCAGCCGCCGGGTCATCTCCGGGGTGATCCACTCGCGGGCGTGCTGGTTGGACATGTAGAGGGTGGACGGCTTGGCGCCGTCCCGGTACTTCTTCGCGCCCTTGGTCAGCTTGAGGGCGAGGATGTCCTTGCCCTGCACGGTCTTGCCGATGCTGACGACCTTGGTGATCGACGGGTTGGCGGCGGCGACGGCGAGGATCTCCTCCTGGAGGCCGCCCTCCCCGCTGTACGGCCGGAAGACACCGTCCCCGGCGGCGGCGACGCGCTTCTTCGCGGCGCCGGACACGGTGTGCTCGGTGAGGCTCACGCCCTTGTCGCGGAGCGCGCCCGCCTGGTCGTCGGTGAGGAACACCTCGACCGTGGCGGTGCCCTTGGCCGGTACCTGCTCGGTCAGTTCATGACCGTCGGCGCCGGCCTGGAGGAGCAGTGGCACCTGTTCCTTGGTGACTTCGGCCTGCCACACGGAGAGTCCGGCACCGTCCGCGCTCCCGTCCGCCCGGGCGAGCGGCGCGGCGGCCAGACCGGCCATCAGGAGTGAGGTAGCGGCGAGGATCGATCTCGCTCTTCGTCTCATTGGCCCCCCTTGCTTTCGTCTGTCGCGAAAGAAAACAGATGCCAGGCTCATGACAGTTCATGATCATGTCAAGATGCCCTCGCTGTCCCAGTGGGGTCCAAGTGGAGCCCGGCAAGGGGACGTTGGGGAACGCGCGTACGACCCGTCGCAGGGCACGGTGCGCAAGGACCCGTCCGGCGGTCCGGTCCCTCCGGGGCAGTGACGGGCCGTGCCCCCGGAGGCGGGGACGGCGGACGGGGATCTCCGAAGGGGGACGCCGGACCGGCCGTGACGCACGGAAGGGGACACCGGGCGGGACGGGGTCTCCGGCGGCGCACGCCGGATACGCTGCGACGCCCTGAGGGGGACGCCGGACCGGCCGTGACGCACGGAGGCGGGGGCGGGACTGGTTTCGGCGAGCGGGCTCTTGTGACGCAGACCCGCCGCACGGCTCTGTGGCGCGGCGCCGCGGAACGGCTCGTGGCCGAGAGCCTTGCGCAGCGGGTTTCCCGGCGCGACCACGCGGGACGGCGGGGACGTGCTCGCGGACGCGGCGACGCGTCACGCGTTCTGCGCGGACCCGTGCCCGCGGGACCGTCCCGGCAGGAGCGTGCTCGCGGGACACGGCCACGGCACCGAGCGAGGCGTGATGCGCGCAGGACGGCGTCCCCGGCACGAGCGGGCCTGCGAGGACGCGACCCCGGCGCGCGCGGCCCCGCGGCACACGACCCCGGCGAACGGGCCCTCGCAGGGCCGGGCCGCCGGGACGGGCTCAGCCCACCAGGCCGTCGGCCATCTCCTCCGTCAGATTGGACTCCGTCCCCGGGATCCCGAGGTCCTGGGCTCGCTTGTCGGCCATCGCCAGCAGCCGGCGGATACGGCCCGCGACCGCGTCCTTCGTCAGCGGCGGGTCCGCCAGCGCACCCAGCTCCTCCAGCGACGCCTGCTTGTGCTCCATGCGGAGCCGGCCCGCCGCCGCGAGGTGCTCCGGGACCTCCTCGCCCAGGATCTCCAGCGCCCGCTGCACCCGCGCGCCCGCGGCGACCGCGGCCCTCGCCGAGCGGCGCAGATTGGCGTCGTCGAAGTTGGCCAGCCGGTTGGCGGTGGCCCGGACCTCACGGCGCATCCGCCGCTCCTCCCAGGCCAGGACGGACTCGTGCGCGCCCAGCCGGGTCAGCAGCGCACCGATCGCGTCGCCGTCGCGCACGACGACCCGGTCCACTCCGCGCACCTCACGGGCCTTCGCTGCGATGGAGAGCCGGCGGGCGGCACCTACCAGCGCCAGCGCGGCCTCCGGGCCCGGGCAGGTCACCTCCAGCGAGGAGGAGCGGCCGGGCTCGGTCAGCGAGCCGTGGGCGAGGAAGGCACCGCGCCAGGCGGCCTCCGCGTCGCACGTGGCGCCGGAGACGACCTGCGGCGGCAGCCCTCGGATGGGGCGTCCCCGGCCGTCGACCAGCCCGGTCTGGCGGGCCAGCTGGTCGCCTCCCGCCACGACGCGCACCACGTAGCGGGAACCGCGCCGCAGCCCGCCGGGAGCCATCACCACGAGGTCGGAGGAGTGCCCGAAGATCTCCAGGATGTCCTTGCGGAGCCTGCGTGCCGCGATGCCCGTGTCCAGCTCCGCCTCGATCACGATGCGGCCGCTCACCAGGTGCAGCCCGCCCGCGAACCGCAGGATCGCCGAGACCTCCGCCTTTCTGCAGCAGGTCCGGGTGACGGGGAGCCGGGAGATCTCGTCCTTCACCGCTGCCGTCATCGCCATGGGCCGATCCTTCCATGCATCCGAAAAATACGGTCGTACGCGGCGGCCAACAGCTCCGGATCGTGCGTCGGAGCCCCGTCGGGTCTCGCCACGGGCGCCAGCTCGACCGCCGCACCGAGCCTCTTCGCCGCGTCGGCGAGGGACTCGCGGTCGGGCACGGCGGCCTCGTCGGCCAGCACCACGTCCAGGGCGAGTTTAGGGGCGTGTCGCCCCAAAACCTCCAAATGACGCTGCGGAGAGAAGCCCTCCGTTTCACCGGGCTGCGGGGCCAGGTTGAGCGAGAGGACCCGCCGGGCCTTGGTCTCGACGAGCGCGTCCAGCAGCTCGGGCACGAGGAGGTGCGGGATCACCGAGGAGAACCAGGAGCCGGGGCCGAGGACCACCCAGTCCGCGTCCAGTACGGCCTCGACGGCCTCCGGGACGGCCGGCGGATCGTTCGGCACCAGGTGCACGGACTGCACCTCGCCCCGCGTCAGAGCGACGGTGGCCTGGCCGCGGACCGTGCCCACCTCGTCGGGGCGCGCCGGATCGTGCCCCTTGACCAGGGCCTGGAGCTCCAGCGGCACGGCGGACATCGGCAGCACCCGGCCGTGGGCGCCGAGCAGCCTGCCGACCAGGTCCAGGGCCTGCACATGGTCGCCGAGCTGTTCCCACAGCGCGACGATCAGCAGATTGCCGACGGCGTGCTCGTGCAGCTCGCCCTGGGACTGGAAGCGGTGCTGGATGACCCGGGACCAGGTCTGGCCCCAGTCGTCGTCCCCGCACAGCGCCGCGAGCGCCTTGCGGAGATCGCCGGGCGGAAGCACCCCGAGCTCCTTGCGGAGCCGCCCGCTGGAGCCCCCGTCGTCCGCGACGGTGACGACAGCGGTGAGGTCGCCCGTGATGCGGCGCAGCGCCGCGAGGGACGCCGAGAGACCCATGCCGCCGCCGAGCGCGACGACCTTGGGCTGGGTGCCGCGTCTGCGGCCGGTGCGGAGCGCGTCACTGCCCCGCAGCCGCCGCAGCCGGAGATTGCGTGCGGTCACTCGCGCCCCATGTCCCGGTGGACGACGACGGTCTCGATCCCCTCGGTGCCGAGCCGGGCGGCGAGCTTCTCGGACATCGCGACGGAGCGGTGCTTGCCGCCCGTGCAGCCCACGGCGATCGTCACGTACCGCTTGCCCTCGCGGCGGTAGCCCGCCGCGATCAGCTGCAGCAGCTCGGTGTACTGGTTGAGGAACTCCTTGGCCCCGGGCTGGTCGAACACATAGCCCGACACCTCCTCGTTCAGGCCGGTGAAGGGGCGCAGCTCGGGGACCCAGTGCGGGTTGGGCAGGAAGCGGCAGTCCACCACCAGGTCGGCGTCGACGGGCAGGCCGTACTTGTACCCGAACGACATCACCGTGGCCCGCAGCTCCGGCTCCTCGTCGCCGGCGAACTGGGCGTCCATCTTGGCGCGCAGCTCGTGGACGTTGAGGCTGGAGGTGTCGATCACGAGGTCGGCGTCGCCGCGCAGCTCCCGCAGGAGGTCCCGCTCGGCGGCGATGCCGTCGACGATCCGGCCGTCGCCCTGCAGCGGGTGCGGGCGGCGCACGGACTCGAAACGGCGCACCAGGGCCTCGTCGGACGACTCCAGGAAGACGATCCGGCGGGTGACCTGCTTGGCGTCGAGGTCCGCGAGCGACTCGCGGAGGTTGTCGAAGAACCGCCGGCCGCGGACGTCCACGACGACGGCGATCCGGGCGACGTTGCCCTGGGAACGTGCGCCGAGCTCCACCATGGTGGGGATCAGCGCGGGCGGCAGGTTGTCCACGACGAACCAGCCGAGGTCCTCCAGGCACTTCGCCGCGGTGCTGCGGCCGGCGCCCGACATTCCGGAGATGATCACCAGCTCGGGGATGGCCGCCTCTGCGGCCTGCCCGGCCTCGGTCGTGCCCGTACTCACGTCTCCTGCTCCGTGTTCTCGTCTGTTCCGCTCGGTCATTCCGTGGTTCCCCCGTTCCCTTCCGTCACTGCTGCCCCGTCTTCCTCTTCAATGATCTCGCCTGTCGCCATGTTGACCGCCGGGGCGGCCGGCGCGGCCTGCGCCAGGGCAACGGCCACGGACTCGGCGGTCTTCCTGCCGAAGCCCGGGACCTCGCAGATCTGCTCGACGGTCGCCTGCCGGAGCCGCTTCACCGAGCCGAAGTGCTTGATCAGCGCCTGCTTGCGAGCCTCCCCCAGGCCCGGCACGGAGTCCAGCGGGCTGGTCCGCAGCCGCTTGGTGCGCTTGGAGCGCTGGTAGCGGATCGCGAAGTCGTGAGCGGTGTCGCGCACCCGCTGGATGAGGTACAGCCCTTCGCTGGAGCGGGGCAGCACGACCGGGTCGTCCTCCCCCGGCAGCCACACCTCCTCCATGCGCTTGGCGATGCCGGCGACGGCGACGTCGTCGATGCCCAGCTCGTCCAGGGCCCGCCGGGCCGCCGCGACCTGCGGCTGCCCGCCGTCGACGAGCACCAGCTGCGGCGGGTAGGCGAACCGCTTGGGCCTGCCGTCGTCCCCCGTGGCCGCCGGCACCTCCCCGCCCGTCACGGCCTCGCCGTCCTCCGGGACGGCCCACTCGCCGGTCTTCTCCCGCTCGGCGAGATACCGCCGGAAGCGCCGGCTGATCACCTCGTGCATCGAGCGGACGTCGTCCTGGCCCTCGAAGCCCTTGATCTGGAAGCGCCGGTACTCGCTCTTGCGGGGCAGGCCGTCCTCGAACACCACCATGGACGCGACCACGTCCTCGCCCTGCAGGTGCGAGATGTCGAAGCACTCGATCCGCAGCGGCGCCGAGTCCAGGTCGAGCGCCTCCGCGATCTCCTCCAGGGCCCGGGAGCGGGTCGTCAGATCGCTCGCGCGCTTGGTCTTGTGCAGGACGAGGGCCTGCTGGGCATTGCGCCCGACCGTCGCCATCAGGTCCTTCTTGTCGCCGCGCTGCGGGATGCGCAGCGACACGGCCGAGCCCCGGCGGTCGCTGAGCCACTGGGTGACCGCGGCGAGGTCCTCGGGCAGGGCGGGGACGAGCACCTCCTTGGGGACGGCGTCGCCGCTCTCCTCCCCGTACAGCTGCTGGAGCGCGTGCTCCACGAGGCCTGACGTGTCGACGGCCTCGACCTTGTCGGTGACCCAGCCGCGCTGTCCGCGCACCCGCCCGCCGCGGACGTGGAAGATCTGGACGGCGGCCTCCAGCTCGTCCTCGGCGACCGCGATCAGGTCCGCGTCGGTGGCGTCGGCCAGCACCACCGCGTTCTTCTCCATGGCGCGCTTCAGGGCCTCTATGTCGTCCCGCAGCCGGGCGGCCCGCTCGTACTCCATGTCCTCGGCCGCCACCATCATGTCCTTCTCCAGGCGGCGGATGTACGTGCCGGTGCGGCCGGCCATGAAGTCGCAGAAATCCTCGGCCAGTTCGCGGTGCTCGCCGGCGCCGGTCCTGCCGACACAGGGCGCGGAGCACTTGCCGATGTAGCCCAGCAGGCATGGCCTGCCGGTGCGCTCCGCGTTCTTGAAGACCCCGGCGGAGCAGGTGCGCACCGGGAAGACCCGGAGCATCAGGTCGACCGTCTCGCGGATCGCCCACGCGTGCGCGTACGGGCCGAAGTAGCGCACGCCCTTCTTCTTGGCGCCGCGCATCACCTGGACCCGCGGGAACTCCTCGTTCATGGTCACCGCGAGGTACGGGTAGCTCTTGTCGTCCCGGTACTTGACGTTGAACCGGGGGTCGAACTCCTTGATCCAGGAGTACTCCAGCTGGAGCGCCTCCACCTCCGTGGAGACGACCGTCCACTCCACGGACGCCGCGGTCGTGACCATCGTGCGGGTGCGCGGATGCAGACCCGCCAGGTCCTGGAAGTAGTTGGCCAGCCGCTGCCGCAGACTCTTCGCCTTGCCGACGTAGATCACCCGGCGGTGCGCGTCGCGGAACTTGTAGACCCCTGGCGAGTCGGGGATCTGTCCCGGCTTGGGGCGGTAGCTGGAGGGGTCTGCCATGCCGCCCACCCTACTGGCGGGCACGGACAACCGGGGCCGCCGGAGGGGCGGCGCGGGCCCGCTCCCGCGCCCGGGCGGCGGCCCGGTGCCCGGCCCGTCGCAGGAGGGTCCGGCAGGGAGCCGCCGCTACGGCGGGTGTCCGTTCCCTCACCGTTCGGCGGGGGCATTTCCGGGCGCTTCGGCCGGGCTCCCGCGCCCTTCGGACCGGCACCCGGACAACCGTTGTCCGGACGGGACCGACACGCTTCAATGCGGGGTGACACGCGGCTGTGCCGGCGGCCCCAAGGTCCCTCGCCGCCGCCATCGGCCCTTCCGCACGCCCCGCCCCCGGCACGAGGTCCCACCGGGCAGGCGTGAACGTCCATCGAGGAGTCCCATGGGGCACGCCGCGCACCCCGCGCACACCCAGGCCGAACTGGACCGGGTGCTGCGCACGGGCCCCTTCCACCTCGCCCTGCGTGCCGCGCTCGCGGTGCGGGGGCTGCCGCTGCAGCGGGTGCAGCACCATCTGGCGCACCGGGGGATCAAGGTCGGGGTGACCAGTCTGAGTTACTGGCAGCAGGGTGCCCGCCGCCCCCAGCGCCCCGAGTCGCTGCGGGCGGTACGGGCACTCGAGGACGTGCTCCGGCTGCCGGAGAACTCCCTGCTGCGGCTGCTCCCCGACGACGCCGGGCCCGCACCCCGGCGCCCCGCGGCCCGTTCGCCGCGCGCGCCGGCCGAGGTGTCCGGGGCGGTGGAGCGGCTGCTCACCGGACTCGGCCGGCCCGCGGACGGCGGGCTGCACACGGTGGGGCACCACGAGCGCGTACGGATCGGACCGGGCCGCGAACTGCTGGGCCGGGACTCCCAGAAGATCGTGCGCGCCCATCGCGACGGCGTCGACCGTCTGCTGGCCGTCCATCGCGGGGATCCCGGGTGGGATCCGGCACGGGTGTCGGTCCGGGCGTACGAGAACTGCCGCCCGGGGCGGATCCGGTACGACCGGGATGCGGGGGTGCTGGTCGCGGAACTGCTCCTGGACGCCCGGCTGCGGTCCGGTGAGACGTACCTCCTCGGCTACGGCTTCGAGGACGGCACGGCGGGCCCGAGCGGCGAGTACGTACGCGGCTTCCCCGCGGCCGGCGGGCAGTACGTGCTGCAGGTCCGCTTCCACGAGGCGGCACTGCCGGCACGGTGCCGGCACTTCGCCCAGAACTCCCCCGGCTCGGCACGGATCTGCCGTGCGGAGCTGGCGCCGAGCGGCCGGCACCCGGCGGTCCACCTCGTCGAGCAGGGCGTCCGGCCGGGAATCCAGGGGATCGACTGGGAGTGGGAACGCTGACGCGGGGCGCGCCCGTCACCGTCCGCGTCACCGCCCGGTGAGGCGGGGACGGCTCACCGTGGGTGCCGCGGGGCCCGGTTCGGCGTGCGGACGGCCGCCGTCCGCAAGGTCCGCACGGGCGTCCGCGCCGCCGCGGGCCGACAGCCGCCGGCTCGCCCGGTCCCGGCGGAGGAGCGGGGCGGCGTCCTGCGGCCTGCGGCGTGGGCTCGTCGACGCCTCCGGGGACGGGCGGAACGAACCCGCTCCATGACCGTCCCGTACCTCGGGACGGTCGGGGTGAGCCCTCTCGGGCCTCGGGTGGGGGCGGAACGAACGCTCACGCCCGGGGACCAGGAAGAGCAAACGCTCATGCCCCGGGCCTCACGCGGGCACGGAGGGGGGTGAGCTCTCTCAGGCCTCGGGGCCGGCCACCAGCTTCCCGTCCCGCACCCGGACCGGGACCTCCGGGAGCGGTACGGTCGCCGGGCCCCGGAGTGCCGTGCCGGTCGTGACGTCGAACCGGCTGCCGTGGCAGGGGCAGTTGCCCTCCGTGCCCTCGACCTTGTCCAGGACGCAGCCCGCGTGGGTGCACTGGGCGCTGAACGCCTTGTACCGGCCCTCGGCCGGGCAGTGGACGACGAGCCGCTGCTCGCGGTAGAGCCGGGCGCCGCCCACGGGGACCTCATCGGCGGCGCCGAGGTCGACCGGCGCGGTCGGCGTCGGCACCTGCGCGTGGCCCACCTTGGACTCGGTGGAGCAGGCGGCGACCCCCAGCCCGGCGGCCCCGGCGAGGGCGGCGCCTTTCAGCACGGTACGGCGGGCGGCGGGTGGGCCGGACATGAGGATCTCCACGGGTGGGGGCGCGGCGGGTGACCAACCCGACGATACCGGCGCAGATCGCGGCGCTTCCGGGCGGGTCGGCCGGTCCGGAACGGGGCTGTCGCGCCCCGGAACGATCGGCTACGTTCTGAGCCGTGATCGTCGTCGCCGGTGAGTCCCTGATCGACCTGGTCCCGCAGCGGACGGCCGCCGGGCACGCACCACTGCCACCCCTGCTGCCGCGGCCCGGCGGCGGCCCGTACAACACGGCGGTGGCCCTGGGCCGGCTGGGATCCGCCGTGGGCTTCTGCTCGCGCGTCTCGGTGGACGGCTTCGGCGAGGCGCTGCTGGGCGGGCTGCACGCGGCGGGTGTGCGGACGTCGCTGGTGCAGCGGGGCCCGGAGCCGACGAGCCTCGCGGTCGCCGAGGTCGGCGCGGACGGCTCGGCCGGTTACGGCTTCTACATGACGGGCACCGCCGACCGGCTGTTCGCGCTGCCGCCGGCGCTGCCGGACGAGGTGCGGGCGCTGGCGCTCGGGACGTGCTCGCTGGTGCTGGAGCCCGGGGCGAGCGCGTACGAGGCGCTGCTGCGACGCGAGGCGGACCGCGGGGTGTTCACGCTGCTCGACCCCAACATCCGGCCGGGGCTGATCCCGGACGCCGGGGCCTACCGGGAACGGTTCGCCGGCTGGCTCCCCTCGGTGTCGCTGCTGAAGCTCTCGGAGGACGACGCCGCGTGGCTCGGCGGCTCCCCGGAGCAGTGGCTGGCCGAGGGCCCGGCCGCGGTGGTCCTGACCCATGGCGATCGCGGTCTCACGGTGCGCACCCGGGAGGGTGTGGAGGCAGCCGTTCCCGCGGCGGCCGTGCCGGTGGCCGACACGATCGGCGCGGGCGACACCGTGAACGCGGCGCTGCTGCACGACCTGGAGCGGCGCGACGCCCTCTCGCGGGGCGGTCTGCTCGCCCTGGACGCCGCCGGCTGGACCGAGGTGCTCGGCTTCGCCGCACGCGCCGCCGCCGTCACGTGCTCCCGTACGGGCGCGGAGCCCCCGTACGCCTGCGAACTGGCCTGACAGGGGGCGCGCGAGCGGCGGACGACGACCGTCGCCCCGGGGCCTGTGACAGGACCCGGGGCGACGGGTGTTCGGGGCCGGCCGGCGACCGACGGGCCCGGAGCCGGTCAGGCCTTGCGGGCGCGGCTCCGTGTCGCTGCGGCCTTCTTGACCGGGGTCGCGTCGGCCGTCACCGTCTTCTTCCGCACCGGCGTGGAATTGGCCGAGACCGCCTTCCTCGACGCGGTCTTCTTCGCCGCCGTCTTGCGGGACTGCGGCGGCACCGAGTCGCTGATGCGGTCCGGTCCCAGGATGTCCCGCAGGAACTTGCCCGTGTGGCTCGTCGGCACCGCGGCGACCTGCTCGGGCGTGCCCTCGGCGATCACGAGGCCACCGCCGCTGCCGCCCTCGGGCCCCATGTCGACGACCCAGTCGGCGGTCTTGATCACATCGAGGTTGTGCTCGATCACGATCACCGTGTTGCCCTTGTCGACCAGTCCGGACAGCACGTTGATCAGCTTGGAGATGTCCTCGAAGTGCAGACCCGTGGTCGGCTCGTCCAGCACGTAGACCGTGCGGCCGGTGGACCGCTTCTGCAGCTCGCTCGCGAGCTTCACCCGCTGTGCCTCACCACCGGAGAGCGTCGGCGCCGGCTGGCCGAGCCTGACGTACCCGAGACCCACCTCGGTCAGCGTCTTGAGGTGACGGGAGATCGTCGGCACGGCCTCGAAGAAGTGCAGCGCCTCCTCGATCGGCATGTCCAGCACCTCGGCGATGGACTTCCCCTTGTAGTGGACCTCCAGGGTCTCCCGGTTGTACCGGGCACCGTGGCAGACCTCGCACGGGACGTAGACGTCCGGGAGGAAGTTCATCTCGATCTTGATGGTGCCGTCGCCGGAGCAGTTCTCACAGCGTCCGCCCTTGACGTTGAAGGAGAAGCGGCCCGGCAGATAGCCGCGCACCTTCGCCTCCATCGTCTCCGCGAAGAGCTTGCGCACGTGGTCGAAGACGCCGGTGTAGGTCGCCGGGTTGGACCGGGGCGTGCGTCCGATGGGCGACTGGTCGACGTGGACGACCTTGTCGACGAGGTCGTCGCCGTCCACGCGGGTGTGCCGGCCCGGCACCGACTTGGCACCGTTCAGCTCGCGCGCCAGATGCGTGTACAGGATGTCGTTCACCAGCGTGGACTTGCCGGAGCCGGAGACGCCGGTGACCGCCGTGAGCACACCGAGCGGGAACGACACGTCGATGTCCCGGAGGTTGTTCTCCCGGGCGCCGTGCACCGTGAGCCGGCGGGCCCCGTCCACGGGCCGCCGGATCTCCGGCGTCGCGATGGACTTCTTCCCGGACAGGTACAGCCCGGTCATCGAGTCCTTGTTGGCCAGCAGCTGCTTCAGCGGTCCGGAGTGGACGACCTTGCCGCCGTGCTCGCCGGCGCCCGGGCCGATGTCCACGACCCAGTCGGCGACCTTGATCGTGTCCTCGTCGTGCTCGACGACGATCAGGGTGTTGCCCATGTCGCGGAGCCGCACCAGGGTCTCGATGAGCCGGTGGTTGTCGCGCTGGTGAAGTCCGATGGACGGCTCGTCCAGCACGTACAGCACGCCCACCAGCCCGGAGCCGATCTGGGTGGCCAGCCGGATGCGCTGTGCCTCGCCGCCGGACAGCGTGCCCGCCGCCCGGTTGAGGGAGAGGTAGTCCAGACCGACGTCGACCAGGAACCGCAGCCGCTCGTTGACCTCCTTGAGCACCCGCTCGGCGATCTTCTTGTCGCGTGCGGTGAGCGTCAGCCTTCCCAGGAAGTCGGCGCACTCGCTGATGGACATGGCCGAGACCTCGGCGATCGACCTCTCCATGATCGTCACTGCCAGGACGATCGGCTTCAGCCGGGTGCCGTCACAGGTGGGGCAGGGCACCTCGCGCATGTAGCCCTCGAAGCGCTCCCGGCTGGAGTCGCTCTCCGCCTCGCTGTGGCGCCGCTTGACGAAGGACACCGCGCCCTCGAACGCCGGGGTGGTGTAGGCGCGCTCCCGCCCGTACCGGTTCCGGTAGCGGACCTCGACCTGGGTCTTGTGGCCGTACAGCAGGGCCTTCTTGGCGCGCTGCGGAAGCCCGGCCCACGGAATGTCGGTGCGGAAGCCGAGGGCGTCGGCGAGCCCGCCGATGAGGCGCCCGAAGTACTCCTTGGTGTGGCCGTGCGACCAGGGGTGGATGGCACCGTCGTCGAGGGAGCGGTCCTCGTCCGGGACGATCAGCTCGGGGTCGACCTCCATCCGCGTGCCGATGCCGGTGCAGTCGGGGCAGGCTCCGAACGGCGAGTTGAAGGAGAACGAGCGGGGTTCGAGCTCCTCGAAGGAGAGGTCGTCGTACGGGCAGTACAGGTGCTCCGAGTACATCCGCTCGCGCTCGGGGTCGTCCTCGGGGAGGTCGACGAAGTCCAGCACGACCATGCCGCCGGACAGGCCCAGCGCGGTCTCCACGGAGTCCGTGAGCCGGCGCTTGGCGCTCTCCTTGACGGTCAGGCGGTCGATGACCACCTCGATCGTGTGCTTCTCCTGCTTCTTCAGCTTCGGCGGCTCGGTGAGCTGGATCGTCTGCCCGTCGACCCGCGCTCGCGCATAGCCCTTGGACTGGAGGTCGGCGAAGAGGTCCACGAACTCGCCCTTGCGCTCCCGCACCAGCGGCGACAGCACCTGGAAGCGGCTGCCCTCGGGCAGCTCAAGCACCTTGTCGACGATGGCCTGCGGGGACTGGCGCGTGATGGGGCGGCCGCACTCCGGGCAGTGCGGCTTGCCGATGCGCGCGAAGAGCAGCCGGAGGTAGTCGTAGACCTCGGTGATCGTGCCCACGGTCGAGCGGGGGTTCCGCGAGGTGGACTTCTGGTCGATCGAGACGGCCGGGGAGAGGCCCTCGATGAAGTCCACGTCCGGCTTGTCCATCTGGCCCAGGAACTGCCGGGCGTAGGAGGACAGCGACTCGACGTAGCGGCGCTGTCCCTCGGCGAAGATCGTGTCGAACGCGAGCGACGACTTGCCCGACCCCGAGAGCCCGGTGAAGACGATGAGTGAGTCACGCGGGAGGTCGAGCGAGACGTTCTTGAGGTTGTGCTCGCGAGCGCCACGGACGATGAGACGGTCGGCCACGCCGGGTCCGCACCTTTCTTGAGACAGGTCGTGAGAAGCATCGGGGGCACGGCCCCCGGCCCGGACTGCTCCAGGCTAGGTCGACCACGAGATCGACGGCTGCCGGACGGACGAACGCCCGGCCCTCCAGAATGCCTCAGCCCCGAGCCTATAGCACGCGTATTCGATTAACGCCGGTCGGCGGTCACCTTCACTCGAACGTGTGGCGGGGCTATCGTCTTCCCCATGATCGATCCCGTGGTTGACCTGGCCTCCGTACGCGAAGCGACCGAGCGACTACTGAACGCAGCCGTCTCCCTGGACAACGCGGCGGCCGCCGAGCCGTCACGGCTCCCCGGCTGGAGCCGCGGCCATGTCCTGGCCCACCTCGCCCGCAACGCCGACGCCCTCGTGAACGTCTTCGAGGGCCGCCCCATGTACGCGAGCGCGGAGACGCGCGAGGCCGACATCGAGCGCGACGCGCCCCGGCCCCTGGCCGTCCAGCTCGACGACGTGCGCGAGTCCGGCGAGCGCTTCCAGACCGCGGCCACGGCGGACGCCGACTGGTCGCGGATCGTGGAGCTCCGCAACGGCGTGAAGGACACGGCGGCGCGCATCCCCTTCCGGCGGCTGATCGAGGTCGAGCTGCACCACGTGGACCTCGGCGTCGGGTACGAGCTGGAGGACCTGCCCGCCGCCTTCATCGAGCGCGAGACCGCCTTCCTCGCGGAGCGGTTCGACGGGCACAAGGACGTGCCGCCCACGACCGTCGTCGCCGACGGCGGAGGGACGTGGGCCACGGGAGGCGGGGCCGCCGGCGGTCCGGTCACCGTCCGGGGCACTGCCGCGGAGGTGCTCGGCTGGCTCGCCGGCCGCCGCGACGGCACGGCCCTCGAGGTCGGCGGCGGCCCGCTGCCGGTGCTGCCGCCGCTGTAGTCGGCTGAGTACGCTGGCCCCATGACTTACAGCGGAGCGGTGACGGTCGGCGGCCCGGCTGACGTGCACGAGCTGGCGGCGCTGATGATCTCCAAGGTCGCCGTCGGCCCCATGGACAACAACTCCTATCTGCTGCGCTGCCGGGCCACCGACGAGCAGTTGCTGATCGACGCGGCCAACGAGCCCGAGACGCTGCTGCGGTTCATCGGTGACGACGGGATCACGTCCGTCGTCACCACGCACCGGCACGGCGACCACTGGGGCGCGCTGGCCGACGTGGTGGCCGCGACCGGGGCACGCACGTACGCGGGGCGCCACGACGCGGCCGGCATCCCGGTGCCGACCGACGTGCTGCTCGACGACGGCGACACGATCAGGGTGGGCGACGTCGAGCTCACCGCCCGCCACCTCGTGGGCCACACGCCCGGCTCGATCGCGCTCGTCTACGACGACCCGCACGGCCATCCGCACGTGTTCACGGGCGACTGCCTCTTCCCCGGCGGCGTGGGCAACACCTGGAAGGACCCGCAGGCCTTCGCCTCGCTGATCCGCGACGTGGAGACGAAGCTCTTCGACGTGCTGCCGGACGAGACCTGGGTCTACCCCGGCCACGGCAACGACACGACGCTCGGCGACGAGCGGCCGCATCTCCCCGAGTGGCGCGAGCGCGGCTGGTGACACCGGGCCCGGCGGCCCTCGGGAGGTGTCCGAAAAGAGCGCGTGGCACGGGTAATCCCGATGCCCGGCGCCCGGACACCTGGCTAGCCTGCCGCCCATGACACCGCCCGGCAGCCCCTCCGCGTTCTCCGTACCCGTCCACCCGCCCAAGCCCCGGCCCGGGGACCGGATCGCCGTGATCTCCCCCTCCTCGGGCCTCCCCGGTCTGCTGCCCCTGCCGTACGAGCTGGGACTCGAGCGGCTGGAGAAGGAGTTCGGGCTGGTTCCGGTCGAGTACCCGGCCACCCGCACGATGGGGTCCACTCCCCGCCGGCGCGCCGACGACATCCACGCGGCCTTCGCCGATCCGGACATCCGCGCGGTGATCGCGTCGATCGGCGGCGACGACCAGATCACCGTGCTGCCGCTGCTGGACCGGGAGTTGATACGGGCGAACCCGAAGCCGTTCTTCGGCTACAGCGACAACACCAATCTGCTCGCGTTCCTCTGGAACACCGGCGTGGTCGGCTACCACGGCGCGTCGGTGATGTGCGAGCTCGGCCGGCCCGGCGCCGTGGCACCGCTGACCGCGGACTCGCTGCGGGCCGCCCTGTTCACCTCCGGCCCCTACGAGCTGCGCCCGGCGGACCGGGTCCGCGTGATCGACCGCGACTGGGCCGACCCCGGGACGTTCACGGCCGAGCCGGATACCCTCCCCGCGACCGGGTGGAGCTGGGCGGGGCCCGAGCGGATCGTCGAGGGCCGGGGCTGGGGCGGCAATCTGGAGATCCTGTCCTGGATGCTCATGGCCGACCGGGAGATCCAGCGCGACCCGGCCGTGTACGACGGCTGTGTGCTGTTCCTGGAGACCTCCGAGGAACTGCCGTCCGCCACCGAGGTGTTCCGGATCCTGCGCAACATGGGCGAGCGGGGACTGCTGCGCCGCTTCCCCGCGCTGCTGTGGGCGAGGCCCAAGACCTGGTCGTTCGAGCGGCCGCTCGACGCGGAAGGGCAGGCCCGGTACGCCCGGGAGCAGCGCGAGGCCGTGGAGCGGGCGCTGGCCGTGTACGCGCCGGACACCATGGTGGTGTTCGACGTCGACCTCGGGCACACCGATCCCCAACTGGTGATCCCCTACGGCGGGCTGATCCGGGTGGACGGCGTGGCCCGCCGCATCGTGGTCACGTACTGAGGCCCGGGGGATCCACGCGCGCCATCGCCGGCAGGTTCGACGCGACGCCCCATGGCTCTGCATTCCCCATCAGGTTCCGGCGCGCCGCCGCATGGCCCCGGCTTCCCGGATGTCGCCGGGGCGCCGCGGCGCCCGCGGAGTTCCGACGCGCCGCGCACCGAGGCGTTCACCCCGGTGCGCGACGGCCCGCCATCACGCTCCCGTGCGCCCCCGTAACCGCCGACGGTCACGGGTAGTTGGCGCGACATGCACAGTCGTCACGCTCCGTCGTCGGCGGGGTCACCGTCCTCCCCTCCGGCCCCGTCCTCCCCTCCCGCACCGTCCGGCCGGCCCGTCTCCATGGCCCGGCTCGCGGCCGCCTCGCTCGCCGGGACGGCCGTGGAGTTCTACGACTTCTTCGTCTACGGCACGGCCGCGGCGCTGGTGCTCGGGCCGTTGTTCTTCCCGACGTTCTCCCCGCTCGCCGGGACCCTCGCCGCCTTCGGGACGTTCGCCGTCGGCTTCGTCTCCCGACCGCTCGGGTCGGTGCTCTTCGGGCACATCGGCGACCGTCACGGGCGGCGGCCGGTGCTGTTCGCGTCGCTGCTGCTGACGGGCCTGGCCACGGTCGGCGTGGGGTGCGTCCCGTCGTACGCGACCCTCGGGGCCGCCGCTCCCGCGCTGCTGCTGGTACTGCGCTTCCTCCAGGGACTGGGACTCGGCGGTGAGTGGGGCGGGGCGGTGCTGTTGACCGCCGAGCATGCGCCGCCCGGGCGGCGCGGCCTCTGGACGAGCTTTCCGCAGATCGGGCCGTCGGTGGGCTTTCTGCTGGCCAACGGGGTGATGCTGGCGCTTTCGGCGGGGCTGACCGAGACCCAGTTCCGGGACTGGGGCTGGCGGGTCCCGTTCTGGGCGGCGGGGCTCCTGGCGGCCGGCGGGCTGTTCCTGCGCGGTTCACTGGCGGAGACCCCGCAGTTCGAGCGGATCACCGAGCGGGCCCGCCTGCCGCTCGCCGAAGTGCTGCGGGGGCACTGGCGGCTGGTGCTGCTCACCGCGGGCGCGCTGTCGGTCGGCTACGCCGTCTTCTACGCCGTCTCCACCTGGTCGCTGGCGTACGGCACCGAGCGGCTCGGGGTGAGCCGGACGGTGATGCTGGTCTGCGTCATGGCGGCGGTCGCCGTGAAGGGGGCTGTGACGCCGTTCGCGGCGATGCTCGGGGACCGTTACGGGCGCCGGCCGCTCTGTCTGACCGGATGCGCGGCGAGCGCGCTGTGGATGTTCCCGATGGTGGCGCTGCTGCAGACCGCCGAGCCGCTGCTGATGTTCACCGGGTTCCTGGGCGCGATGCTGGCGTTCATCACGATGTTCGCGGTGGTGGCGGCGTATCTGCCGGAGCTGTACGAGCCCCGGGTGCGGTGCACGGGGGCGGCGGTCGGCTACAACCTGGCGGGAGTGCTCGGAGGGGCGCTCACCCCTCTCGTCGCCACAGCGGTGTCCGGCGGGAGCGGACCGCCGTGGGGAGTGGCGGCGTATCTGAGCGGGATCGCCGTGCTCAGTCTCGGGTGCTTCGCGCTGCTGCCGGAGACGGCGCCGGCGTGTGAGCGGGTGCGCGAGCCCTCGGAGGGCGCGGCCGCCGTGTGACGCTCCCCCGCACCCACCGGGCGGGATCCGCGCGGTGTCGGGCCGGCACGTTACCCCGGCCCGTACACGTCGGCGCCGGCCGGGTTGCGTACACCCCGGCCGGCGCCGACGTGCCGTGTGCCGCGCGTCAGGGGCGCGCGGCACTGCGGAACTCAGGCCTCGACGCTGTCCTTCTCGGACGAGGACGCGGACGCGGCGGCGGCTTCCGCCTCCCGCTTCTCCTGCCTCCGGGAGGCGATGAGGCTCGTGATCGTGGTGATGATCAGGACACCGCAGATGACCGCCAGCGAGAACGGGATGGAGATCTCGGGGACGTGGACCCCGGACTCGTGCAGTGCGTGCAGCACCAGTTTGACGCCGATGAAGCCGAGGATCACGGACAGGCCGTAACTGAGGTGGACCAGCTTCTTGAGCAGTCCGCCGATCAGGAAGTACAGCTGCCGCAGCCCCATCAGCGCGAAGGCGTTCGCCGTGAAGACGATGTACGGGTCCTGGGTGAGGCCGAAGATCGCGGGGATCGAGTCCAGCGCGAACAGCACGTCGGTGGTGCCGATGGCGAGCATGACGACCATCAGCGGCGTCAGCACCCGCTTGCCGTTGACGCGGATGAAGAGCTTGGTGCCGTGGTACCTGTCGGCGACGCCGAACTTCCGCTCGATGGACTTGAGGAGCCTGTTCTCCTCGAACTCGTCCTCGTCCTCGTCGGAGCGCGCCTCCTGGATGAGCTTCCAGGCCGTGTAGATCAGGAACGCGCCGAAGATGTAGAAGACCCACGAGAAGCTGGCGATGATCGCGGCGCCCGCGGCGATGAAGATCGCCCGCAGGACCAGCGCGATGAGCACACCGAACATCAGCACGCGCTGCTGGAGCTGCGACGGAACCGCGAACTTCGCCATGATCAGCACGAAGACGAAGAGGTTGTCGACGCTGAGCGACTTCTCGGTGATGTAACCCGCGAAGAACTCGCCCGAGGCCTGGCTCTCACCCGCCATCAGCAGTCCGACGCCGAAGATCACTGCGAGGACGATCCAGACGATCGTCCAGATTCCCGCTTCCTTGATCGACACGTCATGGGGCTTGCGCCCGATGAAGAAGTCGACCGCGATCAGGGCGGAGAGACCAAGAATGGTCACCAGCCACATGGTCAACGAAACGTCCATTGCGCCTCCGGCGTCGTACGGCTACTCACCAGCGTCGTCGCTGCCGGAGGTCTCTTCCACCCGTGTGGCTGGTCGCCGAACCACGGGCCGGCGCCCCGGGACCGCTCTGGGTCTGTCGGTCCGTACTGACGGGCACGCCGCAGGTGGGAGTACTCCCCTCCGCCCGACGAACACTACCCGAAAAACCAAAGGACGGTAAAGGCGGGGGTAATGGAGGGTCAAAGTCCCAGCTCAACGGGCTGAGCCCGGCATCGTCCCACGGTGCGGACACGGCAGCACGGCGAACCCCGGGGCCTGCGGGGACACGGGGGCCGCGGGCCCGCACGGCAGCACGGCAGCAAGGCAGCAAGGCAGCACGCCAGCACGCCAGCACGCCGACGATGCGGCACCGCCGGACGACCAGCGGCGGCGTTTGCCGCCGGAGCTCAGCGCCGCCAGGTCCGCCGTGCCTGTGCGACCTTCGCCAGCACCGCGCCGAGCACGTCACTGCCCTCCGGGACCACCGGCGGCTCGTACGTCCAGGCGTGCTGGACCCATGGATCGGCCAGGTGGTCGTCCGGGACCGGGGTGATCCGCAGGAGGGAGCGCCACAGCGGATCGAGCACCGGCCCGTAGGCGGAGGCGTCCTCCCGGTCGGCCACCATCAGCAGATGGACGCCGACCGCGGGCCCCTCGTCGGCGAGGTAGCGGAGCTGCGTCACGGCCCGGTCGTCGAAGCCGTGCGGGAAGTCGTTGACGATCAGCAGCTGCTGGGCGGTGTCCAGGTCGGGCGGCAGCGCGTCGGCCGCGCCGCCGCGCACGGCCATCTGCACCAGGTCCACGCGTTGCGTGAGCTTCGCGAGCACCGCGGAGACGCCCTGGGCCCCGGCCGCGGGCGGCTCGTCCAGCACGCCCGAGCGCACCAGCGGGGTCAGTGGGCGCGCCGCCGAGCCCGCGGGGTCGATGACGTGCACGGTGAACTCCCCGGCCGGATAGACCGCGAGCAGCCGGGCCGCGTGGGCGACCGCGGTGTCCACGGCGAGCGCGCGCAGTCGCGCCTCGTCCAGCGTCACGGCGGTCTCCGACGTGCTCCGGCCGCTGTCCACCCACAGGCCGCGCTCCAGCGGCAGCCGGACCAGCATCGGGATCCGCAGCTCGGGCCGCTCGGGGAGGTGGAGGTCGCCGAGGCGGAGGGCCATCGGGATCTCCATCGGTACGCGGTAGCCGTGCCAGACCGGGCTGTCCCAGCGGGCGAACGCCGGCGGCAGGGCGGGCTCGACGACCTCGGACTCGGCGGCCAGCTGCGCGAGGTCGCGGTCGAGGACTTCGCGGGCGCGTCCCGTGAGTTCGTCGTGCTTGGCCCGGGCCGCCTCACGGGCTCCGTCCCCCGCGCCGGCGATCCGGCTGCGCGGGTCGGACAGGGCGCGGTCGAGCTCCTGGTCGAGCCGTGAATCGGCGAAGTCCACCGCGCTGCGGTACGCGGCCGTCGTGCGGGCCAGGTCCTCGAACATGCCCCACACCTGGTTGTACAGCCGCTCCTCCATGGACCAGCCGGTGGCGTCGCCCGCGACGGGCACCGGCGGCCGGCCGGGCTCGGCGGGCGGGACTGCCGGGGGCGGGGGCGGCGGCGCGGCGGACTGCCGGCGCGGGTGCGTGTAGTCGATGGGGCCGCCGTGCGTCTGGGCCGACGGCTGCGGTGTCGCCGGGTCCGATGGCCGCCGGCCCGGCCCTTCCGCGGATCCCGCGCCGGCGGCGGGCGCCGGGCCGGGATCCGCGGAGGAGCCGGGGTCGCCCGCGGTGGCGGCTGCGGCCGCGTTGTGCCGTACCTCCGACGTCCGGGGCGGGGGCGTGCCGACGGTGCGCGCGAGCCCGGACGCGACGGATTCCTGGACGACCGCTGCGAGTTCGCCCGCGCGGTCGAGGCCCTGGTCGGTGAGGCACGCGGCGAGGCCGCCCGCGTACCCCTGGCCGACCGCGCGGACCTTCCACGCCCCCTGACGCCGGTAGAGCTCCAGGGCCACGACGGCGGACTCGGAGTCCAGGCCGGTGACCGTGTAGCTGGCGATCTCGTCGCCGTCCGGGGGGCCGACGGTGACGAAGGGGGCGGCGACCGCCCCGAAGCGGACGGGGCACCCCGGGCCCATCGGCAGCGCCAGCAGCACCGTCACCCGATGGACCGAGGCGGGCACGGCGTTCAGGTCGACGGCCAGCAGATGGTCGGCGGTGGCCTGGCGGGAGACCTCGACGCCGGGCAGGGCAGGCTGGGCGGGGTGGGCGACCCACTCGGTGCCCGGTACCCGGCCGTCCTCGTCGCTCAGCGCGGCGGCGGCCACGACCGGCTTGCCGGCCGACACCCGGATGTCGAGTCGGGTGTGGGGCAAGGGATGGTTCTGCCCCCTGACCAGCTCGGCCGTCATCGCCTTCGTCCCCCTCGGTGGTGTGCGGAGCAGCTCCCGGCGGCCTGCCGCCTCCGGGAGCTGCGTGGCCGCGGCGGACGCCGCCGCGGCCTCTGGTGCGGAGCGATGTTCCGCGTGTCTACAGGTGCGGCAGGATCGACGGCATCAGGTCCTGGAACGTACGGCCGTTGGCCGGGTTGCCCAGGGCGGTCATCTGCCAGCCGGAGCCGGCGCGGTGCACCTTGGCCATGATCTGGGCGGTGTACTGGCCGCCGCCGTCCAGGGTGTAGCGGGCGAGCTCCTGGCCGTTGGTCTCGTCCACGATGCGGCAGAACGCGTTCTGCACTTCCTGGAAGGTCTGGCCGGTGAAGGAGTTGACGGTGAACACGATCTGGTCGATGTGCACCGGCACCCGCTGCAGGTCGACGAGGATCGCCTCGTCGTCGCCGCCCTGACCGGCACCGCCGACCAGGTTGTCGCCGGTGTGGCGGACCGATCCGTCGTCGCTCACGAGGTGCCGGAAGAAGACCACGTCCACCGGCTGCTTGTCGGCGAAGAGCACCGCCGAGGCGTCCAGGTCGACCTCGCGGGTGCGCGACCCGAACAGTCCACGCCGGGGCGCCGCCTGCCAGCCGAGGCCCATCCGCACCGCGGTGAGGGTGCCGCCGCCCTTCTTCTCCAGGCTGATGGCCTGTCCCTTGGTCAGATTGACGCCGGGACCCCCGGGCGCATTGCCCTTGGATACGTCCACCACGCGCTGTCCCCTCTCCATGGTTCCCCCGCAACCGTCCGTGTGTGCGGTTGCCTGTACCCTACGCAGTCACCCCGACGGCGCAGCAGACTCGGTGCGCTTTTGTGGCGGTGTTGAGACACGGGCCACGGCTCAGGCGATACCGGCTTCCTTCATCTGCCGCAGCTCCTTCTTCAGTTCGCCGACCTCGTCGCGCAGGCGTGCGGCGACCTCGAACTGGAGCTCCGCCGCCGCGGCGCGCATCCGGTCCGTCATCTCCTCGATGATCCCGGCCAGTTCGGCGGCCGGCCGGTCGCTCGTGATCGCTCCCTTGCCCGCCTTCGCGGACTTGCCGGCCTTGGCGCCCTTGCCGTCGGCCCCCTTGACGGCGTGCGCGGCCAGCGACGGAACGGGTGCCTTGGCCCCCTTGCCGTCCTTGCCCTGCCGATAGCCGCTGCCGAGCAGCTGCTCGGTGTCGACCTCCTCGCGGGCGATGGTGGCGACGATGTCGTTGATCTTCTTGCGCAGCGGCTGCGGGTCGATGCCGTTCGCCTCGTTGTACGCGATCTGCTTGGCCCGGCGCCGGTTGGTCTCCTCGATCGCCTTCTCCATCGCCGGAGTGATCTTGTCGGCGTACATGTGGACCTGGCCGGAGACATTGCGCGCCGCGCGGCCGATGGTCTGGATCAGCGAGGTGCCCGAGCGCAGGAAGCCCTCCTTGTCGGCGTCGAGGATCGCCACCAGCGACACCTCGGGGAGGTCGAGGCCCTCACGGAGGAGGTTGATGCCGACCAGGACGTCGTACTCACCGGCGCGCAGTTCGCGCAGCAGCTCGATCCGGCGGAGCGTGTCGACGTCGCTGTGCAGATAGCGGACCCGGACGCCCAGCTCCAGGAAGTAGTCCGTCAGGTCCTCCGCCATCTTCTTGGTGAGCGTGGTGACGAGGACCCGCTCGTCCTTCTCGGTGCGCGTGCGGATCTCGTGCACCAGGTCGTCGATCTGGCCCTCGGTCGGCTTGACGACCACCTCCGGGTCGACCAGGCCGGTGGGACGGATGATCTGCTCGACGGAACCGTCGCCGCGGGAGAGCTCGTAGGCGCCGGGCGTCGCCGACAGATAGACCGTCTGCCCGATCCGCTCCTGGAACTCCTCCCACTTCAGCGGCCGGTTGTCGAGGGCGGAGGGCAGCCGGAAGCCGTGCTCGACGAGGGTGCGCTTGCGGGAGGCGTCGCCCTCGTACATGGCGCCGATCTGCGGGACCGTCACATGGGACTCGTCGATGACCAGGAGGAAGTCCTCCGGGAAGTAGTCGAGGAGCGTGTTCGGCGCGCTGCCCGGCAGGCGGCCGTCGAAGTGCATCGAGTAGTTCTCGACACCGGAGCAGGTGCCGATCTGGCGCAGCATCTCGATGTCGTACGTGGTGCGCATCCGCAGCCGCTGGGCCTCCAGGAGCTTGCCCTGCTTCTCCAGCTCCGCGAGGCGTTCCTCGAGCTCGCGCTCGATCCCGGTGATCGCCTTCTCCATCCGCTCCGGACCCGCCACATAGTGGCTGGCCGGGAAGACGTACAGCTCGCGGTCGTCGCTGATGACCTCGCCCGTGATCGGGTGGAGTGTGGACAGCGCCTCGATCTCGTCGCCGAACATCTCGATCCGGACGGCGAGCTCCTCGTACACCGGGAAGATCTCGATGGTGTCGCCGCGGACCCGGAAGGTGCCCCGGGTGAAGGCGAGGTCGTTGCGCGCGTACTGGATGTCCACGAAGCGGCGCAGCAGCTGGTCGCGGTCGATCTCGTCGCCGACCCGCAGCGGCACCATGCGGTCCACGTACTCCTGCGGGGTGCCGAGGCCGTAGATGCACGAGACGGAGGCGACCACCACGACGTCCCTGCGGGTCAGCAGGGAGTTCGTGGCGGAGTGGCGCAGCCGCTCGACCTCCTCGTTGATCGAGGAGTCCTTCTCGATGTAGGTGTCCGACTGCGGGACGTAGGCCTCGGGCTGGTAGTAGTCGTAGTACGAGACGAAGTACTCGACGGCGTTGTTCGGCAGCAGCTCGCGGAACTCGTTCGCCAGCTGGGCGGCCAGCGTCTTGTTGGGCGCCATCACGAGGGTCGGGCGCTGGAGCTTCTCGATCATCCAGGCCGTGGTGGCCGACTTGCCGGTGCCGGTCGCACCCAGCAGGACGACGTCCTTCTCGCCCGCGCGGACCCGCCGGTCGAGCTCGGCGATGGCCGCGGGCTGGTCACCGCTGGGCTTGTAGGGGCTGACGACCTCGAAGGGCGCCATCGTGCGTTCGATCTCGGTAACGGGCCGCATGCCATCAACCGTACGACCCCCCACTGACAACCGGGCCCGACCGGTCCCGCGCCGGGCGGCCGCCGTGCGCGGCGCGCCGTGGCGGGGACGGCGTCACGTGGGACGCGCCGGTGCACGTCGGGCGGCCCCGTGCGGATGGGTGCCGTCAGCGCCGGTGCACGTCGGGCGGCCCCGTGCGGATGGGTGCCGTCAGCGCCGGTGCACGTCGGGCGGCCCCGTGCGGGTGGGTGCCGTCAGCGCCGGTGCACGTCGGGCGGCCCCGTGCGGGTGGGTGCCGTCAGGGCCGGCGGGCGCGCTGTCAGCCGCGTCGGGCTTCCCGCGAGGGCGCCGACCAGTTCGCCGGCTCGCCGTAGGAGGGCCGCCGCTGCGCGGGCACGCCCGCGGCGGCCGCCCGCCCCGTGGCGGGAGCGTGCCGGGTGTCCGGGGTGCCGGTGAGAAGCGCGGGGTCGGACATGACGATCACCGCGGCCAGGACCAGGAACACCGCGGGCCCGACCAGCATCGGGGCGAGGAGGGCGACGGGTGCGTCACCGCCGCCGGAGGGCGACGCGGCACCGTGCACATGGACGGTGACGGCCGCCATGCCGGTGTAGTGCATGCCGCTCACCGCCACGCCCATCACCAGGCCGGCGCCGAGGCTCGGCAGGAAGCCGTGGACGGACACCGCCGCCCACAGTGCGGCGGTCGCCGCCACCACGGCGATCACCACCGACAGGGCCACGGTCGGGGTGTCGTACTCGAGTCGCCCCCTGAGCTGCATCCCGGCCATGCCCAGGTAGTGCACGGTCGCGATGCCGAGGCCCGTGATCATGCCTCCGGTGACCAGGGCCATCGTGTTCGCGCCGCGGTGGCCGACGACGAAGATCCCGATCGCTGTCATGACGACGGCGACGCCCAGGCTGGCGAAGGTGACCACGGGGTCGTAGCTGATCGGCACCTCGTCGACGGAGAAGCCCGTCATGGCCACGAAGTGCATCGTCCAGATCCCGGAACCGATGGAGACGGCGCCGAGCGCCAGCCAGCCCGGCCGTACCGAGCCCCCGCTCCGCAGCGCCCTGGTCGTGCAGCGCAGCCCTAGCACACCGCCGAGGCACGCCATGAGGTACGCGGCCACAGGCGTGATGAGCCCGTGGCTGAAACCGTCCACTGTGCCCTGCATCGCGCTATGCCCTTCGCCCCATGTGTCGCCAGGTGTCCTCGTGCGTCCCGTCGAGAAGGCCGTCCGGGGCGAGCGTATGGCGAGCGCCTCGGCAAGCAAACATCGGGAGGGAGATTTACCGCGAGGAAACCGTGGAGCGGGAGCCGCAGCGCGAGGGTTCCGTTCAACTTGTGGCCATCCTGCGACCGTACGTGACCGGTCGGCGAGCCCGTTGAACGTTGATCGGTCCGGCTGCCCGGCCCGGGCGTCGCCGGCCGGGGTCCGGCAGCCCCGGCGGCACCGGCCCGCCAGGGGTCCGGTGCCGGTCGGCCGAGGGCTTGCGTGCGGGGTTCCCCCCGGGCCGGGGCGGCTGTCGGTGCCCGGCCGTACGGTGGTCCGCATGAAGAGCTTCGAGTGGGCGGTCGTGGACTCCGGCATCGGGCCGCTGCTGCTCGCCGCGACCGAGGACGGGCTGGTGAGCGTCTCCTTCCATGCCCACGAGCCGGTGCGGGACAGGGCCCTGGAGCACCTCGCGTCCCGCCTCGGCCGCCGGCCGGTCGAGGACGCGACGGGGTCGGGCCGGCTGGCCGAGCCGATACGCCTGCTCGCGGAGTACTTCGCGGGGCGGCGGACGCAGTTCGGGCTGCCGCTGGACTGGTCGCTGACGTCCGGCTTCAACCGCCGGGTGCTGCGCGAGCTCGCGGAGTCCGTGCCGTACGGGACGGTCGTGGGGTACGGGGAGCTGGCCGACCGGGTGGGCCGTCCCGGCGCCGCCCAGGCCGTGGGCGCGGCGATGGGTTCGAACCCCCTGCCCCTGGTGGTGCCGTGCCACCGGGTGGTGGAGAGCGACGGCGGCCTGGGCGGGTTCGGCGGTGGTCCGGAGACCAAGCGGAAGCTGCTGGCGCTGGAGGGCGTGCTGCCCCAGCCGCTCTTCTGACCGCCCCGGCCGCGCGGACCGCACGCGGCCGCCGGGGATGCCGTGGAGGGGAGGTCACTGGCACACTGCGGCAGTGGCCAGTACCTCGCATGACGTGCCGATAGCCGTGGGCTCCGTCGACCTGCCCGCCCTGCGCCGCAGGATCACGCCCGTGCTGATCGTGAGCCAGATCCTGGGCGGGCTCGGGGTCGCGACCGGCATCGCCCTGGCAGCCGTGCTGGCCCAGCAGGTCAGCGGGTCGGAGGCGCTGTCGGGCCTGGCCCCCACCGCGACGGTCGCCGGGACGGCGCTGCTGTCCGTGCCGCTCGCCGCGCTCATGACCGCTCGCGGGCGGCGCCCCGGGCTGGTGCTGGCCTATGTGATCGGGTCCGCGGGTGCGGGTGTGGTGGTGCTGGCGTCGGTGCTCGGGAACTTCCCCCTGCTCCTGCTGGGAATGGCCGCGTTCGGAGCCGCGTCCTCGGCGAACCTCCAGGCGCGGTTCGCCGCCGCGGACCTGGCGGAACCGGCGCGACGCGCCCGCGCCATCTCCCTGGTGGTGTGGGCGACCACGATCGGCGCGGTCCTCGGACCGAACATCGCGGCACCGGCGGGCCGCAGCGTCTCCGGGGTCGGCATACCGGAGGCCGCGGGGCCGTTCGTCTGGGCCGCCGGGGTCTTTCTGATCGCGGCGGTGGTCGTCGCCGTCCTGCTCCGGCCTGATCCGCTGCTGACGGCCCGGGCGCTCGCGCCGTCGGAGGAGGGGGACAAGGAGGAGCGGTCGCTGCGGGCGGGGGTGCGTGCCGTACGGGAGTCCACGGGGGCCCGGCTGGCGCTCGTCACGGTCGCGGTGTCGCACACCGCGATGG
The DNA here is from genome assembly GCF_030406905.1 of Streptomyces sp. HUAS CB01. Taxonomy (NCBI): domain Bacteria; kingdom Bacillati; phylum Actinomycetota; class Actinomycetes; order Kitasatosporales; family Streptomycetaceae; genus Streptomyces; species Streptomyces chengbuensis. The sequence goes on from NZ_CP129137.1 coordinate 1,778,452, forward strand.
TGTCGATCATGTCGATGACCCCCGTGGCGCTGAGCCACCACGGCGCCGGTATCCAGCTGATCGGCCTGGTCATCAGTGGCCACATCGCCGGTATGTACGCGTTCTCGCCGGTGATGGGCATGCTGTCCGACCGCTTCGGCAGACTCTCCGTGATCGGCCTCGCCGTGGCACTGCTGTCGGTCGCCGCACTGCTCGCGGGTACCGCGGGGGCGAGCCACGGCCGTACGGCGGCGGGTCTGTTCCTGCTCGGCCTCGGCTGGTCCGCCGGCCTGGTCTCCGGTTCCGCCCTGCTCACCGACTCCGTCCCGGGCCCCGCCCGGGCCGCGGCCCAGGGCCTGTCGGACCTGACCATGAACGCGTCAGCGGGCATCGGCGGTGTCATGGCGGGACTGATCGTCGCGCAGGGAGGCTACGGCCTGCTCAACCTCATCGGCGCGTGTCTGCTGCTGCCGCTCGCGGCCCTCGCCGTCCGCCGCGCCCTCGCGGGAAGCGGCAAAGCGGCCGAGGGCTGACCGCCCACCGGCGCCGTCACTGGCTGATGTGGTACGCCTTGCGCAGCGTCTCGTGCACGGTCCACGTCGTACGGTCGCCCTCGCGCAGCACACAGGCGTCGCCCGGCCCGATCTCCAGCGTGTCGCCGCCCTCGACCGCGACCGTGGCGCGCCCGCTCACGACGACGAACAGTTCGTCGGCCTCCGTGTCGGTGACCACGCCGGGCGTGATCTGCCAGAGGCCGCGCACCTGCTTCCCGTCCTCGGACTCCCACAGCACCCTGCCCGTCACCACCGGGTCCCCCGAGACGATCTGCGCCGGGTCGAGGGGCTCGGGCTCCAGCTCCGCGTCCGCAATGTGCACGACGAACGAAGGAGAAGAAGGCCCGGCAACTGAGTGATCAAAGGTCGTCATGGCCGCTCACCTTAGCGGGCGAAAGATCCGCGGTGAGCGGCGAGCCGCCCCGGGAGGCGCAGAGGCAGGCGGCACCGTCGTGGTACGCCCACAGCTGCCCACGCGCAACGGCGTGCGACACCCACGGCAGCGCTTGCCCGAGTTCCCCCTCGTACAGGAGCGACCACCGATGTCAGCAGTGCGCACAGGGCGTTGCCTCGCCCTCATGACGGCCGCGTGCCTCCTCTCCGCCCTCACGACGGCCGGACCGACCGCCGCCGCGGAGCCCGCCGACGCCCGCGCGACGGCCGGGCACGACACCGATCCGTTCCCCGGATCCGAGTCCCGGCGGGCACCCGGAGCCTTCTACAAGCAGGCCCTCGACACCCTGGGCCCGCAGCGGCTCACCGCGGAGCAGCGCAGGCTGACCGCCCGGAAGGAGGCGGAGGCCTCCTCGTGGTTCCGACGGCCCGCCGCCCGCGCGAAGCGCGCCGGCTACGTCGTCTCGGGCGGGCTGCACCAGTCCCAGCAGACGTCGTACTGGTGCGGACCGGCGGCGCTCGTCATCGCGCAGTCCGCGCACGACGAGGTCGGTGGACGGTCGCAGCAGAGCGCGGCGAACCTCCTGGAGACCGATTCCAGCGGCACGGCCTGGTACGGGGTCGGCATCGACGTACCCGAGCCGACCGGCTATCCGATGGTCGACGCCCTCAACCACCGTCTCCCGGGGGCCAACTACGTGCCCCGGTCGCTCCCGTACAGCCCGACGTCGGCCGACGTGGCGGACTTCCGGGAGCACATCGTCCACAACACGGACTACGACTACGCGATCGCCGGCAACGCCTGGGAGGTGCCGGGCGGACCGCACCTGGCAGGCCACCCGAACATCGAGATCTTCCACTGGGTCGCCATCGACGGCTACAACAGCGACACGGACGCGCAGCAGGTCCGCTATCTGGACCCGGTCGGCGGGGTGAGCACCAGCGTCATCTCGTGGGCGGGCGGCGTCCCCAAGTCGGCCAGGATCTCCGCGGACACCCTCACGACGATCATGGGTGGCCGTGGCTACGTCTGGTAGGTCCATCAGGAAGCATCTGATCCGCGGGCCCCGTCGGGACGGCGGGGCGGCGCCGGACCGGCCGCTCCGCGCGGGCGGGCTCCGAGCGGGGGCGAACGCGCCGTCGGTCCCGGCGCTGCTGGGCTCGGCCCTGCTGGTGGTCGCGGGCCTGGGATGTTCACCGGGCCGCACGTCCGGCCCCGCGGAGCCCACGCCCTCCCCGGTTCCCTCGGCATCCGCCTCCGCCGGGCCGACGCCGTCCTCGCACGCGCTCCCGTCCGGCTCCGTGCCGACGGGGTCGCCGCCGGCGACGGTCGTCAGGGCGGCCTGCGAGGCACCCCTGCCCGAGAGCTGGCGGTCCGCGCTCGCGGCGGGCGAGTTCCGTGCGCCGACGGGCCAGCGCGCCGTCCTCACCGAGGTCGGCCCCCGGGCCCGCTGGACCGTCGTCCAGCTCTCCGACGGGCGGAGCCGCCGGGCGGCCGTGGTCGAGGACGCCGAGCCGCCGCGCACGCTGCTGACGTTCACCGACCCCGTCGAGCACCAGCTCCTCGCCGCCGATGTGTCGGCGGACGGGAGGTGGACGGCGTTCGCGGTGCTGGAAGGACGCACGCTCGACAGTCCGTGGTCGCTGTACGTGCAGGACGCCGAGGGCGGGATGCGCCGACTCGCACGGTCCACCCTCCCCGGTCCGCTCCCCCAGCCCGTCGTCCGGGACGGTTCGGTCTTCTGGGCGCAGGGCACGGGCAAGGGCCGGGCCACGATCTTCACCAGTCCGGTCCGCCCGCCCGGCTCAGGGGACCGGGCGCCCGCGCCGCGCGCCCTGCACTCCGGGGTGATCGACGCCCCGTTCGCCGCGGGCGCGCTGCTGGCGTGGCGGGAGGCGGGTGCGGACGGCCGGTCGACGAAGCTGTCCGCGCTGTCGTTCGCCACGCTGCGCCCGGCCGGGCTGCCGGGTCCTCTCGGCGCGCTGCGCGATCTGAGGTCCCCGGCCTCGGACGGGGCGACCTGGGCCTGGATCGAGGACGAGGCGGACGGGGGTGAACCGAGGCTGGTGGTCTGGCGGCAGGGACAGTCGTCACCGGTGGCCCGGCTCTCCGGGGCCCCCGCGGCCGAGGGGCTCGACCAGCTGCGGATCAGCGGTGAACTGATCACCTGGCGTACGCCGGAGGCCGCCTACGCACTGGACCTGCGGACCTCCGCGTACACGCGCGTCACCCCGCAGTACGGCTACGCCCAGGCCAGGGCGGGCACGCTGGCCGTCGCGTACAACAGGGACCGGACGAAGGGGCCGGGTGCGCGGTCGGTGATCCAGGTCGTGCGCGCGGACCGGCTGCCCCGGCTGGCGAAGCCGCGGGGCTGCGGCTGACGCCGCGGAGCCCCGCCGGGCCTCCCGTGCCCGCGGTGCTCCGGCCGGAGGCCGCGATGGCCGGTGGACGCCGATGGCCGGTGGACGCCGATGGCCGGAGGCCGCGATGGCGGTGGGCGCGGTGATCCGGTGATCCGGTGATCCGGTGGGACGGGAGCAGGCGCGGACGCGGGGCGGCACCCTGATGCGGCCGGCCGTGACGGCCCGACTGGCGAAACGTTTGGGCAGACCGTTGCCGTGCCAGGGATGTGGACATGCCCGAGACCACGCTGATGCTGTCCGAAGAGGTGCGGGAGGCGTTCGACGCGCGTCGGCCCGTTGTCGCCCTGGAGTCCACGATCATCGCCCACGGACTGCCGCGACCACGCAATCTGGCCGTCGCCGAGGAGCTGGAGTCGCTGGTCAGAGGCGTCGGCGCGGTGCCCGCGACGATCGCCGTGCTGGACGGACGGGCCCATGTCGGCCTGGACAAGCACGAGTTGGAGCGCATCGCGACCGACCCGGCGGTGCGCAAGTTCGGACATCGCGACCTGGCGCCCGCCCTCGCCACCGGGGCCAGCGGCGCGACGACCGTGTCCGCCACGGCGTTCCTGGCGGCTCGCGCCGGAATCCGGGTCTTCGCTACCGGCGGACTCGGCGGGGTCCACCGGGAGTGGACGGTCACCCAGGACGAGTCGGCGGATCTGCGGCTGCTCGCCAGGACGGGGATCACCGTCGTCTGCGCCGGGGTCAAGTCGATCCTCGACGTCGCGGCGACGCTGCAGCGCCTGGAAACGCTCGGGGTCGGCGTCCTCGGCTACGGCACCGACCACTTCCCCGGCTTCTATCTGTCCTCCTCCGGGCTGCCGGTCGACTGGACGGTCCGTACCCCGGAGGAGGTGGCGGACGTGATGCGGGCGAAGGACGCGCTCGGCGGGCCGGAGACGGCGCTCGTCGTGGCCCAGCCGGTGCCGGAGGACGAGCAGTTGGACCCCGCGCTGCACGACCGCGTGCTCGCGGAGGCACTGGACGAGTGCCGGGAGCGGGGCATCGGCGGCCAGGCGGTCACCCCGTTCCTGCTGGACTTCCTGATGAAACGCACGGACGGCGCCTCGCTGGAGGCCAATCTGGCGGCGGTACGCGGCAACGTACGGCTGGCGGCGCGGATCGCGGCGGCGCTGTGAGGCCACCCGGGGAGGGCGCGCGGTCGACGGGGCCGGACGCGACCGGGGCGTTGCTGGTCGTCGGGGACGTGGCCACGGACGTGGTGGCCCGGCACGACGCGGCGCTCACGCACGGGACGGACACCGCGGCGGTGATACGGACGCTCCCGGGCGGGGCCGGCGCCAATGCCGCCTGCTGGGCGGCGCACTCGGGCTGTGCGGACGTACGGCTGCTCGGCCGGGTCGGCGCCGGCACGGCGGACCGGCACGGCACGCTGCTGCGGGACTCCGGGGTCCGCCCGATGCTGGTTCCGGACGAGGAGGCACCGACGGCCACGATCGTCGCACTGGTCGACGCGCAGGCCGAACGTACGTTCCTCACCGACAGTGGGGCGGCGCTGCGGCTGTGCCCCGCCGACTGGTCGGCGGGGCTGCTGGACGGGGTGGCCAGGCTCCATCTGTCCGGGTACCTCTTCTTCTCCGAGCCCAGCCGCGAACTGGCCGGGCTGGCGCTGGCGGACGCGCTCGACCGGGGCGTCCCGGTGAGCGTCGACCCGGCGTCTGCGGGGTTCATCGCCGCGCTCGGCGTGGACCGGTTCCTCGCGGCGACGGCGGGGGCGGCGGTGCTCCTCCCGAACGCGGACGAGGCGCGGCTCCTCACCGGCCTCCCCGACGTCGCCGACGCCGCGGCCAAGCTGAGCCGCCACGTCCCGCTGGCCGTCGTCACGCTCGGCGCGGGCGGTGCGCTCGTCGCGGAGTCGGGCGCGGTGACGGCCCGGGTCTCCGCCGTCCCCGCGACGGCGATCGACTCCACGGGCGCGGGCGACGCCTTCACCGGCGCCTTCCTGGCCGCACTGCTCGCCGGTGCGTCCCCGGCCGCCGCGGCGTCGGCGGGATGCCGCGCGGGCGCCCGAGCGATCACCGTGTGCGGGGGCCGCCCGCCGGGGCGTCCGGGGACGCACCCGTAGGCCGCGGTCCGGGAGTACCGGGTGCGGGGGCGGCCCACGCAATCGGCCGGTACCGCAACGGTCCGACGCCGGCGTCCCCGGCCGCCGCGGCGTCGGCGGGATGCCGCGCGGGCGCCCGAGCGATCACCGTGTGCGGGGGCCGCCCGCCGGGGCGTCCGGGGACGGGCCCGTAGGCCGCGGTCCGGGAGTACCGGGTGCGGGGGCGGCCCACGCAATCGGCCGGTACCGCAAGGTCCGGTACCGCAACCGCCCGGGGTCCCCGCGCGTGCGGCCCCCGTACACGGCCGGTCCCGCACCGCCCGGCCGGTACCGCACGGTCCGGTACCGCACCCGTCCGGTTCCGAGAACCGTCCGGGACCCCGCGCGTGCGGCCCCGGAGTCTCCTACCGCGCTGCGCCGTTCTCGTCCTCGGCCTCCCACGGCGCGTTCCACGCGGGGTGGCGCGGGTCGTCGGCGCGGACCACCACGTCGGCTGCGCCGGACGGCGAGACCTCGTGCTCGTAGCGCTCGAAGGCCGGCAGCGTCCACAGCTCGCCGGGGTCTGTGCGGCGACGAAGGGCACCGGGCGACAGGCGCAGATGGACGGTCAGGTCGAAGGGGAACCAGTGCCCGAGGAGGAGCGGGCCGTGGAGCACCAGCACGCCGCCGGGCGGCAGTTCGGCGCGCGGGCTACGGGTCGAGCGGTCCGTGGCCGGGTCCCGGAGGTCCGGGAGCACCCGGCCCGAGCCGCCCGGCTCCAGCGGCCCGAACACCTCGCGCCAGAGCGCCCCGGTGTCGAACCAGCCGTCGTAGTAGCTGTCGGGATCCTCGCGACCGAGCTCGAACCGCAGCGAGGCGGGCCGCAGGAACCCGCCCGTGCCCACGACCTGCACCGCCCGGCCGCGCAGCCGCAGAGCCTCGGCGAGGGCGCCGGCCGTGCCCGCCGTGCCGGCGGCGGGGGCGCCGTCGACGGCGATGCGCAGCCAGGGGCTGCCGTCGTCGGCCCGGCTCGCCGTGACGCGCTCGGCGAGGGCCTCGGTCAGCCGTTCCCAGGTGATCGGTTCCAGTCGCACCGGTCCATCATGGCCGCCGGCCGCCGTCCCGCTCCTCTCCACCCCGCGACGGCGGGCCGCAGGACGCGTCGACGAGTTCGCCCGCGTCCCGGCGCGTGCCGCGCGGCTCCCCCACCGGCCCCGGATCCCCGGCCCACGCGACCGCCAGGGGCCCGCTGCCGGAGACGCGGATGCGTCCGTCCCGTACGGCCTCCTCGAGACCGAGGTCTCCTCGGCTGACGGCGAGGCAGGTCCCGCCGTCCAGCTCCAGCCGGGCGACCGGGACACCGGCGGGCGCCGGGCCGTCCCCGTAACCGGGCGCTCCGGACCCGTCCGGCGCCAGGCGCAGATGGAACTCCCCCTCCGGAAGCCGCACGTCGACCGTGCCCGTCACACCCGCCGCCTCCAGGCGGCGCAGCAGCGGGACGGCGAACCAGTGGGCCCTGACCGCGTCCGTCGGCCGCGGCCCGTCGAGCGCGGGCGCGCCCCACTCGGCCAGGGCTCCGACCAGCGGGAGCAACGCCCTTCCACGTTCGGTCAGTTCGTACACGTACGCCGAGACCGGAGCGGGCAGCCGGCGCCGGGCCGCCAGCCCGTCGCGTTCCATGTCCTTGAGCCGGGAGGCGAGGACGTCCGTGCTGACGCCGGGCAGATCGGCGTGGAGATCGGTGTACCGGCGGGGGCCTGCGAGCAGTTCCCGCACGATCAGCAGCGTCCAGCGGTCGCCGACGGAGTCGAGGGCGCGGGCGACGGCGCAGTACTGGTCGTAGCTTCGGCGGCGTGGAGGACGGGGCATGCGGGGCAGTCTAGACCGGTTGTTGGACTTTCCAAGCTCCTACTTGGTAAAACCAAGTGCCATCGCGTTCCACCGTCGCGCCAGTCCTGGGGAGGCCTCCGCATGGAGTTCCGGCAGTCGAGCAAGCTCAACGAGGTCTGCTACGAGATCCGCGGACCGGTGATCGAGCACGCCAACGCGCTGGAGGAGGCTGGCCACAGCGTGCTGCGGCTCAACACCGGCAATCCCGCGCTGTTCGGCTTCGAGGCGCCGGAGGAGATCGTCCAGGACATGATCCGGATGCTGCCGAAGGCCCACGGCTACACGGACTCCCGCGGCATCCTCTCCGCCCGGCGCGCCGTTGCCCAGCGCTACCAGGCCCTCGGACTCGCGGACGTCTCCGTCGACGACGTGTTCCTCGGAAACGGCGTCTCCGAACTCGTGTCCATGGCGGTGCAGGCGCTGCTCGAGGACGGCGACGAAGTGCTCGTTCCCGCGCCCGACTTCCCGCTGTGGACCGCCGTCACGACCCTCTCCGGCGGAAAGCCCGTCCACTATCTCTGCGACGAATCGGCGGACTGGTACCCGGACCTCGACGACATGGCGGCGAAGATCACCGACCGGACCAGGGCCGTGGTGATCATCAACCCCAACAACCCCACGGGGGCGGTGTATCCGCGGGAGATCGTCGAAGGGATCCTGGACCTCGCGCGCCGCCATCAGCTGATGGTCTTCGCCGACGAGATCTACGACCAGATCGTCTACGACGACGCCGTTCACCACACCGCGGCCGCCCTCGCCCCGGACCTGGTCGTCCTCACCTTCAGCGGTCTGTCCAAGACGTACCGGGTCGCGGGCTTCCGCTCCGGCTGGCTGGTCGTCACCGGCCCCAAGCAGCACGCGCGCAGCTATCTGGAGGGGCTCACGATGCTCGCGTCGATGCGGCTGTGCCCCAACGCGCCCGCTCAGTACGCCATTCAGGCGGCGCTCGGCGGACGCCAGTCGATCCGCGAACTCACCGCACCGGGCGGACGGCTGCGCGAACAGCGCGACCGGGCGTGGGAGCGGCTGAACGAGATCCCCGGTGTGTCGTGCGTGAAGCCCAAGGGGGCGCTGTACGCCTTCCCGCGCCTCGACCCCACGGTCCACCCGATCCACGACGACGAGAAGTTCGTGCTGGACCTGCTGCTGCGGGAGAAGATCCAGGTCGTGCAGGGCACCGGTTTCAGCTGGCCGCGGCCGGACCACTTCCGCATCCTGACCCTGCCGTACGCGGACGACCTCGACGCCGCGATCAGCCGGATCGGGCGCTTCCTGAGCGGGTACCGCCAGTGAGGGGCGCGGGGCCGTGGGGCGGAGGACGCCGCCGCGGGGCCCGAGGAACCGGACGCGGGAACCGGAGCATCGCAGACCGGAGGAGCCTGCGCGGCACGGGCCGGAGAGCCGGGACGCCGCTCGCCGGAGCACGTGGATCGGGAGCTCGAGGCCGCCGGAGCGTGCCCGGAAACGGAGCGGACCCGGAGGCGTAGCCGGCCTCCGGGCCCTGTTGATGCCGCTCACATCACACGCCGGCACGCTTGAGGACCCGGGTCAGTCGTCATTGCGCCGCGTCCTTCCTTTGGACCACCGCGGACCGAGCTCCGCGGGCCGGACTTGAACCGGCATTTCGACGCACCAGGGCCCGAGCCCGGTCGATCCGGCGATGAGCGGCGAATGCTGAGTCTGGAGCGAGAGTCTGAGATTCATCACGACCGGTCTCCTGCCGGCCGCGCGTTCACGACAAGCTTCAGCTTCAGCTTTGCGCTCCTCGCGCACCCCGGCCGTGGTGCGTGGTGGCCGGGGAGTTCATGGGGGGCCGCCCGGACGGGCGGCCGAACACGGTACTACCCGAAGAGGTAGCCGAACACCGCGTCGCCGACCCGCTGGTCGGTGACCTCCGCGCCGTTCGCCTCCTCACGGGCGAACTTCACCGCCTGCTGGAGCTTCTCCACCCGGTCCAGCAGTTCGTTGACCCGCCGGGCGGGCAGGGCACCGGAGAACTTCACGGTGGTCCAGTAGCCGACGGGGATGTCCTCGTAGTACACCTCGACCTGCGCGGGGTGCTTCTCGGTCGCCTCCGCCTTGACGTGGTTGCGGGGCACCTTCTTCGTACGGACCGTCTTGACCGGCTCCGTCTTCCACGAGTCGGTGGAGGGGTCCTGGGTCCAGGACTCGGCGGCGTCCAGCACGGGGAGCTTGCGCACGAAGGTGTTGATGTCCGTGAGCTGCTTCTCCAGGAAGAGCAGGTACGCGACCGGTACGTCGGCGACCAGGACCCGTCCGTCGACGGTGACGTCCGCGCGGGCCGTGCAGTTCGCCCAGTCCTTCGTGGCGGTCACGTCGAACAGCCGGGTCAGGGTCTTCGCGGTGTCGCGCAGCACGTCCTCGCCCTTGACCTGCACCAGCGTCGACTCGGGCGGAAGCTGCTCGCCCTCCTCGTCCTTGGGCTGGTAGGTACGGGCGATGCCGGCGAGCAGGGCCGGCTTCTGGAGGCCGTGATGAGCCGACGTCAGGTCCTGGTGCGCCTTGGACTTGACGCCTTTCTCCACTGCGATGATCTGATTGAGTTTCGCCACAACCGGGAAGTTAGCAAGACCAATGTCCTTTTCTCCAACGATTATCGGACGGTCGGCAGCTGTCGGTCGTGGCCACCCGCCGCGCCTAATCCCTGAGCCGTAGCCGTGAGCCGCAGTCCGTGAGCCGTTGCCGTGAGCCGCGGGACGTGTCGGGAGGGGGCGAGGAACGGTGGATCCGCTCGTGGTCGTCGAACCGCTGAAGCGGCGGCACTGCGCGGAATGCCGGCGGGGACCGCTGGAGCGGCTGGTGCTGGAGTTCAACGCACCGCGTTGCCTGGACTGCGCGGACCTGGGGCATCTGGTCTTCCTGCCGCGCGGCAACGCGGCGCTGACCAGGCGGGCGCGCGAGGCGAGTTCGCTGTGGGCCGTCGTCGTACGGCACAACCGGCAGCGCACGCGGTACGAACGGCAGGGCCTGCTGGTGGAGGAGGCGGCGCTGGCGAGCGCGGAGGAGGCGTGCCTCGCCGATGCGGAGGCCCGGGCACGCCGACGCGAGCGGGACGCGGCGCGGCGGGCGGCCGAGGACGTGCGTTTCACCGCCCGGCTCACCGCGGAGATCCTGCGGCTCTTTCCGTCCTGTCCGCTCGACCGTGCGCTGGACGTGGCGGCGCACACCTCGGTGCGGGGCAGCGGGCGGGTGGGGCGCACCGCGGCCGGCCGCGCCCTGGACGACGGCGCCGTCACGGCGGCGGTCCGGGCCTCGGTGCGCCATCTGGACACCCCGTACGACGCGTTGCTGATGCGGGGCGTCCCCCGCCACGAGGCGCGCCGCCGTGTCGCCGCGGTCATCGAGGCGACACTCACGGCCTGGCGGACGACGCCGCCGTGAGGGGTGGCGCCGTCCGGGCCGGGTGATCAGGGAACGGGGTACCGCCGGCGCGGGGGCTTCCCCACGGGGTACCGACGCGGCGAGGGCGATCCCGACCGCACGGCTCGGGGCCGGACGGGCGGAAGCGGGATCCGGCCCCGAGCACGGCCCGGACCGTACGGTCTACGCCGCGCGCCGGGCCCGGCGGTACAGCACGGCGCCACCCAGGACCAGGGCCGCGCCGGCAGGGAGGGTGAGGCCGAGCGGGGCCGGCGTGCCGGTCTCGGCCAGGTGGACCGGGCCCTGCTGGGGCTCCAGGTCACGCGTGGCGGGACGGACTTCCGACGGCGTGACCGTCTTGGGCGGGGTGACGGGGCGGGGCCGGGCCGGCGGGTTGGCGGCGTTCGAGGAGGAGTTGCCGACCGACGCGTTGCCGACACCGACGACGTTCACGGAGTTGCCGGTGACGTTCAGGGGGACGTCGACGGGCAGCTGGACCGCGTTCCCGGAGAGAACTCCCGGGGAGTCCTCCGCGCTGGTCCGGGCGACCGCTCCGCCGGCACCTTCGCCCGTGCCGTTTCCTTCGTTCTCGCAGCTGTTGCCGATCGCCGGGTTCAGCAGACCGACCACGTTCACGGTGTTGCCGCACACGTTCACCGGCACATGGACCGGGATCTGCACCGTGTTGCCGGACAACAGACCCGGTGATCCGGCCGCGCTCCCCTGCGCGCCCGAGTCGGCGTGAGCGGCCCCGGCGGCGGCGAGCGCACCGCCCGTGACCATCGCTGCGACCAGACCTGTTCGGCGCATCTGCCTCATGGATTCCTGCCTTCCGGTGGATGAACACGGGTGCTCACCCGCACCGAAAATAACGCCACGAAGCCGATCGGGTTATGGCCACGAATCGTTTCACCCCATCGGGTGGAGGGCGGCAGAACTGTTCAGCGCCGTCCGCGCGTTCAGCCCCCGGCGTCGTACCTCCCGGGTCCGGTGCCCGTGCACACGCCGGTCGGTTCGGGGAGCTCCGGGCGAGTGCGGTCGCGATGGCGTCCACGCCGAGCGTCAGCAGCCGGGGCGGAGTGGTGGTCGGAGCCGCGAAGGGGGCGGGGCGCGGTCACCACGTGCCCGGCGGGCATGGACCCGGGGGGTTCCGCGACTCGACGGCTCCACGACTCGACGGACTCCGCGACTCGACGAGCTCGACGGGCTGCACGGCTGCACGCGCTCCGTGACTCGCCGGCCCGGCCGTCGGGCCGCGCCCCCTTCGGTGGGCGGTCGGCGCGGCAAGGGCCCGGCGACCGGCCCGCCGGTGGTCAGCGGCCCAGCAGGGTGGTGAGCGCGCCCACCGGGTCCTCGTCAGGGACGCCCCGCGGCCACCAGTCGTCGCGGCCGGGGTCCGACTCGTATCCGTACCACCGTCCGTCCCGGCCCAGCCGGAGTTGGAGGGACGGGGTGGAGAGGCGATTGCGCCACGGCCGGAAGTGCGGGAAGTCCGCGGCGGCGAGGGCCGGGCGGGCCCGGTCGAAGGGACCGGCGGGCGGATCCCAGTCCTCCTCCAGGGCAGCGAGTCCGGCGAGCCCGCCCTGGCGCCAGGCCGCCACGGCGCGCGCGAGGTCGGTGGGGGTGCGGCCACCCGCGCGGGCCAGCGCGGTGTACAGCGCACGGGTGGAGGCGGTGAGCCCCGATCCGGGGTGGGCGGCCGCGAGCCGGACGGCGTCCTGCCAGAGGCTGAGCCCGCCGACCGGGTCCCGGCCGGTGTGCAGGGTGGCATGGGCGCGTGTCGCGGCCTCGGCGGCGAGGAGGTCGAGGGCGAGCGGGTCGGGCGCGCCGGCGGCCTGCGGGTACACGGGTGGGCGCCCGGGCTGCGGTGGCACGGGCAGCGGGGGCGGGAGCGGAGGGCGCGTCCGCGGGGCGAGGGCGTCGCGCGCGCGGACCGTCGCCAGGGCGGGGGCGGCGCCGCTGGCGCCGTCGGCCGCGTCCGGTCCCGTGCGGACCGCCGTACGCTCTGCCGCGCCGCGTTCGGCCGCCGAGCGGGCGGCGTTGCGCCGGGTGAGCTCGGCGAGGATCTCCTGCTCGCCGCGGCCGCGCATCAGGAAGAGCACGAAGGGGTCCTCGTCGAGGATCCGCGCGGTCTGGTAGCAGAGCGCGGCGGCGTGCTTGCAGGGGAATCCGTCGTCGGGGCACGAGCAGTCGGGGATCAGATCACCGGGCGCGGGCAGCAGGTCGGCGGCGGCCGCGAGGGCGTGCGGGACGTCCTTGTCGAGCAGGGCCGCGATGTGGTCCGGGCGGGCGGCCGCCGTGTCCAGCAGCCGCTCCCAGTCGTCCTCGCCGAGGGTGCGCAGCCTGATCTCGGCGCGGTAGGGGCGCGGGCGGGAGCCGTGGACGTAGGCGACGACCCTGCCCGGGGTCACCGTGATCGCGTCGACGTGGCCGCGTCCGGCGTACGCCCGGCCACGGGCGAGGCGGGCCGGGTCGAGAGCGGTGTCCTCCAGGGCGTCCACCCAGGCGTTGCCCCACCAGGAGGCGGCGAAGCCGTCCTCCTCGGACCGGGGGGCGAGGGCGGGGAACGTGCGCCGCCGCTCGTCCGGCCGGCCCGGGCTGTCCGGGCCGGACCTGCCGGTGCGGCGCCGCCCGGGCGGCCCGGTGCGGCCGGGGGTGGCGGGGCTCATGACGGCCTCCTCAGGGAGACGAGATCGGCCAGTTCCCGGTCGGTGAGCTCGGTCAGCGCGGCCTCGCCGGAACCGAGGACGGCGTCGGCCAGCGCCCGCTTGGACAGCAGCAGTTCGGCGATGCGGTCCTCGACCGTGCCCTCGGCGATCAGCCGGTGGACCTGGACGGGCTGGGTCTGTCCGATGCGGTAGGCACGGTCGGTGGCCTGGTCCTCCACCGCCGGGTTCCACCAGCGGTCGTAGTGGACGACGTGGCCCGCGCGGGTCAGGTTGAGGCCGGTCCCCGCCGCCTTGAGGGAGAGGACGAAGACGGGGATCTCGCCCGACTGGAAGCGGTCGACCATCCTCTCCCGCTCCGGTACGGGGGTGGAGCCGTGCAGCAGCTGGGACGGGATCGCGCGGGAGGCCAGATGGTCGGAGATGAGCCGGGCCATCGCCACGTACTGGGTGAAGACCAGGACGGACCCGTCCTCGGTGAGGATGGTGTCGAGCAGCTCGTCCAGCAGGGCGAGCTTGCCGGAACGCGCCGTGAGGCGGGGGCGGTCCTCCTTCAGGAACTGCGCGGGATGGTTGCAGATCTGTTTGAGCGAGGTGAGCAGCTTCATGATCAGACCACGGCGGGCGATGCCCTCGGCGGTCTCGATCCGGGCCATCGTCTCCCGCACGACCGCCTCGTAGAGCGACGCCTGTTCGCGGGTGAGCGGAACGGGATGGTCGGACTCCGTCTTCGGCGGCAGCTCGGGCACGATGCCGGGGTCGCTCTTCTTCCGGCGCAGCAGGAAGGGCCGGACGAGCCGGGAGAGGCGCTCGACCGCCTCCTCGTTGCCGACGTGCTCGTCGTTCTCGACCGCGCGGGCGTGGCGGGAGCGGAAGGACTTCAGCGGGCCGAGCAGTCCCGGTGTGGTCCAGTCGAGGAGGGACCACAGTTCGGAGAGATTGTTCTCGACGGGGGTGCCGGTCAGGGCGATCCGGGCCGGGGCGGGAATGGTGCGCAGGGCCTTGGCGGTCGCGGAGAACGGGTTCTTGACGTGCTGGGCCTCGTCGGCGACGACCATGCCCCACTCCCGGGCGGCGATCTCCCCGGCGCTGGTGCGCATCGTGCCGTACGTCGTGAGGACGAAGCCGCCGGGCCCGATGCCGAGGCTGCGCTCCTGGCCGTGGAAGCGCCGCACGGGCACTCCGGGGGCGAAGCGCGTGATCTCCCGCTGCCAGTTGCCGAGCAGGGACGCCGGGCAGACGACGAGCGTCGGCGCCGTGCGGGCCCGGTGCTCGGCCCGGTGCAGATGGAGCGCGATGACGGTCACGGTCTTGCCGAGGCCCATGTCGTCGGCGAGGCAGCCGCCGAGGCCCAGTGAGGTCATCAGGTCCAGCCAGGCGAGTCCGCGCAGCTGGTAGTCGCGCAGGGTGGCGGCGAGCGCGGTGGGCTGGGCGAGGGCGGCCGGGCCGTGGGTGAGCCGGTCCCTCAGGGCGGCGAGCGCACCCTCGGGGACGGCCTCGACGGTCTCCCCGTCGACCTCGGCGGTGCCGGTGAGCGCCACGGCCAGGGCGTCCACCGGTTCGAGGAGGCCGAGTTCCCGCTTGCGGGCCTTGCGCACGAGGTCCGGGTCGATCACCACCCACTGGTCGCGCAGCCGCACGACGGGCCGGTGGGACTCGGCGAGCGCGTCCATCTCCTGCTCGGTGAGCGGGTCGCCGTCCAGGGCCAGCCGCCAGTCGAACCGCAGGAGCTGCCCGCTCTCGAAGAACGGCGTCCCGTCCGTGGCGGAACCGGGTGCGGGCGCGCGGACGACGGCCGTGGCACTGAGGGTCCTGGCGAGCTCCCTGGGCCAGTGCACGGCGATCCCGGCGTCGGCGAGGCGGCCCGCGGCCCGGCCGAGCAGCTCGTACAGCTCGTCCTCCGTGACCGGCAGGACGTCGGGTACCTCGCGCTCGAGGAGCCGGCTCAGCGGCGGCCAGACGCGGGCCGCGCGGCGCAGGGCCAGCACGGCGTCGACGCGGGCGCGCGGGCCGAAGTGCTCGTCGCCCTCGCCCGCCCACAGCCGTGCGGCGTCGACCACCAGTGTCGGGTCGGCGAGGCTGTGCACCTGGACGAGGGCCGCCGCGGCCTGCCGGTCCGCTCCGCCGCCCTCGGACACGTCGAACAGTTCGTAGGAGGACAGGTCGAGGCGCAGGGAGATCCGCACCCCCGCGTCCATCCCGGCAGCGGCCTGGGCAGCCCAGTCCCGGGCGTACGGCAGGTGCTGCGGCGCCATCGCGGCGAACGGCCCGCCCACGGCGTGCTCGGCCGCCGGAGTGCGGGGCAGGCTGTCCGCGACCGCGTCGAGGAAGGCCCTGACCAGTGCCTCGGGCTCGGGCAGCCGGAGCGGCCGGAGCCCGGGGACCGGCGTGGCGTGCGCCTCGGGCGGCATGGCCGCGGCGACGGCCCGGAGCTGGGCGATGTCGTCCGCGTCCAAAGGCCCGGCGCGCCAGGCGTCGTGGTCCGACGCCGTCAGGCCGGGCAGCAGCCTGCCGCGCGCGACGAGGTGCAGGGCGTGCAGGGCGGCGGCGCCCCAGCAGGCCGTGGCGGGGTGGGCCGCCGTGTCGTGCCGGGCGCCGGCGAGCAGCGGCACGGCGTCGGCGACGGGCAGCAGCAGAGCGGGGACGGTACGGCTGCGGATCCCGGCGCCGTGGCCGCGGACGACGGTGATCTCGCCGGGGGTGCCGTGGCGGGCGTCCCCGGCGGCGTGGGGGGAGGGCTCCCCGCCGGGGCTCCAGAAGGCGACCCGCCCGTCGCGGGGCAGCTCCGCCGGGAGGAAGACGGCGGCAAGGGTGTGCAGCATGCCGGGTCGCCTCCCTTCCCCTGGGTCGTACGGAGGCGCGCCATGGGCCGCGCCTTGGATGAACGACCCTACGGGGAGGGTCTGACATCGATACCCGTAGCGGGTTCCGGTGGTCGTCGCCCAGGGTCTGACGGACGTCCTGCTGGACTGTGCTGCGACTGTGCCGTCCGCCTGCCGGGGCCCGTTCAGCGCCCCGGCCCGCGCCACGACCGGCTCCCGGCCGAAGGCCCACCGCGCCGCGCCCCGGCCAGGGCCACTGTCTCCCCCGGGGCGGGCGGCCGGTGTCTCACCTCGCTGCGCCTCCCAGGGACTCGTGCCCCCCGTGCGCCTGGTCCTCGAGGGCCGCGGGGCTCTCGGGCACGACCGGCATCGGGGGGTTCGGAGTGGCGGGCATCGCCGTGGAGTTCGTCACCGGCGTGTGCAGCGGCGGCTTCACGTCGCGTGCCTCGCGGTGGGGCTCCGCTTCCGGGGCGGGTGCCGAACCGCGTTCGAGGAACCGCAGGAGCTCTACCGGGATGGGGAGCACCAGCGTGGAGTTCTTCTCGGCGGCGACGGCCATGACGGTCTGCAGCAGCCGCAGTTGCAGGGCCGCCGGGGTCTCCGACATCTGGTGCGCCGCCTCGGCCAGCTTCTTCGACGCCTGGAGTTCGGCGTCCGCGTTGATGACGCGGGCCCGCCGCTCCCGGTCGGCCTCCGCCTGGCGAGCCATGGAGCGCTTCATCGTCTCGGGCAGCGACACGTCCTTGATCTCCACACGGTCGACGCTCACACCCCAGCCGAGTGCCGGACTGTCGATCATGAGTTCGAGGCCCTGGTTGAGTTTCTCGCGGTTGGACAGGAGGTCGTCCAGTTCGCTCTTGCCGATGATCGAGCGCAGCGACGTCTGGGCCATCTGGGAGACGGCGAAGCGGTAGTCCTCGACCTTCACGAGGGCCTCGGACGCGTCGACCACCTTGAAGTAGACGACGGCGTCCACCCTGACCGTGACGTTGTCCCGGGTGATGCCCTCCTGCGCGGGCACGGGCATCGTCACGATCTGCATGTTGACCTTGTGCAGCCGGTCGACGAACGGAACGATCATGGTGAATCCGGGTTCGCGGACCCGGTCGCGCAGCCGACCGAGGCGGAAGACCACGCCCCGCTCGTACTGCTTGACGACCTTGGCCGCGGCCACGACGTACGCGGTGCACGCGGCACCAGCCGCGACACCGATCGCCACGAGATCCAGAACCATCACGGCACCCCCTGCTGTTTCACGCGTCCGGGAGTCGGTCTGTGATTCAACGGTATTCCTGTCCGGTGCGGCGGTCGAGCGGCGTGCGGGCGCCGGTGTCCCCTGAGCGGGTGCGCCCGGCGTGCGGACCCCCGAGGACGTCCGGCAGGGTCTGAGCAGGAGTCCGCCCCACAGACGAGGACCAGTCATGGCCGATCACCGGCGCCTCGGCATCGCCACCGGCGCAGTGCTTCTGACCGCCGCCCTCACCGGATGTTCCGGCCTGGGCCGGACCGCCGTGGGCACCGTGACCTACGAGGCCGGCGCCGACCGCGTCGTCACGGTGTCCAACCCCGTGGTGACCGGCTGCCACAAGCTCCTGCCGGCCGGCGCGGTGCGCATCGAGAACGCGACGCTGATCGACCTCATCGCGTACCGGACACCGAACTGCACGGGCGGTGACACGGCGTACATCGCGACGACGCTGTTCGACAACATCGCTCCCGGTACGCAGCCCTGGCGCAGCTACAGCTGGGTCCACTGAGCACGCGCCGGGTCGCCGGGCGCATGCCGCCGCCGACCCGGGCGGGCGCCCGACTCACCGGCGCCGGCGCAGCAGCGCGACGAGCTCGGCGTTGCGGTGCCGGCGGACGCGGGCGACGACGGCGAGCGGCAGCGCCACCAGCACGGGTGTGAGGGCGTACTGCCCGTCGAAGACGGTCACCTGGGTCACGAACGCCCCGGCCATCAGGCCGATCAGTGCCAGCGCGGAGACACCGGCGAGGACGGGGATCAGCAGCGCCACCGCCCCGGCCAGCTCGAGCGCGCCGACGGTGTACATGAACCAGTCGCCGAATCCGATCCTGTCGAAGGACTCCGCGGCCGAGGAGTGCCCGATCAGCTTGGGAAGGGCGCCGGCACCGCCGAGGAACAGGGCGAGCAGCACCTGCAGCGTCAG
Organism: Streptomyces sp. HUAS CB01; assembly: GCF_030406905.1. Lineage (NCBI taxonomy): Bacteria > Bacillati > Actinomycetota > Actinomycetes > Kitasatosporales > Streptomycetaceae > Streptomyces > Streptomyces chengbuensis. Next base: position 1,796,758 of record NZ_CP129137.1, read on the forward strand.
GGCCGTCAGATGCGCGCGGCGGCCGGGGGCGTGAGACGCGGCGGGCGCGCCGGTCGGGGCGGAGGTGCGCGGGGCGGTGGCGGACATGGAGCTCTCCTCAGGGTGTGCCGTGCCGGCGATCGGTGCGGGCGCCTCGTGGCGCTCACACCGAGTCAGACCCTGGACACCCCGCGAACTCATCGCCCTCCGTGGTCCGCTCCCGCGGTTTCCGGGGGCCACCCCCGCCGTCGTCCCGCGGACGGCCGTCTGCCCGGAATCCGCGAGGACCCGGTCCGTTCCGCGCGGTCCGTTCCGCCCGATCCGTTCCACGCGCTCCGGGTGGATCCTGGAGGGGAAGAGGCGATGACCATGCGTACGGGAAACGAGCCTGTCACGGCGCGCAGTCCGCTGCGGATGCGGTTCTGGCTGAGTGTGTGGGGACTGCTGTGGGCGGTCGCGGGGACGGCCCTCTTCGCGCTCGTCGAGCGCCCCGGGTGGGCGATCGCCTGCGGGCTGCTGGGCCTCGTCGTCATGACCGACCTGATGATCGTGGTGCACCGGCTGCACCAGGGGCCGCACTACCAGCCGGGGCCCGGCATCCCGCCGTACGAGCCGGACCACGGGGACGGCCGACGGCGTCGGTAGGGCACGGGAGCCGGCGCTCCGGCGACGGGGGCCGGGAAGCGGCGCTCAGGAATCGAAGCGTGCGGCTTCCAGGTACTCGGGCTTGGGGTCGAGCGCGGCGGCGAGGCGGAAGTGCCGCTGGGCCTGGTCGGGGCGGCCGGAGCGCTGGAAGGTCCGGGCGAGCGCGAAGTGGGCGAAGGCGTTGTCGGGCTCGTGGTCGACTATGTGCTGGAACTCGCGCTCCGCCGCGCGCAGTTGGGCGGACGCGAAATAGGCGCGCGCCCGCAGCAGTCGGGCCGCCCGGCTCTCCGGGTGGGCGGCGATGACCGAGTCGAGGAGCTTGATCGCCCCGCGCGGGTCCCGCGAGGCGAGCAGTTGCTCGGCCGCGCGGAAGTCGATGACATGGGTCTCCGGGGTGGTCTCGGGCACGCTCGCATCCTTCCCTCCCCCCTCACGTATTCAACATCTGCGGCCGCGGGGGATTCCCGGAAGCGGTCACGAAGCGGCCGCGCGGGGCCGACGGCCGTAGGGCCTCGGCCGAGCAGCCGAGCGCTAACGCCGCGCGCGCTCGCGCAGCTCCGCCCAGACCTTGCGCACCTGGGGCTCCAGTGCCTCGCGCGGCCCGTCGTTGTCGATGAGCACGTCGGCGATGGCCCTGCGCTGCTCGCGCGTGGCCTGCGTGGCCATCCGGGCACGCGCCTCCGACTCGGTCATGCCGCGCTGCCGTACGAGCCGGTCGAGCTGGGTCTCGGGGGCCGCGTCCACGACGACGACCAGGTCGTACAGCGGGGCGAGGCCGTTCTCCGTCAGCAGCGGGACGTCGTGGACGACCACCGCGTCCGGGCCGGCTGCGGCCTCCAGTTCGGCCGACCGCGCCCCGACCAGCGGGTGCACGATGGCGTTGAGCCGTGCCAGCCGTTCGGCGTCCGCGAAGACGATCGCGCCGAGCCGGGGCCGGTCGAGGGTGCCCTCCGGAGTGAGGACGTCGGGGCCGAACGCCTCGACGACGGCCGCCAGTCCCGGCGTGCCGGGCTCGACGACCTCCCTGGCGATCTTGTCCGCGTCGATCAGCACCGCGCCGTACGACGCGAGGAGCCGTGACACTTCGCTCTTGCCGGCGCCGATACCGCCGGTCAGGCCCACCTTCAGCATGGGCGGAAGCTTAGGCGCGTGCCGGGTGCGGCACTCCGCCGGGCCCCGGGACCCGTCCCGCTGCCGTGTCCGACCCATCCCATCGGACCCGGCCTAGGACTCGCCCTCACGCTCGGCCAGGAACCGCTCGAACTGCCTGCCGATCTCGTCCGCGGAGGGCAGCTCCACCGGTTCGGCGACCAGACTGCCGCGCGTGTCGGCGCCGGCGATGGCGTCGTACTGGTGCTCGAGCCCTCGCACCAGGGACGTCAGATCCTCGTCGCCTTCGCCGATCTGGCGTTCGATCTCGGTCTGGGTCCGCTGGGCCTGGGTGCGCAGGGTGTGCGCGACGGTGGGGAGCACCAGACCGGTGGCCGCGGTGATGGCCTCGAGTGCGGTCAGCGCGGCGTCCGGGTAGGAGGAGCGGGCCACGTAGTGCGGCACATGGGCGGCGACGCCGAGGACGTCGTGACCCCACTGCGCGAGCCGGTACTCGACGAGGGACTCGGCGCTTCCCGGCACCTGGGCCTCCTCGAAGGGGCTGCGGTGACCGGGCATCAGGTCCGTACGGTTGCCGTGCGGGGTGATGCCCACGGGGCGGGTGTGCGGCACGCCCATGGGAATGCCGTGGAAGTTCACGGAGAGGCGCACGCCGAGCCGCTCGACGATCTCCCGGACGGCGGCGGCGAACAGTTCCCACTCGACGTCCGGCTCGGGTCCGGACAGCAGCAGGAACGGGGCGCCGGTGGCGTCCTGGACCAGCCGGACCTCCAGGGAGGGGGTCTCGAAACCGGTCCAGCGGTCGCGCCGGAAGGTCAGCAGCGGGCGGCGGGCGCGGTAGTCGACGAGCCGGTCGTGGTCGAAGCGGGCCACCACCTGGTGGGGCAGGGACGCGAGCAGGGTGTCGACGATCTGCTCGCCCGTCTCGCCCGCGTCGATGTACCCGTCGAAGTGGTACAGCATGACGAGCCCGGCCGACTCCTGCGCCAGTGCCACGTCGACGACCGCCAGGCCCTTCGGCTCCCACTCGTAAAGACTCTGCGGATCTCGCACCCTTACCGCCCCTTCTCCGTGTCTCCGGGGTCAACCCCACGGGCCGCGCGATCATTCCCGCCGGTCGGGGGCCGCCCCGAAGCGTCCGAAGAGTGCGGGCGGCGAAGCGTTCGGGGAAACGACGGAGGCCCGCCCCCCGAAAGGGGCGGGCCTCCGTGCCAGTTGCCTGGTGGCTAACGGGGAGCCTTTCAGCTCTGACCGCCGGCCAGCTTCTCGCGGAGCGCGGCGAGGGCCTCGTCCGACGCCAGGGCGCCGGAGTTGTCGTCCGACTCCGAGGAGTACGAACCGCCCTGCGGCGCGGCGGCCGGAGCGGCCTGGCCACCCTCGGCAGCGGCGGCCTCGTCGGCCTCGCGGGACTTGATGACCTGCGCCTGGTGCTGCTCGAAGCGCTGCTGCGCCTCGGCGTACTGGCGCTCCCACTCCTCGCGCTGCTTCTCGTAGCCCTCGAGCCAGTCGTTGGTCTCGGGGTCGAAGCCCTCGGGGTAGATGTAGTTGCCCTGGTCGTCGTAGGACGCGGCCATGCCGTACAGGGTCGGGTCGAACTCGACCGACGCCGGGTCGGCACCGAAGGACTCGTTGGCCTGCTTGAGGGACAGCGAGATCCGGCGACGCTCGAGGTCGATGTCGATGACCTTGACGAAGATCTCGTCGTTGACCTGGACGACCTGCTCCGGGATCTCCACGTGGCGCTCGGCCAGCTCGGAGATGTGGACCAGACCCTCGATGCCCTCGTCCACGCGGACGAACGCACCGAACGGCACCAGCTTGGTGACCTTGCCCGGGACGACCTGGCCGATCTGGTGGGTGCGGGCGAACTGCTGCCACGGGTCCTCCTGCGTCGCCTTCAGCGACAGGGAGACACGCTCGCGGTCCATGTCCACGTCGAGAACCTCGACGGTGACCTCCTGGCCGACCTCGACGACCTCGGACGGGTGGTCGATGTGCTTCCAGGACAGCTCGGAGACGTGGACCAGACCGTCGACGCCACCCAGGTCCACGAAGGCACCGAAGTTGACGATCGAGGAGACGACGCCGGAACGGACCTGACCCTTCTGCAGGGTGGTGAGGAACGTCTGGCGGACCTCGGACTGGGTCTGCTCCAGCCAGGCACGGCGGGACAGGACCACGTTGTTGCGGTTCTTGTCCAGCTCGATGATCTTGGCCTCGAGCTCCTTGCCGACGTACGGCTGGAGGTCGCGGACGCGGCGCATCTCGACCAGGGAGGCCGGGAGGAAGCCACGGAGGCCGATGTCGAGGATGAGACCACCCTTGACGACCTCGATGACGGTACCGGTGACGATGCCGTCCTCTTCCTTGATCTTCTCGATGGTGCCCCAGGCACGCTCGTACTGGGCGCGCTTCTTCGAGAGGATCAGGCGGCCTTCCTTGTCCTCCTTCTGGAGGACCAGGGCCTCGATCTCGTCACCGACGGCGACGACCTCGTTCGGGTCGACGTCGTGCTTGATCGAGAGCTCGCGGCTCGGGATGACACCTTCGGTCTTGTAACCGATGTCGAGCAGGACCTCGTCCCGGTCGACCTTCACGATGACGCCGTCGACGATGTCGCCGTCGTTGAAGTACTTGATCGTCTCGTCGATCGCGGCGAGGAAGGCTTCCTCGTTACCGATGTCGTTGACCGCAACCTGCGGGGTGGTGGCGGTGGTCTCGGTGCTGCTCGTCATGTGGGAAAGGGCTCCGGTACGGACATTGAAGTCGTAGGTACTGCTACGCCGTGAGCCCGTATCGCAGCTGAAGAAGCCGGACAGCCAAGGAAGCGCCAACCGCGGAGGAATGGCGCCTCGACAACCGAGGGGACATACAACAGATGCGAGCGCGGCCTGCTCCGTCTGAGGCGCGCAAGCCCGCAGCGCAACCTTTAGCATACGGGGGCGGCAGGGCACGGTCAATGCGCGAAGGCCCCCACCCGGGGCGGAACGCCGCATACCCGGCACAACTAAGGTTTGCCGAGGCCATGATGGCCTCGCCTCGCCCCTCCGCGACACGGCCGCAAGGGCTCTCGCGGTGCTTCCGGGCGAGGTACCAGCAACGTACAACGACGGGCGAGATGATCCAAGAGTACGAACCGGAGGCGACCCGGCGTGACGCCGGCGGCGCGGAGAGCAGCCGGGCGAACCGCGGCTGGTGGGACCGCAACGCCGACGAGTACCAGACCGAGCACGGCGCCTTCCTCGGCGACGACCGGTTCGTCTGGGGGCCCGAGGGACTGGACGAGGAGGAGGCCCGGCTGCTCGGGCCGGCGGAGTCCCTGCGGGGTGCCGCCGTGCTCGAGATCGGCGCCGGCGCGGCCCAGTGCTCCCGCTGGCTGCTGGCCCAGGGCGCGCGCCCGGTGGCCCTGGACCTCTCGCACCGCCAGCTCCAGCACGCCCTGCGGCTCGGCACCGGCTTCCCGCTGGTCGAGGCGGACGCGGGCGCGCTGCCCTTCGCCGACGGCTCCTTCGACCTGGCCTGCTCCGCGTACGGGGCCGTGCCGTTCGTGGCCGACCCGGTGAGCGTGTTCCGGGAGGTGCGGCGGGTACTGCGGCCGGGCGGGCGGTGGGTCTTCTCGGTCACCCACCCGATCCGCTGGGCGTTCCCCGACGAGCCCGGCCCCGAGGGGCTGAGCGTCGCCGCCTCCTACTTCGACCGCACCCCTTACGTGGAGCAGGACGAGGAGGGCCGCGCCGTCTACGTGGAGCACCACAGGACGATCGGCGACCGGGTCCGCGACGTGGTCGCGGGCGGATTCCGCCTGGTGGACCTGGTCGAGCCGGAGTGGCCGGCGTGGAACGGCCAGGAGTGGGCCGGCTGGTCCCCCCTGCGCGGGAACCTGATCCCCGGGACGGCGGTCTTCGTGTGCGAGCGGAGCGGGGCGGGCCCCCGGGCGGGGGACGAGTGACGTGATCCGCGAGGACGCCCTGGCCCGGCTTCCCGTGCGCACCGCGCTGCCCGCGCTGGAACGGGCCCTGGACGCGCACGGCGCCGCCGTGCTCTGCGCCCCGCCCGGCACGGGCAAGACGACGCTGGTGCCGATCGCGCTCGCCGGGCTCCTGGACGGCGGCGGCACGGGCACCCGCGGCCGGGTGGTGGTCGCCGAGCCGCGGCGGATCGCTGCGCGCGCCGCGGCCCGGCGGATGGCGTGGCTGCTGGGCGAGAAGGTGGGCGGCCGGGTCGGCTTCACGGTGCGCGGGGAGCGCGTCGTGGGGCCGGACACCGCGATCGAGGTCGTCACCACCGGTGTCCTGCTCCAGCGGCTCCAGCGCGACCAGGAGCTCGCCGGGGTCGGCGCCGTGATCCTGGACGAGTGCCACGAGCGGCATCTGGACGCGGACACGGTGGCGGCGTTCCTCCTCGACGTGCGCGCGACGCTGCGCCCCGAACTGCGCCTGGTGGCGGCGTCGGCCACGACGGACGCGGAGGGCTGGGCGGGCCTCCTCGGCGGCGCGCCGGTGGTCGAGGCCGAGGGCGTCGCCCATCCCGTCGAGGTGGTGTGGGCGCCGGCCGGCCGCCCGGTGCGTCCCCCGCACGGCATGCGGGTCGACCCGGCGCTGCTCGCCCATGTGGCCTCGGTGGTCCGCAGGGCTCTGGCCGAGCGGGACGGGGACGTGCTCTGTTTCCTGCCGGGGGCCGGGGAGATCGGGCGGGTCGCCGGACTCCTCGGGGACACCGGGGCCGAGGTGCTGCAGGTGCACGGGCGGGCACCGGCGGCCGTGCAGGACGCGGTGCTCTCCCCCGGCCGGCGGCGCAGGGTGGTGCTGGCGACGTCGGTCGCCGAGTCGTCGCTGACGGTCCCCGGCGTACGGGTCGTCGTGGACTCGGGGCTGGCCCGGGAACCGCGCACCGACCACGCCCGGGGCCTCGGCTCGCTGACGACGGTACGGGCCTCCGGGGCCGCGGCCCGGCAGCGGGCGGGCCGGGCGGGGCGGGAGGCGCCGGGCACGGTCTACCGCTGCTGGACCGAGGCGGAGGACGCCAGGCTGCCCCGCTTCCCTGCCCCGGAGATCCGGGTGGCGGACCTGACGGCGTTCGCCCTGCAGGCCGCGTGCTGGGGCGACCCGGACGCATCCGGGCTCGCCCTGCTGGACGCGCCGCCCGCGGGCGCGATGGCCGCGGCCCGCTCCGTCCTCGCCGCCGTGGGTGCGGTCGGCCCGGGGGGCCGGGCGACGGACCGGGGACGGCGGATGGCACGGCTGGGGCTGCATCCCCGGCTCGCGCGGGCCCTGGTCGACGGCGGTCCCGAGGTCGGGTCCCGCCGGGCCGCGGAGGTCGTGGCGCTGCTGAGCGAGGAGCCCCCGCGTGAGTACGGGGACGACCTGGCGGCCGCCTGGCGCACGGCCAGGCGAGGTGGCGACGCGTACGGAGCGCGCTGGCGCGCCGAGGCGGACCGGCTGACCCGCTCGCTCGGCGGCACCGGGGACGCCCCGGCCCGCCCGGCCGCCTCCGCCTCCGCCTCCGCCTCCGCCTCCGACGACACGGTCGCCGGGTTCGTGACCGCGCTCGCCTTCCCCGAGCGGGTGGCGCGGGCGCGGGGCGGGACGTCGTACCTGATGGTGTCCGGGACCGGCGCGGAGCTCGGCGAGGGGTCGCCGCTGCGGAGCGCGCCGTGGCTCGCGGTGGCGGTGGCCGACCGGCAGGCGCAGTCCGCGTCCGCGCGGGTGCGGCTCGCCGCCGTGGTGGACGAGGGGACCGCGCGCGCCGCCGCGGCGCATCTGCACGTCCGGGGCGAGGAGGTGCGCTGGGAGGACGGCGATGTGGTCGCCCGGCGGGTGGAGCGGCTGGGGGCGGTGGAGCTGTCCGTGCGGCCGTTGCCGGGACCGGCGGCCGGCCTGGTCCGGGACGCACTGCTGGAGGGGCTCCGCCGCGAGGGGCCGGGCCTGCTCGCGTGGTCGCGGGACGCCGTGGCGCTGCGGCAGCGGCTCGGCTTTCTGCACCGGGTGCTGGGCGCGCCCTGGCCCGACGTGTCGGACGGGGCCCTGCTGGATCGTGCCGGCGAGTGGCTGGAACCCGAGCTGTCCCGGGCGCGGCGCCGGGCCGACCTGGCGAGGATCGACGCCGGGCAGTGCCTGCCGCGGATCCTCCCGTGGGCGACGGGCGAGGCGGCCCGTCTCGACGAACTGGCCCCGGAGCGGATCGCGGTGCCGAGCGGGTCGCGGATCCGCGTGGACTACACGGGCGAGCAGCCCGTGCTGGCCGTGAAGCTCCAGGAGCTGTTCGGTCTCCACGAGACGCCGCGCCTCGCCGGAGTGCCCGTACTCGTCCATCTCCTGTCCCCGGCCGGACGCCCGGCCGCGGTGACCGCCGATCTGGCGTCGTTCTGGCGCGACGGGTACCGGGCGGTGCGTGCGGAGCTGCGCGGGCGCTATCCGAAGCACCCCTGGCCCGAGGATCCGGCGACGGCGGAGCCCACACGGGGTGTGAAGCGCTGACGGGCGGGCCGGTGCCGTCCGGCGGACGGCCGGGCCGCGGTCACACCCCGGCCGGTTCGGGTTCGCGCTCGGCCACGGCTTCGACGTCCGGCCGGCGCGAGCGCGCCTCGAGGAGGAGGGAGAGCGCGAGGAGGCCCGTACCGAGGGTCAGGAACGTCCACGGCAGGTAGGAGACCAGCAGGAGCACGAGCGTGCGGTTGGACGACACCAGGGCGACGGTGTGGTCCACGTAGTCCTCGCGCATTCTGACGTGCCCGGAGAAGGCGGTCACCTTGTCGCGGCCGCCGAGGAGCGACCCCCCGCGCAGTTCCTCGGTGTGGATCTCCTCGCCGTTGACGGGCGCCCCGGTGACGGGTTCGACCCAGAACATCCGCCTGGTGGTGTACCAGCGCGTGGTGCCGGTCTGCTTCTCCAGCGTCGTCGCGTCGACGCCGGGCATCGGCATCTTCTTCGGGTAGGGCACCTTGGTCCAGGGCACCGTCTGCTCGAAGTAGTAGACCTCCAGGCCACGGAACGTGCGGGTCCCCTTGTAGTGGATCGGGGCCGAGGTCCGGGTCTGGGCGTCGAAGTACGCGTAGTCGCGCTTCTCGGTGAGGAAGGGCCACTTGAACTCGATGCCCTCGCGCCGGACCGGGTCCCCGTCGACCGACTCCCCCGTGGCGTGCACGGGTGCCTGGGTGTGGGCGTCGAAGATGTACCGCTCGGGTATCTGGGAGACCGTTTTCCCGTCCGGCCCCTGGACGTAGGAGAGCGAGTCCCAGACCACCACGTCCCTGCCGGCGTCGCGCTCGATGCGCTCCGACTCCTCCACGTTGCCCTTGAGGGTCTGCACGATGGTGACCTTCTCGACCCGCTTCGCCTGCATGGTGTCGTACTGCAGCAGGGTCGCGGGCCTCGCCTCCAGCACCATCTCCTGGTACTGGCTCGGCGGGATCTTGGCCAACCGGGGGAAGGCGTACCAGCGCAGCACCGGCGCCAGCGCCGCGAGGAGGACCGCGAAGGACAGGAGCACGAGACTGGCTCTACGGCGCACGGCTGCTGCTCCTCCCGCTACTTCTTGGGGCCGGGGACGGTGGTGAGCAGCGGTCTGGGCGAGGTCTCCCCGGGCGGTACGTCGAGTACGGCGATGAGCAGCACGACGAGCAGCACAGGGGCCAGCCCGACGGCGGCGGCGACGAGGGCGCGCATGGTCGGCCTCCCGGGGTACGCGATCTGATGGAGCGTCAGAACAGCGGGCGGGGGCACCGTAGCAACGCGGCCCCGAGATGAGAACACGTCGCACCGCGGGATGCGCGCGCTTCCCACCGCACACGGCACCGCCCCTCCACGCGATACGCGCGGAGGGGCGGTGGTCCGGCGTGCGTCGCCGGCTCGGACGGGCGGGGCCCCGGGGACGGCTCAGGCGGGCGGGGCCTCCGGGGCGGCGACCTTCAGTTCGAGGGTCAGGGTGGCTCCACCCTCGGTCGTCAGACGCAGCAGGAACGTGCCGGACTGGTCGTCGGAGAAGATCTTCGGCAGCACGAGCATGCCGTCGGCGTCGGTCCTCAGTTCCGTGAGGGTGCGGACCGGCTTGCCCTCGGCGTCCTTGAAGTACGGGCCCTTGGTGTTCTCGGCCGGGTCGTCGGCGGAGGTGACCATCGTGGCGGTGACCGCCACGCGCGCGGCCGCCTCGCCCTTGAACGTGGCCTTGACCTCGACCGCGTCGGCGAACTCCGAGGCCGGCGCGGCCGTCAGCTCCTTGTCGCCGGTCCGCGCGAGCGCGTCGGCCTGGCGGGGGGTGACGGTCGCCGTGCAGTCGAGCCGGGGCAGGGCGCGCCCGCTGACGGTGACGCGGACGGTGAAGTCACCGGTCTTCTCACCGGCCTTCAGGGCGGGGGCGACGGCGATGCCGCCCGCGCCGGTGCGGACGACCGCGGTCGTGCGGTTGCCGGAGAACCGGGCGTCGGTCGCGCCGACGATCTCGAAGACGAGGTCGGCTCCGACGACCGACTGGCCCGAGCGGCTCTTCGCCCGGACCTTCGGGAGCACGGCGAAGTCCTGGCCGGCGATGGCGGTGGGGCGTCCGCCTCCGGCGTTCTCGATGCCGAACACCGTCGCGGCGGGCGGAGGGGTCGGCGTCGGTGCCGGGGTGGTCGGCGGCGACGGGTCCGGGGCGGGCGTGCCGGTCCCCGGGTTCGACGGGGGCGGCTTGGGGCTCCCGGTGGAACCGCCGGGGTTCGAGGGGGACGGCGACGGGCCGGGCGTGGCACCCGGCACGGCCGGCGCGGTGGTGCCCGTACCGGTGGAGCCGCCGTCGCTGCGGTCGACCGGCAGCACGCCCGAGCCGTCCGGGACCTCGTGCGTGCCGCGCTTGTAGTACTCGAACCAGGACAGGACCGTCCGCAGGTACTCCCGGGAGCGGTTGTAGCTGAGGATCGCCTTGTCGAGGTCGTCCTTGACGGACAGGTCGCGGCCGCCGGCGCAGAGGTACTTCGCGGCGGCGAGCGCCGCGTCGTAGATGTTGTTCGGGTCCTTGCGGCCGTCGCTGTTGGCGTCCTGGCCCCAGGTGGCCCAGGTCGACGGGATGAACTGCATCGGGCCGACGGCACGGTCGTGCGTGCGGTCGCCGTCGTAGGCACCGTTGTCGGTGTCGGAGATGTTGGCGAACCCCACGCCGTTCAGCACCGGACCGAGGATCGGGGAGAACGTCGTGCCGTTGGCGTCGACCCGTCCGCCGCGCGCCTGGCCGGATTCCACCTTGCCTATCGCGGCGAGCAACTGCCAGGGGACGCGGCAGCCGGGGTCGCTGGCGGCGACGGTCTGCTCGGCCTGCTTGTACGCGGCCAGCACCGTGGCGGGGATGCCGGCCTCCGCCGGGCCGACCTCGGGGAGCCGGGGCGAAGCGCCCGGCTTGTTGGGGCTGTTCAGCGGCGGCAGATCCGTGTAGTACGGGGAGTTCCCGGTCGCCGAGGAGCCCGACGGAGGGGTCGCTCCGGAGGACTGCGCGTCACCGCCGCCCGCGGCGGGTGCGACACCCGGGGCCTGCGACGCGGAGAGCGCGGCCACCGCCACCGCCGCCACCGCGGTCGTGGTCGCCCCCTTGCGCAGCCGGCGGCCGAATTGCGCTGCCATACCCCTGTTCCCTCCCCATAGGCGGCTGTTCGCGCTCCCCGCGCAATGTCCCGTGCGACACTACGGCAACTCACCGCGCCGCAACACAGGCACCCCGGCCGCTCCCGCCCACTGTTCACCCCGCGCGCACAGACGGCATGCGGGCCTCCGGATCGAGTGACGCACCGCCCGTTTACCGCATACTGGGCCGCATTGCCCGATCACGGTCTCACGGGGGCGGCACCATGCCATTCACGCTCAGCCACGCCGCGGCGGTCCTGCCCGGCATCCACAGGAACGGAACGGCGCGGGGGCCGCTCGTCGCATCGGCGCTCGTCGCGGGCTCGTTCGCGCCCGACACGACCTATTTCGCGGCGAGCGTGCTGCCCGGAGGGATGCGCTTCGGGGAGGTGACCCACGGGCCGCTGGGCGTGGTCACGGTCGACATCGTCATCGCTGCGGGGCTGGTGGGCGTCTGGCTGTTGGTGCGTGAACCGCTGCTCGCGCTGCTGCCGCAGCGTCTTCAGGGACGCGCCCACGCCGTCGTGCGCGGCGCGTCCGCGAAGGAGCGCACGCGGGCGTCGCTGGCGCTGTGGTTCTCCGTATCGGCGGCGATCGGCGCGGCGACGCACGTCGTGTGGGACGCGTTCACCCACTTCGACCGCTGGGGCACGCGGGTGCTGCCGGTGCTGGCGGACTCCGTCGCCGGATTCCCCCTCTACACGTACACGCAGTACGGGAGTTCGATGCTGGCGCTGGTGGCGCTGGGCTGGTTCGCCGGATCCGCCTGGAAGCGCGCACCGTTGCTCACCGGGCCGGTGCCCGTGCCGTCGATCGGCCGGCCCGGGCGGTGGGCCGCCGCGGCGCTGCTGACGCTGTGCGTCCTCGCGGGGACGGTGCACCGCTGCGTGCGCTGGTACCAGTACTGGGGCCGGATCGACACGCCCCTCGACATCATCCCCACCGCGTGCTTCGGGGCGGGGGCGGGGCTCGCGGTGGGCGTCGTGCTGTACGGCACCGCGGTCCGGCTCTGGTCACGCCGCGGCGCGCTCCCGGACGCGGAGCCCTCGCGGGAGCGTGCGGGCGTGTCCTGACGCGGGACCCCGGGTGCCGCTTCCGCGACGGGGGCACAGGGCACGGGGAACCGGGGCACGGGGCACGGACACACCGGCCCTGCGGCGGCCGGCGCAGGGGGGATCACCTGGACCGCGAAACCCCCCTGCCGCGACGACCGCGACACGACCACCGCGCCGCGCCGCGCCGACGGCCACAACCGCCGTGCCGCAGCGGCCGCGAGACGCGCTGAGCGGGGGCGGCGCGGCGCGGGCGCGCCACGGAGCGGGCACGGCACGGAGCGGGCACGGCACGGAGCGGGCACGGCACGGAGCGGGCACGGCACGGAGCGGGCACGGCACGGAGCGGGCACGGCACGGAGCGGGCACGGCACGGAGCGGGCGCGGCACGGGCGCGGCACAGTACGCGCGACACCGAACGAACACGGCACAGTACGCGCACACCGAACGAACACGGCACAGTACGGGCGGCACCGAACGGCCGCGACGCACGCACCTCGCAGCGCGCGCGGCACGCGCGGCATCGAACGGCCGCGGCGCACGCGCGCAGACGAACGGACGCGGGGCGCCCCGGCGAACCCGTGGCGCCCCGCTGCGGGAGTCAGTGCGCGGCGGACTCCCAGTCCGGGCCCACACCCACCGAGACGTCGAGCGGTGCGCGCAGTTCAGCCGCCGCCGACATCTCACGGCGCACGAGCTCCTCGACCCGCTCGCGCTCGCCCGGGGCGATCTCGAGAACGATTTCGTCGTGGACCTGGAGCAGCATCCGCGAGGTGAGGCCCGCCTCCCGCAGCGCTGCGTCCACCCGCAGCATCGCCATCTTGACGATGTCCGCAGCCGTGCCCTGGATCGGCGCGTTCAGCGCCATGCGCTCGGCCGCCTCGCGGCGCTGGCGGTTGTCGCTGTTGAGGTCCGGGAGGTAGCGCCGGCGGCCGAACATCGTCGCCGTGTACCCCGTGGCCCGCGCCTCGTCCACGACGCGGCGCAGATAGTCGCGGACGCCGCCGAACCGCTCGAAGTAGGTGTCCATCAGGGCCCGCGCCTCGGCGGCCTCGATGTTCAGCTGCTGGCTGAGGCCGAACGCGGAGAGGCCGTAGGCCAGTCCGTACGACATCGCCTTGATCTTGCGGCGCATCTCCGCGTCGACCGCGGACCGTTCCACGCCGAAGACCTGGGAGGCCACGGTCGTGTGCAGGTCCTCGCCCGAGGTGAACGCCTCGATGAGGCCCTCGTCCTCCGAGAGGTGGGCCATGACGCGCAGTTCGATCTGGCTGTAGTCGGCCGTCATCAGCGACTCGAAGCCCTCGCCGACGACGAAGCCGCGGCGGATCGCCCGGCCCTCGTCCGTGCGCACCGGCACGTTCTGCAGGTTCGGGTCGGTGGAGGAGAGCCGTCCGGTCGCGGCGACGGTCTGGCTGAAGGTGGTGTGGATCCGGCCGTCCGCGGCGATGGTCTTGATCAGGCCCTCGACGGTGGAGCGCAGCCTGGCCTGCTCGCGGTGGCGGAGCATGATGACGGGCAGCTCGTGGTCGGTCTGGTTCGCGAGCCAGGCCAGCGCGTCGGCGTCGGTCGTGTAACCGGTCTTGGTCTTCTTGGTCTTGGGCAGGTTGAGCTCGCCGAAGAAGACCTCCTGGAGCTGCTTGGGAGAGCCGAGGTTGAACTCGTGGCCCACGGAGGCGTGGGCCTCCTTCACGGCCTGCTGCACGGCTCCCGCGAACTGCTGCTCCATGGCCTCGAGGTGGGCCCGGTCGGCGGAGATGCCGGCCCGCTCCATCCTGGCCAGCAGCAGCGACGTGGGCAGTTCCATGTCGTGCAGCAGCTCGCCGGCGCCGACCTCCCCGAGCTTCCCGCCGAAGGCCTCGCCCAGGTCGAGGACCGCCCGGGCCTGCGCCATCAGCGCGTCGGCCTCGGCCTGCTCGTCCTCGGCGCCGAAGGCCAGCTGCCCGTCGGCGGCGGCGGGCGCCAGCTCGCGGTGGAGGTACTCGACGGAGAGGGCGTCCAGCGCGAAGGACCGGCGGCCGGGCTTCACCAGGTAGGCGGCCAGGGCCGTGTCCATCGTGATGCCCCGGATGTCCCAGCCGTGCTCGGGGAACACCCGCAGTGCCTCCTTGGCGCCGTGCACGACCTTGGGACGGTCCGGGTCGGAGATCCAGGAGGCGAAGGCACGCTCGTCGGCCTCGTCGAGCTGGGTCGTGTCGAACCAGGCGGCTTCTCCCCCGGCGGCCGCCAGCGCGATCTCGCTGACGCTGCCGACGCCCAGCGCCCAGGCGGCGACCGTGGCGACACCGAGGGGCTGGGCACCGTGCCGCTCCAGCCAGGGGGCCAGTTCACCCGCGCCGAGCACGCTGCCGTCGAGTTCCACGCCGGCGGCCGGGGCCGGGGGCTCGTCCTCGGCGGCGCCCGGGTCGACGGCGAGCAGGCGCTCGCGCAGGCTCGGGTTGCGGATCTCCAGGACCTCCAGGAAGCCCTTCAGCGCGGTCCTGTCGTAGGGCGCGCGCTCGAGGTCGCCGACGGACTTCGGCAGCTCCACGTCACGGACCAGTTCCGTCAGGTGACGGTTGAGCTTGACGGCCTCCAGATGGTCCCGGAGCGCCTGGCCGACCTTGCCCTTGACCTCGTCGGCGCGCTCCACGAGCTCCGCGAACGAGCCGAACTGGTTGATCCACTTCGTGGCGGTCTTCTCGCCGACCCCGGGGATGCCCGGGAGGTTGTCGGACGGGTCGCCCCGGAGGGCGGCGAAGTCCGGGTACTGGGAGGGGGTCAGGCCGTACTTCTCCTGGACCTTCTCCGGGGTGAAGCGGGTCAGCTCGGAGACGCCCTTGGTCGGGTAGAGCACGGTGACGTGGTCGGACACCAGCTGGAAGGAGTCCCGGTCGCCGGTGACGATCAGGACCTCGAATCCGGCGGCCTCGGCCCGGGTGGCGAGGGTCGCGATGATGTCGTCCGCCTCGAAGCCGTCCACGGCGAAGCGCACCGCGTTCATCGTGTCGAGCAGTTCGCCGATCAGCTCGACCTGGCCCTTGAACTCGTCCGGGGTCGAGGAACGGTTGGCCTTGTACTCGGGGAAGTCCTGGGAGCGCCAGGTCTTGCGGGACACGTCGAAGGCCACGGCGAAGTGCGTGGGCGCCTCGTCGCGGAGCGTGTTCGCCAGCATCGACGCGAAGCCGTAGATCGCGTTCGTCGTCTGGCCGCCGGCGGTCGTGAAGTTCTCCGCCGGCAGCGCGAAGAACGCCCGGTACGCCAGCGAGTGCCCGTCCATGAGGAGCAGGCGCGGACGGGTTTCCTCTGAGGTCTTCCTCGATGCTGTCTCAGCCACGGACACGATCCTGCCACGGACCACCGACAATGCCGCCCACGGCCGCCGGGGTCCGGCCACCGCGGACGCGTGACAGGATCGGTGGTGTACAGCACATCCTCCCGTCCGCGCTCGAAGGGGAGCACGATGGCCACCAAGCCGCCCGAAGGTGATCCGGTGCAGGACGCGCCCCGGGTCGAGGCACCCGCGCACGCCGCGGCCGGCCTTCCCGCGATCGGGCACACGCTCCGGGTCGCGCAGCGGCAGATGGGGCTGGCGCGCACCGCGCGGACCCTCCTCAGGGTGAACCAGAAGGACGGCTTCGACTGCCCGGGGTGCGCCTGGCCCGAGGGTGAGCGCCGTCATGTGGCGGAGTTCTGCGAGAACGGCGCGAAGGCGGTGGCGGAGGAGGCGACGCTGCGCCGGGTCACGCCGGACTTCTTCGCCGCGCACCCGGTGTCCGACCTGGCCTCGCGCAGCGGGTACTGGCTGGGCCAGCAGGGCCGTATCACGCAGCCCGTGTACCTGCCGGAGGGCGCGGACCGCTACGAGGCGGTGACCTGGGAGCGGGCCTTCGCGATCATCGCCGAGGAACTGGAGGCGCTCGGCTCCCCCGACGAGGCCCTGTTCTACACCTCGGGCCGCACCAGCAACGAGGCCGCCTTCCTGCTGCAGCTCTTCGCCCGCGAGTTCGGCACCAACAACCTGCCGGACTGCTCCAACATGTGCCACGAGTCCTCGGGCTCGGCGCTGACCGAGACGCTGGGCGTGGGCAAGGGCAGCGTCTCGCTGGAGGATCTGCACCAGGCAGACCTGATCATCGTCGCCGGGCAGAACCCGGGGACGAACCACCCGCGGATGCTGTCGGCGCTGGAGGAGGCCAAGCGGTCCGGAGCGAAGATCATTTCGGTGAATCCGCTGCCGGAGGCCGGGCTGGAGCGGTTCAAGAACCCGCAGACGGCGCGGGGCATGATCAAGGGCACTCCCCTCACCGACCTCTTCCTCCAGATCCGCATAGGCGGCGACCAGGCCCTCTTCCGGCTCCTCAACAAGCTGGTCCTGGAGGCGCCGGGCGGGGTCGACGAGGCGTTCGTACGGGAGCACACGCACGGTTACGAGGAGTTCGCCGCCGCGGCGCGCGCGGCGGACCCCGCGGAGACGCTCGCCGCGACCGGCCTCGACGCCGAGGACATCGAGCGCGCGGCCCGCATGGTCCTCGCCTCGGAGCGGACGATCGTCTGCTGGGCGATGGGCCTCACCCAGCACAAGCACGCCGTCGCGACCATCCGCGAGGTCGTCAACCTCCTGCTGCTGCGCGGCTGCGTCGGCCGGCCCGGCGCCGGTGTGTGCCCGGTGCGCGGCCACTCCAACGTGCAGGGCGACCGCACGATGGGCATCTTCGAACGGCCCACCGACGCGTTCCTCGACGCCCTGCAGAAGGAGTTCGGCTTCGCGCCGCCGCGGCACCACGGCCTCGACACCGTCCGGGCCATCAGGGCGCTGCGCGACGGCGAGGCGAAGGTGTTCTTCGCCATGGGCGGCAACTTCGTGGGCGCCACGCCCGACACCGACGTCACCGAGGCGGCGATGCGCCGCGCCCGGCTCACGGTGCACGTGTCGACGAAGCTCAACCGCTCGCACGCGGTGACCGGCACCCGGGCGCTGATCCTGCCCACGCTCGGCCGGACCGACCGGGACGAGCAGAGGAGCGGCCGCCAGTTCGTGACGGTCGAGGACTCCATGGGCATGGTGCACGCGTCCCGGGGCAACCTGCCGCCGGCGAGCCCGCACCTGCTGTCCGAGCCGGCGATCGTGGCCCGGCTGGCCCGCGCGGTGCTCGGCCCGGGGTCGAGGACGCCGTGGGAGGAGTTCGAGAAGGACTACGCCACGATCCGGGACCGGATCTCCCGGGTGGTGCCGGGCTTCGAGGACTTCAACACGAGGATCGCCCGCCCCGGCGGTTTCACCCTGCCCCACGCGCCGCGCGACGAGCGCCGCTTCCCCACGGCGACCGGCCGCGCGAACTTCACCGCGGCGCCCGTGGAGTACCCGGAGGTCCCCGAGGGCCGGCTGCTGCTGCAGACCCTGCGCTCCCACGACCAGTACAACACCACGATCTACGGACTCGACGACCGCTACCGCGGTGTCAGGGGCGGCCGCCGCGTCGTCCTCGTCCACCCCGAGGACGCGGCGGAGCTGGGGCTCGCGGACGGCGCGTACACCGATCTCGTCAGCGAGTGGAAGGACGGTGTGGAGCGGCGGGCGCGCGGCTTCCGCGTGGTGCACTACCCGACCGCCCGGGGTTGCGCCGCCGCGTACTACCCGGAGACCAACGTCCTGGTGCCGCTCGACGCCACCGCGGACACCAGCAACACCCCCGCCAGCAAGTCCGTGATCGTACGTCTGGAACAATCACCGCCCGACTGAGCGTTCGCTCAGGCGGCGGAAGCCCCAGGACACCACAGACGCACGACGATCGGAGCCGGCCCATGGGTGAGCAGACGACGGTGAAGTTCCCGCAGGAGGTCATCGCCGAGTACGCCGCACTCGGCGTCGACCTGCCCGCGCTGTTCTCGGCGGGCACCCTCGGCAACCGGATGGGCGTGCAGATCGTCGAGGCCTCGGCGGAGCGCGTCGTCGGCACGATGCCCGTCGAGGGCAACACCCAGCCGTACGGGCTGCTGCACGGCGGGGCGTCCGCGGTGCTGGCCGAGACCCTCGGGTCGGTCGGATCCATGCTGCACGGCGGCAGCTCGAAGATCGCCGTCGGGGTGGACCTCAACTGCACGCACCACCGGGGTGTGCGCTCCGGCCAGGTCACGGGCGTGGCCACCCCCGTGCACCGGGGCCGCTCCACCGCCACCTACGAGATCGTGATCACCGACGAGCAGGACAGGCGGGTCTGCACGGCCCGGCTGACCTGTCTGCTGCGGGACGTCCGTCCCCAGGACGCGGATCTCGTCCCGGGGACGGCGGGCTGACGCGAGGCGTCGCGCTACCGGGCGACCGGCAGGGTGACGCTGCTGATCCCGGCCCGGACGGCGAGTTCCGTCCCGGCCGGGTGGCGCAGCGTGTAGTCGTGGTCGGTCGAGATCAGGACGACCCCCAGCCGGTGCCCCTTCCTGAAGACGTGGTCCTGGGGCTGCATCGCCCACTCCAGCCGGTACTCGCGGCCCTCCACGACCGTGCTCTGCCGCTCCACCGACTCCCGGTTGCGGATGTCCAGCCAGCCCCGCGAGACGATCTTGAAGTCGGCCGTCTCGGTGCGATGGCGGGTGCGGTAGGCGCATCCGGTGTCCCCGGGGATGCCCTCGCCGTAACAGACCTGCTGCGTGGTGTCCGTGACGGTGCCGGCCGTCGCCCGGGTGTCGGTGCCGTAGTCGACCAGCAGCGCGGTCACGTACGGCGACGTACCGGAGAGCGAGGCCCGTACCGACAACTCCGGCACGCCGTTGACCCGCAGATCGGCCGCGAGCGGACGGGTCGTGTACACGAGCCGGTCGGGCCGTGCCGTGCCGGGGTCGGCGACCAGCTGCTCGGCGGGCACGGTGCGGCCCTGGTCGGTCGCCTTCTGCCGCACGGGCTTCCCGGGCAGCGGCGCGAGCCCGCCCCCGGTCAGCCACAGTCTGACGTCACGCGTGCCGGGCGCGGGCCAGTCGGACTGCCGCTTCCAGCTGAAGTCCGACTGCTCGACCTCGACGGGAGGTGCGGCGAGAGCGCCGTTGTCCAACCCGTACAACCAGTGGTCGAACCACTGGTGCAGCTGGTCGAGCCACTCCTCCATGCGCAGCGGCATCGGGTTGACGTGGCCCGCCTGATGGAGCCACAGCTTCCGCGGGACGCCGTGCTTCTTCAGCGCCTCCCACAACTGCCCGAAGTGCTGCGTCTTCACGTTCCAGTCGTTGCCGCCGTGGACGAGGAACACCCCGGCCTTGATCCTGCCGACGTCGCGGAGGTAGTCCCGCTCCTTCCAGAAGCTGGTGAAGTCGCCCGTCACCCTGTCCTGTTCGGCGGTGAGCCGGTCGATGACGGGCCGGCAGACCTGCCGGTCCGCACGGGTGTGCACGTACTCGGCCAGCACGTCGGCGTCCTCGCCCTGGTAGCCGCCGGGTGCCACCACCCCGCCGCCCGCGCGGTAGTAGTCGTACCAGGAGGAGATCCCGGAGATCGGCACGATGGCCTTGAGCCCCTCGACCCCCGTCGTGGCGACGGCCGTCGGCAGGGTGCCGTTGTACGAGATGCCCATCATCGCCGTGTCGCCCGTGGACCAGGCGGCGCCCACCGGCCTGCCCTCGGGGTCCCAGCCGCGGGCGCGGCCGTTCAGCCAGTCGACGGCGGCCTTCGCGCCGAGCGTCTCGTTGCGTCCGCCGGAGGTGGGGCAGCCCGTCGAGCCGCCCGTGCCGAGGCTGTCGACCTGGGCGACCGCGTAGCCGCGCGGGAGGAAGTAGTTGTCCGTGTAGCCGGACCAGGGGACCGACGAGGCGGACAGCCCGGCGGCCCCCTGGTCCTCGTACGGGGTCACCAGCCCGGGGACCCGCTCGTCCCCGGTGGACCTGCCGTGCGCGGGCAGGCCGTCCTCGTCCACGTCGACGTCGTGGTTCCGGACGTCGTTGCCGCCCGCCCAGTACGGGCTGGCCTCGACGATGGTGGCGACCTTCAGCCCCGCGTCGGTCTCCTTGGGGCGCAGGATCCTCATCCGCACCGTGTCGCGCCGGCCGTCTCCGTCGCTGTCCACCTCGGTCTCGACGTCGACCTGCTGGTGGATCGCGTCGGCACGGGAGAAGACGGGCTGGGTCCGGTTGTCCACGACGCTCAGCGCCGGGTCGTCCGCCTGCGCCGCCGGCGCCGGCAGTGCCGACAGCAACGACACCGCCAGCGCGGCCGTGCCCCATCGGTACGCCGTGCCTGCACGCGCCCTGCGGGCCGCGCCTGTTCGGGTGGATCTCGCCATTCGTGCCCTCCAGGGCCGGGGTTGGTGACGATCACGGTTGACGATCACGCGGGTGGTGCTGACACATTCCACCGTGTGCGCCCCGGCGGCACCAGACCCAACACGGCCGCCGCCAGGCCCTCTTGCACCGCCGGCGGAACCGCCGGCCCGGCTCCGCCCGCCCCGGAGGACCCCGACGGTGCCCGCGGCACCGGGACAGGTGGCCGCGACCGCCGGCGACCGCCCCGTTGCCACGGCGGACGGAGCGGGTCTAGCGTCGGCGCATGACCGACGGCGCACCGCCCCGCGCGCGGTCCGCCCGGCTGCGCACCATCGCCCGTTGCGTCGCCCTGGCGGTGGTACTGGCGGGCTGCGCGGGCCCCGGCCCCGGGACGGCCCCCCGGCCGTCCCCGTCCCCGTCCCCGCGCACGACGTCGCCACAGGAGCTGTGCACCCGCCTGGTCACCCACTGGGCCCACCGCCTCCTCGCCGACGCGGGCGGCGGCTACGGCGACTACCAGTCCATGGGCCTGTCCAACGGCCAGTACGAGATCCTGCGCACCGTACTCGACGCCGGACGCGCCGAGGAACGGAGCAACGGGGCTGTCTCCGCAAGGGAATTGATTAACCGTCAGGTAGAGCGGAGCTGTACGGAGCGCTACCGCGGGGAAGGTCCGACCGGAGGGCCGTGGCAGTGAGCGGCGTGGGTCCGGTGGAGCCCGGTGAGCACACGTACGCGGTGGAACCGTCCGTACCGCCGCGTCGCCGTCAACCGGCCGGCAGGTGGGCCGGGTTCGCCGTCCGGCATCGACGCGCGGCGGCCGTCGCCGTGACCGCCTTCGCGGTCGCGGCGGGTTCCGTCTTCCTCTGGGCCACCCGCCCTCGCCCCGACCCGGGGCCCTGGCCCGCCCAGGCGGTTTCGGTGGCGTACGGCGGCGCCGACCCGTCACCGGGCCGCCCCGCCGGGGCGCTCCGCTTCTCGCTGAGGATCCGGGTCGACACCGGACCGCCGGTGACGGTCGAGAGCGTCCGCCAGCCGTCCCCCGCGCTGGGCCTGACGACCTCCCCGAACCCGCCCGTCACGGTCGAAACCGGGGCCACCCGCACCGTAGTGATCACCGTTGCCGTGCGCGACTGCAAAAGGGCACCCCGAAATGCCGGACTGCCTTTCCTGGATGTAACGCTCCGTAATGCCCGCGCAAAACAGGACCAGAGTTTCATCCTCGGCGACCACTACGCCCGGGACCTGGCACGGGCCGTGGCCGACTACTGCGAGCGACCACCACGGCTGTCATGACCAAAATGGGGAAACAGTCATGCACTCGATGCCGCAAATCCGTTCGGGATAACAAGAGCGTCACAGCATCAGTCAGACCAGTGCTTAATTTCCATTTAGCCGCTTAGAGTCACCGCCAGTCACCGCGCCACCGGATTCCTTGCCAGTAAGGCTCCAGCGCTCGACTCGGCGCTCCACGGAGGAGCAGCCGTGCCAGGTGAAAGGACCAGATTCGTGCGTCAACGTTCGCTCATAGCCATAACCGCTGCTCTGGCTGCGGGGGCACTCACCCTTACCGCCTGTGGCTCGCGCGACGACAAGGGCGGAGACTCGGCGGCCGGTGGCGACACCACCGTGGTCATCGGTGTCGACGCGCCGCTGACCGGCGACCTCTCCGCGCTGGGTCTCGGCATCAAGAACTCCGTGGACCTCGCCGCCAAGCAGGCCAACGAGAAGAAGTACGTCAAGGGCGTCACCTTCAAGATCGAGGCGCTCGACGACCAGGCCCAGCCGTCGTCGGGTCAGCAGAACGCCACCAAGCTCGTCGCCGACAAGAACGTCCTCGGCGTCGTCGGCCCGCTGAACTCCTCCGTCGCCGAGTCGATGCAGAAGGTCTTCGACGACGCCAAGCTCGTCCAGGTCTCGCCGGCCAACACCAACCCGGCGCTCACCCAGGGCCCCGACTGGAACGGCGGCACCAAGAAGCGCCCGTTCAACTCGTACTTCCGCACCGCCACGACGGACGCCATCCAGGGCCCGTTCGCCGCGCAGTACCTGTTCAACGACGCCAAGAAGAAGAAGGTCTTCGTCGTCGACGACAAGAAGACCTACGGCGCCGGCCTCGCGGCCACCTTCAAGGCCGAGTTCACCAAGCTGGGCGGCAAGGTCGCCGGCGAGGACCACGTCAACCCCGAGACCAAGGACTTCTCCGCGGTCGTCACCAAGATCAAGAACTCGGGTGCGGACGTCGTCTACTACGGCGGCGAGTACCCGGCCGCCGGCCCGCTGAGCAAGCAGATCAAGAAGGCCGGTGCCAAGATCCCGCTCGTCGGCGGTGACGGCATCTACAGCGCCGACTTCATCAAGCTCTCCGGCAAGGAGGGTGAGGGCGACCTCGCCACCTCCGTCGGCGCGCCCGTCGAGACCCTCCCGTCCGCCAAGGAGTTCGTCGCGAACTACAAGGCCGGCGGCTACAAGGAGGCCTACGAGGCCTACGGCGGCTACTCCTACGACTCCGCCTGGTCGATCATCGAGGCCGTCAAGAAGGTCGTCGACGACAACGGCGGCAAGCTGCCCGAGGACGCTCGCAGCAAGGTCCTCGACGCCATGAAGGGCGTCTCCTTCGACGGCGTCACCGGCAAGGTCGCCTTCGACGAGTTCGGCGACGCCACCAACAAGCAGCTGACCGTCTACCAGTACAAGGGCGGCAACTGGGCGGCAGTCAAGTCGGGCACGTTCTCCGGCTGATCCTCACCGCAACACACTCACGGCCGCGCGGGGCGCAAGCAACAAGCGCCCCGCGCGGCGTCACATCCGGCGAAAGACTTCGGAGGACCTGCGGTGAACGAACTGCCGCAACAGCTGGTCAACGGCCTGCTACTCGGATCGATGTACGGGCTCGTCGCCATCGGCTACACGATGGTCTATGGCATTGTCCAGCTCATCAACTTCGCCCACGGCGAGATCTTCATGACCGGAGGCTTCGGTGCCCTCACGGTCTGGCTCATGCTCCCGTCGGGCACGACCATGTGGGTGGCGCTGCCGCTCATGATCATCGGCGCCATCGTGGTCGCCACCACCATCGCGGTCGGGGCGGAACGCTTCGCCTACCGCCCCCTGAGGGGCGCACCACGACTCGCGCCGCTCATCACCGCCATCGGACTCTCCCTCGCCCTCCAGCAGGCCGTATGGGCGTGGTACCCGGAGGCGAAGTCGTCCCGCACCTTCCCGGAGCTCCCGGGCGGCCCGTACCACCTCGGCAGCATCACCATCCAGCCCGGTGACATCTTCCTGCTGATCGCCGCCCCCGTCTCCATGGCCATCCTCGGGTACTTCGTCATGAAGACCCGCACCGGCCGCGGCATGCAGGCCACCGCGCAGGACCCCGACACCGCCAAGCTCATGGGCGTCAACACCGACCGCATCATCGTGATCGCGTTCGCCCTCGGAGCCGCGTTCGCCGCCATCGGAGCCGTCGCCTACGGCCTCAAGTACGGCGAGATCAACTTCAAGATGGGCTTCCTCCTCGGCCTCAAGGCCTTCACCGCCGCCGTCCTCGGCGGCATCGGCAACATCTACGGCGCCATGATCGGCGGTCTGGCCCTCGGCGTCGCCGAGACCATGGCCACCGCGTACATCAGCGACATCCCCGGTATGCAGCAGCTCGGCGGCCAGTCCTGGTCCGACGTCTGGGCGTTCGTACTCCTCATCCTCGTGCTGCTCTTCAGGCCCCAGGGTCTGCTGGGCGAGCGCGTCGCGGACAGGGCGTGATCAACATGACGACTCAGACCACCACCGCGGAGACCCCGCAGACCCCCGCGGCAACGGCGCCCACCGGACTCATCGCCCTCCCGCCGAACGTCGCCCGTGCCACCGCCACCGCAGGCGGCGTGCTCACCGTGCTCTCCGCCTTCACGGCCTGGACCTGGACCGCCGCCTTCCCCGGCGACCTCACCGTCTACGGCTACCCCGGCGGACTCCAGTGGCTCGTCCTCATCGGCGGCGCCCTCACCGCCCTGTTCGGCCTCGCGTCGTACGGCGTCAAGGGCCTGCGGTGGCTCGCCCCCGCCGGCGCCGACGCGGCGATCAAGCTGTCCGCGTTCGCCGCCTTCGCCACCGCCTGGTACACGGTCATCGCGATCAGCACCACGCTCGGCGGCCTCGTCAACCTCGAGCCCGGCGGCTTCGTCGCCGCCGTCGCCACCCTGGTGGCGCTCGTCGGTGCGCTCGCGCTGCCGTTCGACCGCCCCGAACTCGACCCCGCCGACCCGCTCGACACCGGCGCGGACCAGTTCAAGCACAACGCCGGCAACCAGTGGACGGTCTTCAAGGCCGCCTTCGCCGCCGGCACCCCCGCACCCGCCCGCAAGCTGCCCGCCTACGCCGAGATCCTCGTGCTCACCGGCGTCCTGGCACTCGGACTGCTCGTCTTCACCTACGGCATCGGCACCGAGTACGACGAGCTGTTCATCGGCTTCCTCATCACCGCCGGCTTCGGCTTCGCGGCCCTCAGCAAGGCCGGGCTCGCCGCCCGGGTCTCCGCCCTGGCGGCCCGGCACCGCAACGTCGCCATGGTCGGCGCCTTCGCCGCCGCCGCGGCCTTCCCCTTCACCCAGTCCGACGACCAGTACGCGACCATCGGCGTCAACATCCTGATCTTCGCCACCGTCGCCCTGGGCCTCAACATCGTCGTCGGCCTCACCGGCCTCCTCGACCTCGGTTACGTCGCCTTCCTCGGCGTCGGCGCCTACGCCGCGGCCATGGTGTCCGGATCCCCGTCGTCCCCGTTCGACATCCACCTGCCGTTCTGGGGCGCCATCATCGTCGGCGCCGTCGCGTCCATGATCTTCGGTGTGCTCATCGGCGCACCGACCCTGCGACTGCGCGGCGACTACCTCGCCATCGTGACGCTCGGCTTCGGTGAGATCTTCCGCATCGCCGTCATGAACATGGACGGCACCTCGGGCCCCGACATCACCAACGGCTCCAACGGCATCTCGTCCATCCCGAACCTCGTGATCCTCGGCTTCGACTTCGGCGCCGAGCACACCATCGCCGGGTTCACCATCGGCCGCTTCGCCAACTACTTCCTGCTGATGCTCCTCATCACGCTGGTCGTGGTCGTCGTCTTCCGGCGCAGCGCCGAGTCCCGCATCGGACGCGCCTGGATCGCGATCCGCGAGGACGAGACCGCCGCACTCGCCATGGGCATCAACGGCTTCCGCGTCAAGCTGATCGCCTTCGCGCTCGGCGCCGCGCTCGCCGGCCTCGCCGGCACCGTCCAGGCCCACGTCACCTACACCGTGACCCCCGAGCAGTACCAGTTCGCCCACGTCGTCCCGCCGAACTCGGCGTTCCTGCTCGCCGCGGTCGTCCTCGGCGGCATGGGCACCATCAGCGGCCCGCTCGTCGGCGGCGCACTGCTCTTCCTCATCCCCAACAAGCTGCAGTTCCTCGGCGAATACCAGCTGCTCGCCTTCGGTGTCGCGCTCGTCCTGCTGATGCGCTTCCGCCCCGAGGGCCTCATCCCCAACCGCCGCCGCCAGCTCGAGTTCCACGAGAACGAGGAAGCGCCCGCCACCCTCACCAAGGCAGGTGCCTGAACATGACCACCGACACGATCACGAAGGCCACCGCCGCCACGCCGACCGGTGAGCCGGTCCTCGACGCCCGCGGCGTCACCATGCGGTTCGGCGGCCTGACCGCCGTGCGCTCCGTCGACCTCACCGTCAGGAGCGGCGAGATCGTCGGTCTCATCGGCCCCAACGGAGCCGGCAAGACCACCTTCTTCAACTGCCTCACCGGCCTCTACATCCCCACCGAGGGAGAGGTCCGGTACAAGGGCACGGTCCTGCCGCCGAAGTCCTTCAAGGTCACCGCGGCCGGCATCGCCCGTACCTTCCAGAACATCCGTCTCTTCAACAACATGACGGTGCTGGAGAACGTCCTCGTCGGCCGGCACACCCGGACCAAGGAAGGCCTCTGGTCGGCCCTCCTGCGCGGCCCCGGCTTCCACAAGGCCGAAGCCGCCTCCCGGGAACGGGCCATGGAACTCCTCGAGTTCGTCGGCCTCGCCGGCAAGGCCGAGCACCTCGCCCGCAACCTGCCCTACGGCGAGCAGCGCAAGCTGGAGATCGCCCGGGCACTCGCCAGCGAGCCCGGACTGCTCCTCCTCGACGAGCCCACCGCCGGCATGAACCCGCAGGAGACCCGGGCCACCGAGGAACTCGTCTTCGCCATCCGCGACATGGGCATCGCCGTCCTCGTCATCGAGCACGACATGCGCTTCATCATGAACCTCTGCGACCGGGTCGCCGTGCTCGTCCAGGGCGAGAAGCTCATCGAGGGCGACAGCGCGACCGTGCAGAACGACGAGCGCGTCATCGCCGCCTACCTCGGCGAGCCCTTCGAGGGCGCCCCCGGCGCGGAGGAAGCGGCGGAGGTCGCCCAGGCCGAGGCCGCCGCCGAAGCCGCCACGACCGAGCCCGAGACCGAGCCGGAGACGGCCCGGGCCGAGACGACCGCGGACGAGACGACCGCGGACGAGACGGACGAGGCCACCGACGCACCCGCCGCGGAGGCCGGTGCCGACGAGACCGGTGCCGACGAGACCGAGACCGACGACGCCGGCGACGGCACCGACGGACCCGACGACGCACCGGCCGCACCCCGGGCCGACGCGCCGGAAGCAACCGACGACGGTGACGACGACACCGCCCAGGCCTCCGGCACCCGCAAGGAGAACGACTGATGACCGCACTTCTCGAGGTCGAGGACCTGCGCATCGCCTACGGCAAGATCGAGGCCGTCAAGGGCATCTCGTTCAAGGTCGAAGCGGGCGAGGTCGTCACCCTCATCGGCACCAACGGCGCCGGCAAGACCACCACCCTGCGCACCCTCTCCGGGCTCATCAAGCCCGTCGGCGGACAGATCAAGTTCATGGGCAGGTCCCTGCGCAAGGTCCCCGCCCACCAGATCGTCTCCCTCGGACTCGCCCACTCCCCCGAGGGCCGGCACATCTTCCCGCGCATGACGATCGAGGACAACCTCCTCCTCGGCGCCTTCCTCCGCAGCGACAAGGAAGGCATCGCCAAGGACGTCCAGCGCGCCTACGACCTCTTCCCCATCCTGGGCGAACGCAGGAAGCAGGCCGCCGGCACGCTCTCCGGCGGTGAGCAGCAGATGCTCGCCATGGGACGGGCCCTCATGTCCCAGCCCAAACTGCTCATGCTCGACGAGCCCTCCATGGGCCTCTCCCCGATCATGATGCAGAAGATCATGGCGACCATCGCCGAGCTCAAGGCCCAGGGCACCACCATCCTGCTCGTCGAGCAGAACGCCCAGGCCGCGCTCTCCCTGGCCGACCACGGCCACGTCATGGAGATCGGCAAGATCGTCCTCTCCGGCAGCGGACAGGACCTGCTCCACGACGAGTCCGTCCGCAAGGCCTACCTCGGCGAGGACTGACCGCACCCGGAAACACCGGAGGCCCGCACCCTCGGGGGGTGCGGGCCTCCTCCGTCCACGGCCGCCGCCCGCCGGCGCACACGCACCGCGACCGACCGCCGCCGGACTACTTCTCGTGCTGCCCCTTGGCGGCCTTCTTCTCCTCGGCGTCCTCGATGACCGCCTCCGCCACCTGCTGCATCGACAACCGCCGGTCCATCGACGTCTTCTGGATCCACCGGAACGCCGCCGGCTCCGTCAGTCCGTACTGCGTCTGCAGAATGCTCTTCGCCCGGTCCACCAGCTTGCGCGTCTCCAGCCGCTGGGCGAGATCCGCGACCTCCTGCTCCAGCGCCCGCAACTCCGCGAACCGCGACACCGCCATCTCGATGGCCGGCACCACGTCGCTCTTGCTGAACGGCTTCACCAGGTACGCCATCGCCCCGGCGTCCCGAGCACGCTCGACGAGATCACGCTGGGAGAACGCGGTCAGCATCAGGACCGGCGCGATGGACTCCTCCGCGATCTTCTCCGCGGCGGAGATCCCGTCGAGCACCGGCATCTTCACGTCCAGGATCACCAGATCCGGCCGCTGCTCCCGGGCGAGCTCCACGGCCTGCTGGCCGTCCCCGGCCTCTCCGACGACCGTGTAGCCCTCTTCCTCGAGCATCTCTTTCAGGTCGAGGCGGATGAGGGCCTCGTCCTCTGCGATGACGACGCGGGTCGTCATCGGGGGGACGTGCGACGCGTTGCCGTCGTCGGCGACGGGCTGGGGCGACTCGGGGGCGGTCACGGGAGCTCCTCGTTGCGGACACGTACTGCTGCCCATGAGCCTACCTAGCTGCGGTATGGTGGACGCGCAGAGGGTCGGGGGAAACCTTCGATTCCGCTGGCCCCGGTAGCCCAATTGGCAGCAGGCAATGGATTCAAAACCCATACAGTGTCGGTTCGAGTCCGACCCGGGGCACTTTTCCTTCATTTCCATGGTCGCCATCTGATTCCGGAAAATCACTCGACCTCGTGAAAATGGTCTGAGCCTTCACCTCCACTCGGCCGGACAAGCCAATCTCGCCCGCATGTACGACATCGGCGTGCGCGAGCATGCACTGGCGCTGATCGCCACCGGTCGCAGCCTGAACTCCGTCAGCAAGGAAACCGGCATCTCGCGAGCAGCGATCCGGGCCTGGCAGGTGCGGATCGAACCGCTCCCCCGTCTGCTCGGCCAGGCAGCCCCTTGTCCGCGGTGCCGTCCCCAGCCGACGGATCCCGAGGACACCGCCGCCTACGCCTACCTCCTGGGGCTGTACCTCGGCGACGGATGCATCAGCGCCCATCCGAAAGGCGGCCACCAGCTGCGGATCGCGTGCGCCGACGCCTGGCCCGGATTGATCGACGCCTGCCGCACGGCGATCACTTCCGTGCGGCCGGAGGACTCGGCCTACCTCCTGCAGAAGCAGGGGTGCGTCATGGTCACGAGCTACGGACGGCACTGGACATGCCTCTTTCCGCAGCACGGCCGGGGCAGGAAACACGAACGGCCGATCGTTCTCGAGGCCTGGCAGGCACGCATCGTCCACGCCCACCCGTGGGAGTTCGTACGAGGTCTGATCCACTCCGACGGCTGCCGTGTCACCAACTGGACCACCCGCGTCGTCCGGGGAGAGCGCAGGCGCTACGAGTACCCGCGCTACTTCTTCACCAACACGTCCACCGACATCGTGAGGCTGTTCACGGACACGCTCGACCGACTCGGTGTCGAGTGGAGGACGCTCCACCAGAAGCGCGCCGCCGTGACGGTGTCCGTCGCCCGGCGCGCGTCCGTCGCCCTCATGGACGCGCACATCGGGCCCAAGTACTGAGCGGGCCGATGTGCGCGTCCGAGGGTCGGGTCAGGCGTCGAGGAGCTGGTTGAAGAAGACCCGGTAGTGCTGAAGGGCGAGGCGGAGCTCCTCGGTCTGGGTGTCCTCGCCGCGGCTCCACTGGGACTCGAGGTCCTGCTTGTGGTCGGCGAACGTCGCCGCGAGGGACTGGATCACGTCGGCGACGAGGGAGTCGGCGGCGCGGACGGAGTCGCGGGGGTCGTCGACGAAGTTCGTCTGGATCTGCTGCCAGCGGTCCCGGTAGCTCTCGGCGTCCTCACCGGCGATCAGGGGCGTGCCGTGCTCGGACGCGGGTCGCCCCTCCGTGGCTGCGGGGGCGGCGGGTTCCGCGCCGGCTTCAGCCTCCGGTGCCGCTTGCATGTCCGGTGCGGCTTCCGTGTCCGGTGTGCGTTCGGTGTCGGGTGAGGGTTCCCGGTCCGTCGCGGCCCCGCGTCCGGCCGGCGCCTCGGCGCCGGAGGGTTCTGCCGGGCGGTCCCGGCGTTCCGGGGGCCTGTTGCCGGGCAGGTCCGTCGCCTCGCCGGGGAAGGTGGGCGGCGGGCGGTCGCCGGTGTCGTTCTCCTCTGGCGCGGCGCCGGTTCGGGGGTGTGCCAGGTCATCGGTGGTGAGGCCGCTCCTGGTCGTGTCGTGCGTGGTCCTGCGGTCTCGCATGTCAACTCACCTCGTACGTCGCGGTGTCAGGCGGCGTCGTGACGTCGTCGGGTGTCGGTGGCCGGGCCCTGGCTGCTGTGCGGGTCGCCGAGCAGCTCCTGGAAGAGGGCGCGGTAGTGCACCATGGCTCCGCGCAGTTCCTCGGTGGTCGCGCGGCCTTCCCTGTTGCGCAGACCGACGTCGTGGGCGGCGCGGTAGTGCTCCAGGGTGTTCCCGTGTTCGACGGAGAGGTCCCGGAGTTGCTGCTCGTAGCCTTCCGTGGGGTAGCCGCGGTCGCCCATGAGCCGGGTGACGAGCCGGTCGGCGTCGTCGACGCACCGCGAGGGCTCGTCGACGAAGCGTTCCTGGACGCCGTTCCATTCCGCGCTGTAGCGGTCCCTGGCTTCCGCGGGCAGTTCGCGGATGTCGAGGTCGCGGTGTCGTTGTTCCCTGGAGCGCAGTTCGCGCTCGGCGGCGCGTTTGCTGTCACCGGATTCGACGGTGCGGTCGTACTCGGGGCCGAAGCGCTCTTTGAGGTGGTGGCGTCGGCGTGTGACCAGCCATGCGCCCACCGCGATGAGGAGCAGGACGACCACGATCGTGACGATGATGGCGATGAGTGTTCCTGTGGACATCCGGACCTCCGCGTGTGTCCGTTGTCGGCGGGGGCCCTGTTGTCGGGGCCTCTTGTGGGGCCGACTGCCCAGGACCTGTCCGTACAAACACTCGGTCGTTCCCGTCCCGTCCCGTGCGCGTTCGCGGGCGGGTGCGCTCTCAGGGGCGTGGGGTGTCGTCCTCGCCGATGTGGTGGACGCGTACGAGGTTGGTGGATCCGGCGACTCCGGGCGGGGATCCGGCGGTGATGACGACGGTGTCGCCGCGCTCGCAGCGGCCGATGCGGAGGAGTTCCTCGTCGACCTGGGCGACCATCGCGTCGGTGGATTCGACGCGGGGGCCGAGGAAGGTCTCGACGCCCCAGGTGAGGTTGAGCTGGGAGCGGGTGGCGGGGTCGGGGGTGAAGGCGAGGAGGGGGATGGGTGAGCGGTAGCGGGAGAGGCGCCGGACGGTGTCGCCGGACTGGGTGAAGGCGACGAGGAACCGGGCGCCGAGGAAGTCGCCGATCTCGGCGGCGGCGCGGGCGACGGAACCGCCCTGGGTGCGGGGCTTGTTGCGTTCGGTGAGCGGCGGGAGGCCCTTGGCGAGGATCTCCTGTTCGGCGGCTTCGACGATGCGGCTCATGGTGCGGACGGTTTCGACGGGGTGTTTGCCGACGCTGGTCTCGCCGGAGAGCATGACGGCGTCGGTGCCGTCGATGACGGCGTTGGCGACGTCGGAGGCCTCGGCGCGGGTGGGCCGCGAGTTCTCGATCATCGAGTCGAGCATCTGGGTGGCGACGATGACGGGTTTGGCGTTGCGCCGGGCGAGTTTGATCGCGCGTTTCTGGACGAGGGGGACGTGTTCCAGGGGCATTTCGACGCCGAGGTCTCCGCGGGCGACCATGAGGCCGTCGAAGGCGGCGACGATGTCGTCGATGTTGTCGACGGCCTGGGGCTTCTCGATCTTCGCGATGACGGGGAGGCGGCGGCCTTCCTCGTCCATGATGCGGTGGACGTCCTCGATGTCCCGGGCGGTGCGGACGAAGGAGAGGGCGATGATGTCCGCGCCGGTTCTGATGGCCCAGCGGAGGTCGTCGACGTCCTTGTCGGAGAGGGCGGGGACGGAGACGGCGACTCCGGGGAGGTTGAGTCCCTTGTGGTCGGAGATCACGCCGCCTTCGACGACGGTGGTGCGGACGCGGGGGCCGTCGACGGCGGTCACTTCGAGGGAGACGCGGCCGTCGTCCACGAGGATGCGTTCTCCGGGGGTGACGTCGGAGGCGAGTCCGGCGTGGGTGGTGCCGCAGATGTCGCGGTCGCCTTCGACGGGTTCGACGGTGATGGTGAATTCGTCGCCGCGTTCAAGGAGTACGGGGCCTTCCTGGAAGCGGCCGAGGCGGATCTTCGGGCCTTGAAGGTCGGCGAGGACGCCGACGCTGCGGCCGGTCTCGTCGGAGGCCTTGCGGACGTGGTGGTAACGCTCCTCGTGGTCGGCGTAGGTGCCGTGGCTGAGGTTGAAGCGGGCGACGTCCATTCCGGCGTCCACGAGTGCCTTGATCTGCTCGTACGAGTCGGTGGAGGGCCCAAGTGTGCAGACGATCTTTGCTCGGCGCATGGTCCGAGCCTACGTCTTACCCACCGGTAGAGAATTGGCCGTGCGTGACTACTCAACAACCTTTCGATGAAGCCTTATTGACAAGTATTGAATTGTGCATGAGGGCGCTCTTCTGAGCATTTCGGCGTTCCGGGCGGGGTCAGAGCTCGGGGGGCGTCATCGTGAAGCGGGCATTGACCTGGGCGTACACCGTCTGCCGCTGGGGCTCGAGATCAAGGGCCGGGGCGGATTCGGGTGCGGCGGCGGCGAACGCGGCGGAGCGCAGTTCTCCGGCGCCCGGCGGCATTCCGTGGGATGCGGGGGTCTCGGCGCCGAGGTCGGCGAGTTCGACCAGCGCGGTGAGGTGTGCGCCGAGGGCGCCGGCGTATTCGCGGGCCCGCTGGACGGCTCCGAGGACGGCTTGGCGGCGGGCCTCGCCGTGGGCGGGTGAGTCGGGGCGCAGGGCCCACCAGGGGCCGTCGACGCGGGTGAGGTCGAGGTCCGCGAGGCGGGTGGTGAGTTCGCCGAGGGCGGTGAAGTCGGCGAGGACGGCGGTGATGTGGACGCGGCCGTGGTAGGCGCGGACGCGTTCGCCGCGGCCGTGCCGGGCCGGTTCGGGGCTGATGGAGAACGCGCCGGTCTCGATCTTCTCGACGGCGTCGCCGTAGGACTTGGCGAGTTCCAGGACCTGGGCGTTGCGGCGGGTGAGGTCGTCGAGGGCGCTGCGGCGGTCCGTGCCGCGTGCGCTGACGGTGATGCCGATCCTGGCGATCTCCGGGTCGACCTCCAACCGGGCCTCGCCGCGTACGGCGACCCTCGGTGTCTCGGGGGTGCCGAAGGGAGGGGGGACGGGTGTCGGTGCGTCGCTGGTCATGCGGGCTCCCTGGTCGATCGGTCTCCGACACTTTCGCACGGGGCCGCCCCTGCGCCAGACTCTACGCGCGTCGTTCCACGCGCGTAGTGTCACTTGAACGAGGGAGATCGCATGCCGCTCAATCGCAGGACGTTCCTGGGCCGTTCGGCCGCCGCGGGGGCCGGGGTCGCCGTCGCGGGCGGTGCCGCGGCCCCCGCCGCGGCCCACGGCGGTCGCGGGCGGGAGAAGCGGTACTCGTTCACCGTGATGGGCACGACCGACCTGCACGGGAACGTCTTCAACTGGGACTACTTCACCGACCGGGAGTTCGACGACAAGGCCCACAACGACGTGGGACTGGCGAAGATCTCCACCCTGGTCGAGCAGGTGCGCGAGGAGAAGGGGAGGCGCAACACGCTCCTCATCGACGCCGGTGACACGATCCAGGGCACCCAGTTGTCGTACTACTACGCCAAGGTCGACCCGATCACCGCGCGCCGCGGTCCGGTGCACCCCATGGCGCAGGCGATGAACGCCATCGGCTACGACGCCGCCGCGCTCGGCAACCACGAGTTCAACTACGGCATCCCGGTGCTGCGCAAGTTCCAGGAGCAGTGCGACTTCCCGCTGCTCGGTGCCAACGCGCTGGACGCGAGGACGCTGCTGCCCGCGTTCCCGCCGTACAGCATGCACCGGCTGTGCACGCCGCACGGGCGGGATGTGCGGGTGGCGGTGCTGGGGCTGACGAACCCGGGCATCGCGATCTGGGACAAGGCCAACGTCAGCGGGAGGATGGTGTTCCCGGGTCTGGAGGAGCAGGCGGCGAAGTGGGTGCCGAAGCTGCGCTCGATGGGTGCGGACGTGGTGATCGTGTCGGCGCACTCCGGGTCCAGTGGGACGTCCTCCTACGGCGACCAGCTGCCGTACATCGAGAACGCGGCGGCGCTGGTGGCCGAGCAGGTGCCGGGGATCGACGCGATCCTCGTGGGGCACGCGCACACCGAGATCGCCGAGTACACGGTCACCAACAAGGAGACGGGCCGGCCGGTCGTGCTGTCCGAGCCGCTGAAGTGGGGCCAGCGCCTGACCCTCTTCGACTTCGACCTCGTGTGGGAGCGGGGCCGGTGGGCGGTGGCGAAGGTGGGGGCGAAGGTCCTCAACTCCAACTCGGTCGCGGAGGACCCGGGGATCACGAAGCTGCTGGGGGACGAGCACGCGAAGGTCGTGGCGTACGTCAACCAGGTCATCGGCACGTCCACGGCGGCGATGGCCACGGCGGACGCGCCGTGGAAGGACGAGCCGATCATCGACCTGATCAACCACGTCCAGGCGGAGACGGTGAAGGCGGCGCTGGCGGGCGGGCAGTGGGCGGCGCTGCCGGTCCTGTCGCAGGCGTCGTGCTTCTCGCGCACGGCTGCGATCCCGGCGGGGCAGGTGACGATCCGGGACGCGGCCGGTCTGTACCCGTTCGAGAACACGCTGGAGGCGCGGCTGATGACCGGTGCCCAGCTGAAGGACTATCTGGAGTACTCGGCGCGGTACTACGTGCAGACGCCGGCCGGGGCGCCGGTGGACACGGCGAAGCTGACGAACGCCGACGGCATTCCGGACTACAACTACGACGCGGTGTCGGGTCTGACGTACGAGATCGACATCGCGAAGCCGGCCGGTGCGCGGATCGTGAACCTGGCGTTCGACGGCACGGCGCTGGACCCGGCGGCGCAGTTCGTGCTGGCGGTGAACAACTACCGGGCCAGCGGGGGCGGTGCGTTCCCGCACGTCGCCAAGGCCAGGCAGCTGTGGTCGAACTCGGACGAGATCCGCAACACGATCATCCAGTGGGTGCAGGCGAAGGGCACGGTGGACCCGGCGGCGTTCGCGTCGGTGGGCTGGAAGCTGACCCGGGACGGTGTTCCGGTCTTCTAGGCCGGCTCAGTGCCGTGACCGGTGCCGTTCCTCGAGCGGGGTGGCACGGGGCGCCTGGCCGGGAATGCCGGGCGCCTCGTGCCGTTCGAGGCCGAAGCTGGTGAAGGCGGTGCGCCGGGGCAGGGGGTAGGGCTCCTTGCCGGTGAGGGAGTTGAGGATGGTCGCGCTGCGCCAGGCGGCCAGTCCGAGGTCGGGTGCGCCGACTCCGTGGGTGTGCCGCTCGGCGTTCTGCACGTAGACGGAGCCGGTGACGGCCGGGTCGAGGACGAGCCGGAAGTGTTCGTCGACGCGGGGCCGGTGGGAGGCGTCGCGTCGCATGTACGGGTCGAGGCCGACGAGGAGCCGGTCGAGGGGGCGTTCGCGGTAGCCGGTGGCGAGGACGACGGCGTCGGTGGTGAGCCGGGAGCGGGTGCCCTGCTGGAGGTGTTCCAGGTGGAGTTCGACCTTGGTACTGGCGACGCGGCCGGCGGTGCGGACCCGCACTCCGGGGGTGAGGACGGCGTCGGGCCAGCCGGTGCGCAGGGTGCGCCGGTACAGCTCCTCGTGGATGGCCGCGATGGTGTCGGTGTCGATGCCCTTGTGGAGCTGCCACTGGCGGGGGACGAGGTCGTCCCGCACGGTCTCGGGCAGGGCGTGGAAGTAGCGGGTGTAGTCGGGGGTGAAGTGTTCCAGGCCGAGCTTGGAGTACTCCATGGGCGCGAACGCCTCGGTGCGGGCCAGCCAGTGGACCCGCTCGGTGCCGGCGGGGCGGGCGCGCAGTACGTCGAGGAAGATCTCGGCGCCGGACTGGCCGGAGCCGATGACGGTGATGTGTCCGGCGGCGAGGAGGCGTTCGCGGTGCTCCAGGTAGTCGGCGGAGTGGATCACGGGGACGCCGGGGGCGTCGACGAGGGGTCGCAGGGATTCGGGTACGTGGGGTTCCGTACCGATGCCGACGGCGAGGTGGCGGGCGTGGGCGCGGCCCAGTGACTCCGCTCCCCCGTGCTCGTCGAGCCGGGTGAAGTCGACCTCGAACAGGGAGCGTTCCGGGTTCCAGCGGACGGCGTCGACCTGGTGCCCGAAGTGGAGGCCGGGCAGCCGGTCGCTGACCCAGCGGCAGTAGGCGTCGTACTCGGCGCGCTCGATGTGGAACTTCTCGGCGAAGTAGAAGGGGAAGAGGCGGTCGCGGTCCTTGAGGTAGCCGAGGAAGGACCAGGGGCTGGCGGGGTCGGCGAGGGTGACGAGGTCGGCGAGGAACGGCACCTGGAGGGTGGTGCCGTCGATGAGCAGGCCGGCGTGCCAGTGGAACGAGGGGCGCTGGTCGTAGAAGGCGGTGGTGAGGCCGCCCGCGGTGTCCCCGGTCCGCAGCCCGTGGGCGAGGGCGGCGAGGGAGAGGTTGAAGGGCCCGATGCCGATGCCCACGAGGTCGTGCGGCCGGTCGGTCTGGGGGGCGCCATGGGCGGGCGTGCCGGTCATCGGGTGCTGCTGCCTTCCACGAGTGCGATGAGGGTGTCGAGGGCGTGCGCGGTGG
Organism: Streptomyces sp. HUAS CB01; assembly: GCF_030406905.1. Classification (NCBI taxonomy): domain Bacteria; kingdom Bacillati; phylum Actinomycetota; class Actinomycetes; order Kitasatosporales; family Streptomycetaceae; genus Streptomyces; species Streptomyces chengbuensis. The sequence continues at coordinate 1,833,783 of NZ_CP129137.1, forward strand.
TGTGGGGGTTGAGCAGGGTGGCCTTGAGCCAGAGCCTGCCGTCCGCGTGGGCGCGGCCGAGGACGGCGAGGCCGTCGTGCAGGAGCCGGCGGCGGAGGCCGGCGACGGCTGCGTCGTCGGCGCCGCGTGGGCGGAAGAGGACCGTGGTCAGCTCGGGCCTGCGGTGGAGTTCCAGGGCGGGGTGCTTCTCGATCAGGTCGGCGCACTCCCGGGCGGCGGCGCAGGTGCGGTCGACGAGGTCCGCGAGCCCGTCGCGGCCGAGGGCCCGCAGGGTCACGGCGATCTTGAGGATGTCGGGGCGGCGGGTCGTCCGCAGGGAGCGGCCGAGGAGGTCGGGCAGTCCGGCCTCGGTGTCGTCGTCCGGGTTGAGGTAGTCGGCGGTGTGGGCGAGCGGGGTGAGCCGGGCGCCGTCGCGGACGGCGAGGATGCCGGCGGCGACCGGCTGCCAGCCCAGTTTGTGCAGGTCGAGGGTGACGGAGTGGGCGCGGTCCAGGCCGCGCAGGAGGTCCCGGTGGCGGGAGCTGAACAGCAGCGGGCCGCCGTAGGCGGCGTCGACGTGCAGTTCGGCGCCGTGGCGTTCGCAGAGGTCGGCGATGCCGGGGAGCGGGTCGACGAGTCCGGCGTCGGTGGTGCCGGCGGTGGCCGTGACGAGCGCGGGGGTGCCGTGCAGGGCGGTGAGGGCGTCGTCGAGGGCGGCGAGGTCGGTGGTGCCGTCCGGGGCGGGGACGGTCACGGGCTCGGGCAGCCCGAGGAGCCAGGCGGATCGGCGCACCGAGTGGTGGGTGCCCGCCCCGCAGACGATCCGGACGGGTCCGTGGCGCTCGCGGGCGAGGAGGACGGCGAGTTGGTTGGCCTCGGTGCCCCCGGTGGTGACGAGGGCGTCGGGGTGAGCGGCTCGGGGGTACACCTCGGCGGCGAGGGCGCGGGTCACCTCGGCCTCCAGCGCGGAGGCGGCGGGGGCCTGGTCCCAGGAGTCCAGGGACGGGTTGAGCGCGGACGCGGCCAGGTCGGCGGCGACGGCGAGCGCGAGGGGCGGGGTGTGGAGGTGGGCGGCGCACCGGGGGTCGGCGGGGTCGGCGGCTCCGTACGCGACGGCCTCGACGAGGCTGCGGAGCGCTTCCTCGGCGCCGCGGCCGTGGTCGGGGATCACGGGGGCGACGGTCTCCGCCACGGCCGCGGTCAGGAGTTCGGGCCCGCCGGGCGGCAGCGGTCCGCCCCGCGCGACGGCCCCCGCGCGGAGCGCGTCCAGCACCACGCCGAGGAGGGGCCGCAGCGCGTCGGGCCCCTCGATCCCTCCGGCGAGCGGCGGGAGCCCGCCACCGGGGTTCGGGCTCGACGTCAGGCGCGGCGGCGTCGTCATGCGGGGTCCTTCGGGGGCGTCGGCGTTGGCCCTGCGGGGGCGCGGATGGGCCTCCCGCCAGGGTGTACGGGGTCGGGGTGGACTGCCCGCAGAGCTCAACGATCCGAACCCGAAAGTGGTACGCGTTTTCTGTCGTGGGCCGTTGGGGCCGTGGTGTGCCCGCACGGGGTCACGTGCGACGTACGGCGGTGCCCGCGCGGGGAGTTGCGGGACGGGGTGCGCGGCGCGGCCGCGGGGCTTGTGCCGTGGCGGGGCGGGGGGCTGCGGGACGGGGTGCGCGGCACGGCCGCGGGGCTTGTGCAGTGGCGGGACGAGGGGCTGCGGGACGAGGGCGCCCCGGCCGTGAGGCCCGTGCCGTCCCCGCACGCGGTCACGCTCGACCGTCCGGCCGTGGCTCGGCGGGGCGCTGCGGGACGAAGGGCTGCGGGACGAGGGCGCCCCGGGCCGGGTGGGACCGGTGCCGTGCCCGCGCGGGGGCGTCGACGTACAGCGGGGCCTGCGCGGGGCACTGCGGGACCGGGTGCGCGCCCCGGCCGTGAGGCCCGTGCCGTCCCCGCACGCGGTCACGCTCGACCGTCCGGCCGTGGCTCGGCGGGGCGCTGCGGGACGAAGGGCTGCGGGACGGGGGCGCCCCCGCGCGCGGTCACGCTCGACGTGCAGCGGTGCCCCGCAGGACCCCTGCCGTGCCGCCCGAGACCACGATCAACGCCCGGCCGTCCCCGCACAGGGCACGTACCGTGCCCCGGGACCCCGACCGCCGGGCCGCCGCGTCCGCGCGGGGGCGTTACGGGGACGGGCTGCGCGCGCCGGGCCGCAGGCCCCCGTGTCCGTACGCGGACTCCCGCGACGGGCCGGCGGGCGCACCTCCCACCCACGGCCCGGGTGGGTTCGGTGCGCCCGGGCCGTGTGCGGTGGGGCGTCCTACGCGCCACGCACTCCCAGTGCCCGACGCAGGTCGTCCAGTTGGTCGACGAGCTTGCGCCGCAGCAGCGGGATCATCGTCGCCTCGCGCAGGCACTCCTCGCCGAGGCGCAGGGTCTCCGCGTCCACGGCGTGGAGCGGGAAGGCGTGACGGCCCGCCGCCTCCGCGATCGCGGGCCCTCGCCGGTCCGCGAGGGCGACGGCGGCGGGGAAGAAGCGCGGCACGTACTCGCGGACGAGTTCGGCCTGTTCGGGCTGCCAGAAGCCCTGCGCGGTCGCGGCGAAGACGTAGTTGGAGAGGTCGTCGGTCTCGAACAGCCGGGACCATGCGGCGGCCTTGGCCTCCGGGGTGGGCAGTGCGGCGCGGCAGCGGGCCGCGCCTTCCTGCCCGGTGGCGCTGGGGTCGCGGTCGAGTTCCGCGGCGATCTGGGCCTCGTCGGTGGCGCCGAGGACGGCGAGCCGGCCGAGGACGCGCCAGCGGAGCTCGGCGTCGAGGCCGGGTCCGCCGGGGACGCTGCCGTCGGCGAGCCAGTCGTGGAGCCCGTTGGGGTGCGCGGCGGAGTCGATGAAGTGGCGTACGGCGGTGAGCCGCAGGTCGGGGTGGCTGCCGTCCTCGGTGCGGCGGATGAGGTCGCGGGTGAGGTCGGTGAGCAGGGCGAGCGCGGCGGGGCGGTCCCCGGGCGCGAGGAAGCGGTCGGCGATCTGGGCGCCGGCGAAGGCGAGGACGCCCTGGACGACGGCGAGGTCGCGTTCGTGCGGGAGGTGGGCGCGGGCGGTCTCCAGGTAGGCGGCGGGTGCGAGCTGGCCGTCGCGGACCATGTCGCGGAGGCTGTTCCAGACGACGGCGCGGGTGAGGGCGTCAGGCATGCCGGAGAGGCCGCGCAGCGCCGGTTCCTCGGAGGCGGCGTCGAGGCGGATCTTGGCGTAGGTGAGGTCGCCGTCGTTGAGGACGACGAGGTCGGGTCGGCGGCCGGTGCGGACGGTGCCGCTCTCGCCCTGGGGGACGTCGATCTCGAAGCGTTCGCGCAGGACGAGCGCGCGGCCGTCGACGGGGTCGCGGTCGTAGGCGCCGACGGCGATGCGGTGGGGGCGGCTGCCGTCCTGGTCGACGTCGAGGCGCCAGGTGCCGTTGTCCGCGGTGATCCGCGGGGTGAGGGTGTCGACGCCGGTGGTGCGCAGCCAGGCGGCGGCCCAGGTGTGCACGTCGCGGTCGGTGGCCTCGGCGAGGGAGTCGATGAAGTCGGCGAGGGTGGCGTTGCCGAAGCGGTGGCGTGCGAAGTGGATGTTGATGCCGGCGAGGAAGTCCTTCTCGCCGAGCCAGGCGACGAGCTGGCGGAGCGCGGAGGCGCCCTTCGCGTAGGAGATGCCGTCGAAGTTGAGGAGCGCGGAGGCGGTGTCGGGGACCTTGTCCGGGTCGGGGGCGACGGGGTGGGTGGAGGGGCGCTGGTCGGCGTCGTAGCCCCAGGACTTGCGGCCGATGCCGAAGTCCGTCCAGGTGTCGGTGAAGCGGGTGGCCTCGGTGAGGGTCTGGTAGCCCATGTACTCGGCGAAGGACTCGTTCAGCCAGATGTCGTCCCACCAGCGGAGGGTGACGAGGTCGCCGAACCACATGTGGGCCATCTCGTGGGCGATGACCATGGCCCGGGTCTGGCGTTCGGTGTCGGTGACGGCGGAGCGGTACACGAACTCGTCGCGGAAGGTGACGAGTCCGGGGTTCTCCATGGCGCCGGCGTTGAACTCGGGGACGAAGGCCTGGTCGTAGGAGTCGAAGGGGTACGGCTCCTCGAACTTCTCGTGGTAGCGGTCGTAGCACTGCCGTGTGATGTCGAGGATCTCGTCGGCGTCCTCGTCCAGGTGGGGGGCGAGGGAGCGGCGGCAGTGGATGCCGAAGGGGAGGCCGCGGTGCTCGGTGCGTACGGAGTGCCAGGGTCCGGCGGCGACGGCGACGAGGTAGGTGGAGATGCGGGGGGTGGGGGCGGCGGTCCAGCGGCCGTCGCCGTGGTCGGTGGTGACGCCGTTGGCGAGGACGCTCCAGCCCTCGGGTGCGGTCACCGACAGTTCGAAGACCGCCTTCAGGTCGGGCTGGTCGAAGGCGGCGAAGACGCGCTGCACGTCGTCGAGGAAGAGCTGGGTGTAGACGTACGTCTCGCCGTCGGCGGGGTCGGTGAAGCGGTGCATGCCCTCGCCGGTACGGGAGTAGTGCATGGTGGCTTCGACGCGCAGCTCGTGCTCGCCCTCGGTGAGCCCGGTGAGCGGGAGCCGGTTGTCGACGAGCTTCTCCGGGTCGAGGTGCCGTCCGTCGAGGGTAGCCGTGCGCAGGGTGGCGGGCTTCAGCTCGACGAAGGTGTCGCCGGCGGCGCGGGCGGTGAACCCGATCACGGTGCGTGACGTGAAGGTCTCGCTGTCGGTGAGGTCGAGGTCGACCGAGTAGCGGCGGACGTCCAGGAGCCGGGCTCGGGTCTGCGCTTCGTCGTGCGTGAGTACGGGCATGGGGCCATGCTGCCTGATGGCCCCGGTCCCGTACACGGGGTATGTGGGTTGATCAGCCTTTTCCGGTGGTGCCGGGGGCGTCGGCGATCTGTTCGTGGTGGCGGATGACCTCGGCGATGATGAAGTTGAGGAGTTTCTCGGCGAAGCCGGGGTCGAGTTTGGCGTTCTCGGCGAGCTGCCGCAGCCGGGCGATCTGGCGGGCCTCGCGGGCCGGGTCGGCGGGCGGGAGGTGGTGCTCGGCCTTGAGGTGGCCGACCTGCTGGGTGCATTTGAAGCGCTCGGCGAGCATGTGGACGACGGCGGCGTCGATGTTGTCGATGCTTTCGCGCAGCCTGGTGAGCTCGGCCAGGACGGAGTCGTCGGTGCCGCTCGTCTTGCTGGTGGTCATGGGGTGGGAGCTTACGTCGGGCGGGCGGGGATGGTCGGGGGGTGTTCGGGATCAGGGATGCGGTTGCTCCAGCCGCCGGGGACGGTGCGGCCCTGCTGTTCGCGGAAGCGGATCGGGGCGGTGCCGACACGGCGGGTGAACAGCCGGGAGAAGTAGGCGGGGTCGTCGTAGCCGACGCGGCGGGCGACGGCGGCGACGGGGAGGTCGGTGGCGGCCAGGAGTTCCTTGGCGCGGCCGAGCCGGATGCGCAGGAGGTAGTCCTTGGGGCTGCAGCCCGCGCCGCGGCGTACGGCGGTGCGCAGTTCGGCGGGGGTCATGCCGTGGCGGGCGGCGTGCTCGGCGACGGACAGCGCCTTGAAGGCGTCGCGGGCGAGGGCCTGGAGGACGGGGTCCCCGTCGGGGCCGATGTCGGCGCGGGCGCGGCGCAGGGCGACGAGGAGTTCGTGGACGGCGGCTCCGGTCTCGACCTCGAGGAGGGGGTTGCCGCGGCGGGCGGCGCGCGCTATGCGGCCGACGGCGGCCCGGGCGGGCGCGGCGTCGGAGAGGGGGACGACGGGCCGGTCGGGTTCGATGTAGCCGAGTTCGGTGTAGGTGGCGGTCGCCGGGCCGGCGAAGTCGACGAAGCTCTCGTCCCAGCCGGTGGCGGGGTCGGGGGCGTAGTGGTGGGGGACGCCGGGGGTGAGCCAGAGCACGGCGGGTGCCGTGACGGTGAGGCGTCTGCCGTCGGTGCCGCGGTACCAGCCGCCGCCGCCGCTGATCAGTACGGCGACGTGGTGGTCGAGGGTGCGGGGGCCGACGGTGGGGAGGGCGCCGTGCTGGAGTCCGACGCCGAGGCAGACGAGGCCGAGCCGGTGGTGGACGGGGCTGGGCGTGAAGTAGCGCATCCAGGTGTGGTACATCCGCCTGGCCTCCCGGTCCGGATCCCGTTTGTGTCCAAACAGCGCCGATCTTTGTCCATGGACCGTCGTACCGCCAGGGGCCATCGTGGCCGCGCGGGGTACGGGAGAGGGCGGCCGCGGTGCCGGCGCCCGGTGGGGCCGGTCTGTCGGCCGGGCGTGTGGAAGAGGGCGGGGCGTTGGATGGGTTCGCGGTCGGTGACGGGGATTTTCTGCTGGACGGGCGGCCGGTGCGGCTGTTGTCGGGGGCCCTGCACTACTTCCGGGTGCACGAGGAACAGTGGGGGCACCGGCTGGCGATGCTGCGGGCGATGGGGCTCGGCTGTGTGGAGACGTACGTCCCGTGGAATCTGCACGAGCCGGCTCAGGGCCGGTTCGTGGACGTCGGGGCCCTGGGCCGGTTCCTGGACGAGGTCGCGGCGGCCGGGATGCGGGCGCTCGTGCGGCCGGGCCCGTACATCTGCGCGGAGTGGGAGAACGGGGGCCTTCCGCACTGGGTGACGGGTCCGCTGGGGCGGCGGGTGCGGACGGACGACGCGGAGTTCCTGGGGCATGTGGAGCGCTGGTTCCGGCGGCTGCTGCCGCAGGTGGTGGCGCGTCAGGTCGACCGGGGCGGCCCGGTGGTCATGGTGCAGGCGGAGAACGAGTACGGGAGTTACGGCTCGGACGCGGTGTATCTGCGCCGTGTGGTGGAGCTGCTGCACGCCTGCGGGGTGACGGTGCCGTTGTTCACCTCGGACGGGCCGGAGGACCACATGCTGACGGGCGGTTCGGTGCCGGGGGTGCTCGCGACGGTCAACTTCGGGTCGGATGCGCGTGAGGCGTTCGCCGCGCTGCGGCGTCACCGGCCGTCGGGTCCGCTGATGTGCATGGAGTTCTGGTGCGGCTGGTTCCAGCACTGGGGTGCGGGGCGGGCGGTGCGGGAGCCGGGCGAGGCGGCGGAGGCGCTGCGGGAGGTCCTGGAGTGCGGGGCGTCGGTCAACCTCTACATGGCGCACGGGGGTTCGAACTTCGGTGGCTGGGCGGGCGCGAACCGTTCGGGCGAGCTGCACGACGGAGCGCTGCGCGGGACGGTGACGTCGTACGACTACGACGCGCCGGTGGACGAGGCGGGGTTGCCGACGGAGAAGTTCTGGCGGTTCCGCGAGGTGCTGGCGCGGTACGCGGAGGGGCCGCTGCCGGAGGTGCCGGCGCCGCCGGTGCGGATCGGGTGCCCGGTGGCCGCGGTGGTGGACGGGTGGGTTCCGCTGGCGGAGGTGCTGGAGGTCCTCGGGGACGAGGAGGTCACCGCGCCGGTTCCGCCGACGTTCGAGGAACTGGGCGTGGACCGGGGTCTGGTGCGGTACCGGGTGGACGTGCCGGGGCCGCGCCGGCCGTACCCGCTGTCGGTGAGCGGGCTGCGGGACGTGGCGGTGGTGACGGTGGACGGGGTCCGGGCGGGGGTGCTCGCGGCGGAGGAGGCCGTGCTGGCGGAGCCGGTCGCCGGGCCCGCGGCGGTGGAGCTGTGGGTGGAGTCGCTGGGCCGGGTCAACTACGGGCCTCGGCTGGCGGAGCCGAAGGGCATCACCGGCGGCGTGCGGCACGAGCGGCAGTATCTGCACGGCTTCCGGGCGCGGGGGCTGCGGCTGGACGCGATCGGTGAGGGCGGCGCGAAGGTCGCCTTCCGCCCTGTGGGGCGGGGGGCGGCGGACGCACCGGCGGGGGCCGGGGGCGCGGGCGGGACGGGGAGCGCGGGCGCGGTCGCGGGGGCCGAAGGCGCCGGTGCGGTGGGCCGCCCCAGGAGCACGGGGACCAGGAGCGCGGGGGCCGAAGGCGCCGGCGCGGTGGGGCCCGGCTGCGGGCCGGGCTCCGGGAGCGCGGGCGGTGGTGAGCCCGGGCTGTACCGGGCGGTGGCCGAGGTCGCCGCTCCGGGGGACGCGGCGCTCGAACTGCCGGGCTGGACACGGGGGTTCGTTTGGGTGAACGGCTTCTGCCTGGGCCGCTACTGGTCGGCGGGGCCGCAGGAGTCGCTGTTCGTACCGGGTCCGGTGCTTCGCGCGGGGGTGAACGAGGTGTGGGTGCTGGAGCTGGAACGCGGCGGGGAGGACGTACGCCTGGGGTGACGGGTCTCCCCCGCCGCGCTCAGGGGTTCAGTGCGCGGCCGGTGCGGCGCAAGGGCCGCCCGGCGGGGTCAGAGCGTCGCCGCGGCGGACTTGATCGCGGAGGCGAAGGTGGAGACCTCGGTGTAGACACCGGGGTAGTCGGGCCGCGCGCAGCCCTGGCCCCAGCTGACGATGCCGACCTGGATCCAGGCGCCGGCGTTGTCGCGGCGGAACATGGGGCCGCCGGAGTCGCCCTGGCAGGTGTCGACGCCGCCCTCGGTGAAGCCCGCGCAGATCTCCTCGCCCGCGATCAGGTTCGGGTAGGACTGGAGGCAGGAGGCGTCGGAGACGAAGGGGACCTGTGCTTTGAGCAGGTAGCGCTGCTGGGCGCCGCCCTCACGGGCCGCACCCCAGCCGGCGACGGTGAAGGTGCCGTTGTTGTACGCGGTCGTCTCGGCGATCTTCAGCGTCGGCAGGTTGATCGGCTGGGCGAGCTTGATCAGCGCCCAGTCCTTGCCGTCGCCGTTGTAGCCGGGGGCCCGAAGGACCTTGGTGGACCGGACCTTGATGGCGCTGGAGCTCCGGAGGTCCACGACACCGGCGGTGGCGGTGATGCTGGTGTTGTTGCCGGAGGATCCCACGCAGTGGGCGGCGGTGAGGACGATCTGCTGGGTGAGCAGCGACCCGCCACAGCCCATGGAGAGCCGGACCATGAAGGGGAACTCGCCCTGGGCGGCGCGGGTTCCGCCGACGACGGGCGGGGCGGCGGCGGTGGCGGAGGTGGGCTGGAGGCTGACGGCCGCGAGGACGACGGCACCGACGGCCGCGCATCTCTGAAGGGCGCGAACGAACTTGTTCAAGGGTCTGCCTTCTTTCGTGGGGGGTTGACGCGTGCGCGCGAGCGGGCCCCTGCCATGGGTAGTGACATGAGCCCGTCAAGGCGTGTTCGGATTATGGGGAGCGTCACATCTGCCCCACAAGGAGCACTTTTCGGCCAGACATGACCCCCCGACAGCGCCGCGGGCAACCGTCGAGGGGCCGTCGCGCGCCGTAGAGTCGGGAGGGTCCGGCCGCCCTTCCCGGCCGGTGGCGGACCGGGCGCGGACAGCACCCACAGGGGGTTCGGGCGTGGCGAACGGCAGCGAGGTGGAACACGGCTTCCCGCATCTCGACACCGTGCGGGAGGCGATCACGGCGCTGCACAGACGGCTCTCGTACGACGGCGTGCGCGCCTACGAGAGCAGCGTCCCGCCGGCCGACGTCGCCTTCGCCGACGACGACGATCTCCATCTGGGCGCACAGCGGGTGGCCCGTGCGCTGGTCCGTCAGCTGCGGCTGCCGGAGGCCCGGATGATCGTGAGCTTCCGGGAGATGCACCACGCGGCGAGCGTGGAACTCACCGCGGGCCCCGAGTACTTCATCGAGCTCAACGACCGGTTCCGCCGCCATCGACGCGACATCGGGGCGGCCCTCGCGCACGAGATCACGCACGTGCTGCTGCACCGGCTCGGGCTGGAGTTCCAGGGGACCCGGGACAACGAGATCCTCACGGACACGGTGACGACCTACCTCGGGGCGGGCTGGCTGCTGCTCGACGCCTATCGCGAGGACGAGGTTTCCAGCCAGAAACTGGGCTATCTGACGCCGGAGGAATTCGGTTACGTCCTGGCCAAACGCGCACTGGTCTTCGGCGAGGACCCGTCGGTCTGGTTCACCAGCCCGCAGGGGTACACCGCGTACACCAAGGGCCGGGACCGGGCGCTGCGCGACGGCCGGCAACCCCCGCTCTCGGCGGCCGGGTGGAACGGGCGGCGCCGCTACGCCAAGGACCGGCGGTACGCCGCGGACCATCCGGGCCCGGGGCCGGGGCAGGGCGCCCCGTACGCCTTCGAGCACGCGCCGGGCGGCGGGCTGCGCGTGTCGTTCCCCTGCCCCACCTGCCACCAGCGGATCCGGGTGCCGGTACGGGGCCGGGTGCGGGCGCGGTGCGGCCTGTGCCGGACGATTCTCGAATGCGACACCTGAGGGTGCTTCCGTAGGGTTTTGGTATGAGCACCAGGGAGACCGAGGACACCGGCAGACGGGTCCTGGATCCGGCCGAAGAGCTCTTCGAGGGGCTGTACGGCGGCGACGACGACGCGGTGGTGCGGGCGCTGCGGGCCGGGGTGCCGGCCGAGGCCTCCGACGAGGACGGGCAGACCGCGCTGTACCTGGCCGCGGCCCAGGACCGGCCGGTCATGGTGCGGCTGCTGCTGGCCGCCGGTGCCGACCCGGACCGGGCGAGCGGCACCGACGGGGCGGAGCTGCCGCTGTGCGGGGCCGCCGTGTGGGGGCGCACGGAGGTGATGCGGGCGCTGCTGTCGGCGGGGGCCCGCCCCGATCTTGAAGAGGCTGCCGGTGTCCGGGCCCTCACCTGGGCCTGCCGCCAGGGACGCGCGGAGGCCGTGGAACTGCTGCTCGCGCACGGGGCGGACCCGGACCGGCCGGGCCCCGGTGAGGAGCCCCCGCTGGTCACCGCCGCCCGGCGCGGCTCGCCGTCGAGCGTCCGGGCCCTGCTGCGGCACGGCGCGGTGGCGAGGGAGGACGCGCTCACGGAGGCACGGCGCTGGCTCGGCGTCGATGTGGAGGAGGAGCTGCGCCGCACCCTGACCGAGCGGCACCGCGAGGAGCACGGCGACGACTGCGCGACCTACGCGGAGACCGTCTCGCGCCGGGTGGAGGAGGACGGCGGCGTCACCGTCGTCGTCGAGCTGCACCACGACGGAGGCGGGGTCACGGGTGCCGAGCAGCAGACCGGGCACGCGGCCGTGGCGACGCTCCTCGAGGAGGACCTGGGACTGCGCACTCCCGCCGACACGCTGGCCGAGCGCGCCCTGCGCCGCGGGGACCCGGACCAGGACGACTGGACCGAGGCCGTCGCCGTCCTCCAGCGCCGCGGCGACGAGGACACCTTCCGCGCGGCCGCCGCGTGGTGCGGGACGGAGGACCCGCTGCGGCAGACGTTCGCGGCCGATGTGCTGGCCGGCCTCTCGGGCGACGGGATGCGGGCTCGGGCGGTGCCACTGCTCAGGGAACTGTCGCGGGAGGCCCGGGACCCCGAGGTGATCCGGGCGGCGGTGGCGGCGCTCGGGCAGCAGGCCGACCCGGCCGGGGTGACGGAGATCCTCCGGCACGCCGGGAACCCGGACCCCGAGGTGCGCTTCGGGGTGGCCGTGGCGCTGCACGGACTGCTGCCGGCGGGCCGCGCGGACGGGGTGGAGGCGGTCGTCGCGCTCAGCCGGGACCCGGACGACGGGGTCAGGGACTGGGCGACGACGGTCCTGGCCGATGTGGACGAGGACACGCCCGCGATCCGGGACGCCCTCGCCGACCGCCTCGACGACGCCGTGCCGGACATCGAGGCGGAGGCCGCACGCGGGCTGGCGATGCGTCAGGACACCCGGGCCGTCGAGGCCCTGGCGCGCATCCTGGAGAACGCGGACCCGGACGGCTACGCCTACTCCACGGCGGACCAGGCCGTGGACTACGTGGCGGACGAGCGGGTGCGGCGGCGCCTGGAGGCGACGGTACCGAGATCGCGGTGAGGCGGGCGCGGTCGGTCGGGGCGTGCCGAGGGCAGCGCGGAGCGGGGGTGACACGGTTGCCGGCGGTGCCCTCCCGGGCCGTGCGCGAGCGTGCCGCCGGCCGAGAGGGGCCGGCGGCACGCCCGGACGAGGACAGCGCCCGGCGGGACGAGGCGGGGCGCCCGAACCGCCGCAGCGCCCGGCCACCGTGCCGCGCGGCGACGAGGCCGGCACCCGGCGCCGCACGGGCCGACTGCGGAGAGGTGACCGCACCCTGCCACGACGGGCCCGGAGCCCCGAACCGCCGCAGCGCCCAGGGCCCCCTCGTGCCGCGCCCGCCCCGCGCGGCTACCGCGCCCCGTACGCCGGCTGCGGCGGTGTCCCCTCCGCGAGGAGCTTCAGGGTCGCCTCCCCCGCCTCCGCGGGCGTCCAGCGCGCGCCGCGGTCGGCCGTGGGGCCCCGGTGCCAGCCCTCCATGACCGTGATGCGGCCCGCCTCCGCCTCGAAGACCCGGCCGGTGACACCCGCCGAGGCCGCCGAGCCCAGCCACACCACCAGCGGCGACACGTTCTCCGGCGCCATCGCGTCGAAGGCTCCCGGATCCTCCGGCGGTGCCATCGTCCCGGCGAAGGTCCGTTCCGTCATGCGCGTCCGCGCCGCCGGGGCGATGGCGTTGACCTGGACGCCGTAGCGGGACAGTTCCGCCGCCGCGACGAGGGTCAGGCCCACGATGCCGGCCTTGGCCGCGCTGTAGCCGCTCTGGCCGACCGAGCCCAGCAGGCCCGCGCCGCTGGAGGTGTTGACGACGCGGGCCGACGGCTCGCGCCCGGCCCGGCCCTCGGCCCGCCAGTGGGCCGCCGCGTACCGCAGGGGCAGGAAGTGGCCCTTCAGATGGACCCGCACCACCGCGTCCCAGTCGTCCTCGTCGAGGTTGACCAGCATCCGGTCGCGCAGGAACCCCGCGTTGTTGACGAGCGTGTCGAGCCGTCCGAAGGAACCGAGGGCCGTCTCCACCAGTGAGGCGGCGCCCTCGACCGTGGCCACGTCGCCCGAGTGGGCCACGGCTTCGCCGCCCCGCGCGCGGATCTCCTCGACGACCCGGTCGGCCGGGCCGTCCTCGCCGGGCGTGCCGTCCGGCCCGACGCCCAGGTCGTTGACCACGACTCGCGCGCCCTCCGCGGCGAAGGCCAGCGCGTGCGCCCGCCCCAGCCCCCGGCCCGCTCCCGTCACGGCCACGACCCGGTCGCGGCAGATCCCGGCAACTGCGTTCATCTCAGCCCTCCTTGTCGTCGGTGGTCCTCGTGGGGGCGCCGGCCGGCGTCCCGGCGGAGCCGCCCGCACCGGCCCCGCCGGCCACCCCGGGCCCGTGGGCCGTCGGTTCCCCCGGGCCGACCGCGGGCCCGTTGACCGTCGCAGGCCCGTTGACCGTCGCGGCGTCGTTGACCGTCGCGGGCCCGTTGACCGTCGCGGCGTCGTTGACCGTCGCGGCGTCGAGGAACGCGGGGCGTTCCCCTCCCCCGTGGACCAGCAGGGACGCCCCGCTGATGTACGCGGCCCGGCCGGACGCGAGGAACACCGCCGCATCGCCGATCTCGTCCGGTTCGGCGAGCCGGCCCAGCGGTACGGTGCGGCCCACCGCCGCGATCCCCTGCGCGTCGCCGTAGTGCAGGTGCGACAGTTCCGTGCGGACCATTCCGGGCACGATCGTGTTCACCCGTACCTCCGGCGCCCACTCCACCGCCATGGACCGGGCGAGGTTCTCCAGCCCCGCCTTGGCCGCTCCGTAGGCGGCGGTCCCCGGCGACGGCCGGGTCGCGCTCACGCTGCCGACCATCACCACGCACCCGCGTGCGGCGTGCAGCAGTCCGTGCGCGGCGAGCGAGACCGTCAGCGGTGCCACCAGGTTCAGTTCCAGCACCCGCGCGTGCCGCACCGGGGCGCCGTCCCGCAGCAGCCGGTACGGCGCCCCGCCCGCGTTGTTGACCAGGACGTCGAGCCGGCCGTGGCGGCGGGCGATCTCGGCGAAGAAGTCCTCGACGGCCGCCGGGTCCCGGAGGTCCACGGGCAGGAACCGGGCCGTGCGGCCCGCGGAGGCGACCGGTGCGTCGGGTGGTCTGCGGGCGCAGACGACGACGTCCGCCCCGGCAGCCAGGAACGCCCGTGCGATGCCCGCGCCGACCCCGCGCGTTCCGCCGGTGACGACCGCGACCCTCCCGTCCAGCTCCATCGGCTGCTACCTTCCTGACGAGCAGTCACCTAACAAACGTTTGGTGGAAAGGTAGCTGATCCGCTGATGGGTGTCTCCACCACAGGCCCGGAGAAGGGCGTTTCCGTCGTGACGGTCGACTTCCCGCCCGTCAACGCCCTCCCCGTACACGCCTGGTACGCACTCGCCGACGCCGTGCGCCGCGCCGGCCGGGACCCGGAGGTCCGCTGTGTGGTCCTGGCCGCCGAGGGCCGCGGCTTCAACGCCGGCGTCGACATCAAGGAGTTGCAGCGCGACGCCGGGCACGACGCCCTGATCGGCGCCAACCGGGGCTGCCACGAGGCCTTCGGCGCCGTCTACGAGTGCGAGGTCCCCGTCGTCGCCGCCGTGCACGGCTTCTGCCTGGGCGGCGGGATCGGCCTCGTCGGGAACGCCGACGCGATCGTGGCGTCCGACGACGCCACCTTCGGGCTGCCGGAGCTGGACCGGGGGGCGCTCGGGGCCGCCACCCACCTCTCCCGGCTCGTCCCCCAGCATCTGATGCGCACGCTGTACTACACCTCCCGCACCGTGACGGCCGCCGAACTGCACGCCCACGGCTCCGTCTGGCGGGTCGTCCCGCGCGACGGGCTCCGTGCCGCGGCACGGGACCTGGCGCGCGAGATCGCCGCCAAGGACGGCCGTCTCGTCCGGCTGGCCAAGGCGGCCATCAACGGCATCGACCCCGTGGACGTGCACCGCAGCTACCGGTACGAGCAGGGCTTCACCTTCGAGGCCGACCTCGGTGGCATCGCCGGCCGCGTCCGGGACACCTTCGGCAAGGAGGCATGACCCATGGCCGACAAGACCATGACCGCCGACGACGTCGTGGGGCGGCTGCGCAGCGGCATGACCCTCGGCATCGGCGGCTGGGGCTCGCGCCGCAAGCCGATGGCCCTGGTGCGGGCGTTGCTGCGGTCCGGGGTCACCGACCTGACCGTCGTCTCGTACGGCGGCCCGGACGTGGGGATGCTGGCCGCGGCGGGCCGGGTCCGCCGGCTCGTCGCCCCGTTCGCGACGCTCGACTCCGTGCCGCTGGAGCCCCACTTCCGGGCGGCCCGCGAGGCGGGGACGATCGCGATGACGGAGCTCGACGAGGCGATGTTCATGTGGGGGCTGCACGCCGCCGCCAACCGGCTGCCCTTCATGCCCGTGCGGGCCGGTCTCGGTTCGGACGTCATGCGCGTCAACCCGGAGCTGCGCACGGTCCGTTCGCCCTACGCCGACGGCGAGGAGTTCGTCGCCGTCCCCGCGCTGCGTCTGGACGCGGCCCTCGTCCACCTCAATCGTGCCGACCGCCTCGGCAACGGCCAGTACCTGGGACCGGACCCCTACTTCGACGACCTCTTCTGCGAGGCGGCCGACGCGGCGTACCTGTCGTGCGAGCAGCTCGTGGAGACGGCCGAGCTGACCAAGGACGCCGCCCCGCAGACCCTGCTCGTCGGGCGGCACAGCGTCACGGGCGTCGTCGAGGCCCCGGACGGGGCGCACTTCACGTCCTGCGCCCCCGACCACGGCCGCGACGAGTCCTTCCAGAAGCTGTACGCGACCACGCCCTGGGCCGAGTTCGCGGAGCGCTTCCTGTCGGGTCCCGACGAGCACGCCTACCGGTCCGCCGTGCGGGCCTGGCACGAGGAGCAGCGGTGACCGTCGCGCAGGCCCATGTCCCCCCGCCGTCCCGGTCCGAGTACTGCGTGATCGCCTGTGCCGAGGCGTGGCGCGGCGACGGCGAGGTGCTGGCGAGCCCCATGGGGCTGATCCCCTCCCTCGGCGCGCGGCTCGCCCGGCGCACCTTCTCCCCCGACCTGCTGCTCACCGACGGCGAGGCGCTGCTCGTCGGCCCGGACGGGGAGGTGGAGGGCTGGCTTCCGTACCGGCGCCATCTCACGATGGTCACCGGCGGCAAGCGGCACGTCATGATGGGCGCGAGCCAGCTCGACCGGTACGGCAACCAGAACATCTCCTGCATCGGCGACTGGTCCCGGCCGGCGCGTCAGCTGCTCGGGGTGCGCGGGGCGCCGGTGAACACGCTCAACAACCCGGTCAGTTACTGGGTGCCCCGGCACTCGCGCCGGGTCTTCGTCGAGAAGGTCGACATGGTCAGCGGCGTCGGGTACGACCGCGCGGGCGGGGCGCGCTTCCACCGGATCCCGCGCGTCGTCACGAACCTGGGGGTCTTCGACTTCGAGACGCCGGACCGCTCGATGCGGCTCGCCTCCCTGCATCCGGGCGTCACCCCGGAGGAGGTCCGGGAGGCGACCGGCTTCCCGTTCGCCGTCGCGGGCGACGGGCCCGTCCCGTACACCCGCGAACCCGGCGCCGAGGAGCTGCGTCTCGTCCGTGAGGTCCTCGATCCGGACGGCCGGCGCGATCGCGAGATCGGGGCCCGGCCCCGATGAGGACGGCGCTCACCGAGCTCACCGGAGTGCGCCACCCCGTCGTCCAGACCGGTATGGGCTGGGTGGCGGGGCCACGGCTGGTCTCGGCGGCCGCGAACGCCGGCGCCCTGGGCGTCCTGGCCTCCGCGACGATGACGCCGGCCCGGCTGCGGCAGGCGGTCCGCGAGGTGAGGGCCCGCACGGAGGCGCCGTTCGGGGTCAATCTGCGGGCCGACGCCGGGGACGCCCGGGAACGGGTGCGGATCATCGTGGACGAAGGCGTACGGGTGGCGTCGTTCGCGCTGGCCCCGTCCCGGGAGCTGATCGCGGAGCTGAGGGACGCGGGCGTGGTGGTGATCCCGTCGGTGGGCGCCCGGCGCCACGCCGAGAAGGTGGCCGCGTGGGGCGCCGACGCCGTGATCGTGCAGGGCGGCGAGGGCGGCGGGCACACGGGGGACGTGGCGACGACCGTGCTGCTGCCGCAGGTGGTGGACGCGGTGGACATCCCGGTGGTCGCGGCGGGCGGTTTCCACGACGGGCGCGGCCTCGTGGCGGCGCTCGCGTACGGGGCGGCGGGCATCGCCATGGGAACCCGCTTCCTGCTCACGTCCGACTCGACGGTGCCGGACGCGGTGAAGGCCCGCTATCTGGCGGCGTCCGTCAGGGACGTCACCGTCACCACCGCCGTCGACGGACTTCCGCACCGCATGCTCCGCTCCGACCTCGTCGAGACCCTGGAACGTTCCGGTCGCGCCCGCGCCCTGCTGCACGCGCTGCGCAGGGCGGCGGGCTTCCGGAAGCTCTCCGGTCTGTCCTGGCCGGAGGTGGTCCGCGACGGCCTCGCGCTGCGGCACGGCAAGGATCTCTCCTGGAGCCAGGTCCTGCTCGCCGCCAACACCCCGATGCTGCTGCGTGCGGCGATGGTCGAGGGCCGCACCGACCTCGGGGTGATGGCGTCCGGCCAGGTCGCGGGCGTGATCGAGGACCTGCCGAGCTGCGCGGAGCTGGTCGGCCGGGTGATGGCGGAGGCGGAGAGGGCGCTGCGGGAGCTACGGGGGCTGCCGCCGGGGCAGGACTGACCGCAGCGGCCCGGGCCGAGGGCCGTCCACCGGGCGGCGGTCCACGGCGAGGCGCTCCCGGGCGCACCGGAGAACGCGTGCGGGCGCGCCCGTGCGCCGGCCTTTCGCGTCCGCAGTCCGGGCCGCCCACCGAGGGGCCCCAAGACGGTCAACCGGGCATCACGGTGCGACACGAAGGCCTTCGTGCGGTGAAGATTCGACACCTCCACCGCACACGGAGGCCTTCGCCACGAGAGACCCCCGCGTGTCGACGACGCTCGTGATCAGAACACCTAGCGGGCGGCCGTCCTGCCGCCCCTCCTGCCGCCCTGCTGAGCGCCCGCGGCCCGCCCGCGCGCCTGGTCGGCGCCGTCCCGAGCCCGGCCCCTCGCGCGGCCGTCTTCGGCACGTCCGCCGGCACCACCCTGCCCCGCGCGGCCGCCACCGTTACGTCCGCCGGCACCACCCTGCGCGGCGCGGCCGCCACCGGCGCGTCCGGTGTCGGCGGATCCGCGCTCCTTGCGGGCGCTGTCGGCGGGCGCGCCGGTCCTGCGGGCGCCGTCAGTCCGGGCGCCGTCGCCGCGGCCGTCCCGCGGGCGCTTGCGCCTCGGCCGGGACTTCGCCGCGGACGGCTGAGGAGCCTGGGGTGCCTCGACGGTCACGGCCACACCCGACGGCTCCCGGGCTCCGGTGAGCCGGGCCAGTTCCTCGTCGCCGGACCTGACCGCGGCGGTACGCGGGGTGATCCCGGCGTCCGACATCAGCCGGGTCATCTCACGCTTCTGGTCCGGCAGGACCAGGGTCACGACGCTCCCCGACTCGCCCGCCCGCGCGGTCCGGCCGCCCCGGTGCAGGTAGTCCTTGTGGTCCGTCGGCGGATCGACGTTCACGACGAGATCCAGATCGTCCACGTGGATGCCACGGGCGGCGACGTTGGTGGCCACCAGTGCCCTGACCTGGCCGGTCTTGAACTGCTCAAGGGTGCGGTTGCGCTGGGGCTGGCTCCGGCCGCCGTGCAGACCGGCTGCCCGTACCCCGCTGGCCAGCAGCCGCTTGACCAGGCGGTCCACGGAGCGCTTGGTGTCGAGGAAGAGGATGACGCGCCCGTCACGCGCCGCTATCCGCACGGTGACGGCCTTCTTGTCCGTCTCGTCGGCGACGTGGAGCACGTGGTGCTCCATGGTGGTGACGGCGCCGGCGGACGGGTCGACCGAGTGCACCACGGGGTCGCTGAGGAACCCCCGCACCAGGTTGTCCACGTTCCGGTCCAGGGTGGCCGAGAACAGCATGCGCTGCCCGCCGGGCTCCACCTGCTTCAGCAAGGCGGTGACCTGCGGGAGGAAGCCCATGTCGGCCATCTGGTCGGCCTCGTCCAGCACCGTGATCGCCACCTCGCCGAGACGGCAGTCGCCGCGCTCGACGAGGTCCTTCAGCCGCCCCGGGGTCGCCACGAGCACCTCGGCACCGCGCCGCAGCGTGCCGGCCTGCTTGCTGATCGACAGTCCGCCGACGACCGTCGCCAGGCGGAGGTTCACGGCGGTCGCGTAGGGCGCGAGGGCGTCGGTCACCTGCTGGGCCAGCTCCCGGGTGGGCACGAGCACCAGACCGAGCGGGGCCCCCGGCTCCGCCCGGCGCCCGGCGGTGCGGGCGAGCAGCGCCAGTCCGAAGGCGAGGGTCTTGCCGGAACCGGTCCGCCCGCGTCCCAGGACGTCACGGCCGGCGAGCGAGTTCGGCAGGGTCGCCGCCTGGATGGGGAACGGCGCGGTCACCCCCTGCGCCGCGAGGGTCTTCAGCAGCGCCTCCGGCAGGTCCTGCAGCTCTTCGAAGGCCCGGACGGCGGGCAGAGCCGGGACCCGTGGCTCGGGAACGGAGAACTCCTGCGGCGGCGCCGTGCGGCGCACACCGGCGGCCCCCTTGGGGGCCCGCTTCGCGGGGCGCTCGGCCGGCCGCCTGCGGGCGGGGCGTGCGGGGCGTGCGGGGCGTGCGGAACGAGTCATGCGGATTGCCTTCCTGGTGCTGAGCACAGCACAGGCCGGGGCCCGCACCGCGTGGGTGCGGGCCCCGGCCGCGTGGTACGCGTCCCGAGGGTCAGGCGGGGACGATGTTCTCCGCCTGCGGGCCCTTCGGGCCCTGCGTGACGTCGAAGGAGACCTTCTGGCCCTCCTGGAGCTCACGGAAGCCCTGGGTGGCGATGTTCGAGTAGTGGGCGAAGACGTCGGCGCCGCCGCCGTCCTGCGCGATGAAGCCGAAGCCCTTTTCCGAGTTGAACCACTTCACGGTGCCGGTGGCCATGTCATTCTCCTGATAGGTAAGAGGCCCCATCCGGAGATGCCGGAAAAACAATAAAGCGCCTGCGGATCATTCCCGTCAGGCGCGCATAAAGTTCATGGGTACCAAACTGCAACCGTTACAACCTAGCACGCTCCCCGCGGATCCCGGTCGCCGGGCAGGGCCGCCCCGGCGTGTCCCGGGAAAGGACCGGTCCGGCACGTACGCGACCGGGCCTGCCGGACGCGTACGGCGCGGGTGACACGGCGAGGCCCCCGGCGCTACATCCTTTCGATGACCGTCACGTTCGCCTGGCCGCCGCCCTCGCACATCGTCTGGAGCCCGAACCGCCCGCCCGTGCGCTCCAGTTCGTGCAGCAGCGTGGTCATCAGCCGCACGCCCGTGGCGCCCAGCGGGTGCCCGAGCGCGATGGCGCCGCCGTTGACGTTGACGCGTGCAGGATCGGCGCCCGTCTCCTTGAGCCAGGCGAGGACGACCGGCGCGAAGGCCTCGTTGATCTCGACCAGGTCGATGTCGTCGATGGTGAGGCCGGTCTTCTTCAGCGCGTGGGCCGTCGCCGGGATGGGCGCCGACAGCATGCGGATCGGGTCCTCGCCGCGCACCGAGAGGTGGTGCACGCGGGCACGCGGGGTCAGCCCGTGCTCCCGTACGGCGCGTTCGCTCGCGAGCAGCAGCGCCGCCGCGCCGTCCGACACCTGGGAGGAGCAGGCGGCGGTGATCGTGCCGCCCTCGACCACGGGCGGGAGGGCCGCCATCCGCTCCAGGGTGGTGTCGCGGCGCGGGCCCTCGTCCGCGGTGACGTCGCCGTACGCGACGGTCTCCCGCGCGAAGCGGCCCTCGTCGGTCGCACGCACGGCCCGGCGATGGGAGGACAGGGCGAACTCCTCCATGTCGCGGCGGGTGATGCCCCACTTCCGTGCGATGAGTTCGGCGCCGTGGAACTGGTCGACGGGTGCGTCGCCGTACCGTGCGCGCCAGCCCTCGCTGCCGGCGAACGGCCCCTCGGTGAGCCCCAGGGGCTCGCCCGCTCGCCGGGAGGCGAAGGCGATGGGTATCTGCGACATGTTCTGCACACCGCCGGCGACGACGAGGTCCTGGGTGCCCGACATCACACCCTGGGCGGCGAAGTGCACGGCCTGCTGCGACGAGCCGCACTGACGGTCGACGGTGACGCCGGGCACCTCCTCGGGCAGCCCGGCGGCCAGCCAGCTCGTCCGGGCGATGTCGCCCGCCTGGGGGCCGACCGTGTCGAGACAGCCGAAGACCACGTCGTCCACGGCCGCCGGGTCGATCCCGGCCCGGTCGACCAGGGCCCTCAGGACGTGCGCGCCCAGATCGGCGGGGTGCACGGCGGCGAGGCCGCCCCTGCGCCGGCCCACCGGGGTGCGGACCGCTTCGACGATGAAGGCCTCTGCCATGACTGCTCCTCGGGGTCGGCGACGTCCGGGGGTCGGCGGACGTGCGGGGTGCTCGGTGCGCGGTGGTCAGTGCCGTACGGCGATTCCGTCCAGGACCATCGACAGGTACTGCCGGGCGATCTCCTCGGGGCTGTGGTGCCCGCCCGGCCGGTACCACGACGCCGCGACCCACACCGTGTCGCGGACGAAGCGGTAGGTGAGCCGGACGTCCAGGTCGTCCCGGAAGGCGCCCGAGGCGACCCCGCGCTCCAGCGTCCCCAGCCACGCCTCCTCGAACTTCTCCTGGGAGTCGGCGAGATAGCGGAAGCGGGGCTGGGCGGAGAGGTGCCGGGACTCCTTCTGGTAGATGGCGACGGCCGCGCGGTGCCGGTCGATCTCGCGGAAGGACTCGGTGACGAGCGCCTCGATGGTCTCCCTCGGCCCGAGCCCGGCGGCGAGGACGGCGTCGTACCCCGCCCACAGCTCGTCGAGGAAGGTGGAGAGGATCTCGTCGAGGATCGACTCCTTGGAGTCGAAGTGGTAGTAGAGGCTGCCCGCGAGCATCCCCGCCTCGTCGGCGATCCTGCGGACGGTGGTGGCGTTGTAGCCGTGGGCGGCGAACACCTCGGCCGCGGTGCCGAGCAGTTCACGGCGCCGCTCGGGCGAGGCGCTCACCTGGGTCTTCTTCTTGTTCGTGGCCACACGTCCATTCTCGTCCCGCCCGGGTGCACGCTTGCCCGGCCCTGGCACGGCGGCCGGGCTGTCCGCAGCCGGCCCCGGGCCGATCCGGTCCCTGCCTGGTCCTGGTGATGTCGGGTCCACGTGGGGCCCTACGGATGCTGGGAGCTGACGGACACGGTCTCGCCGGTCATGTACGAGGAGTAGCCGCTGGCGAGGAAGACGATCACGTTGGCGACCTCCCACGGCTCGGCGTGCCGGCCGAAGGCCTCCCGGGCGGTGAGGTCCTCCAGCAGTTCGGCGGATGTGACCTTCACCAGGTGCGGATGCATGGCGAGGCTGGGCGCGACGGCGTTGACGCGGACTCCGAACTCCGCCGCCTCGACGGCGGCGCACCGGGTCAGGGCCATGACCCCGGCCTTGGCGGCCGCGTAGTGGGCCTGTCCGGCCTGGGCCCGCCAGCCGACGACGGAGGCGTTGTTGACGACGACGCCGCCGCGGCCCGAGTCACGGAAGGCGCGCAACGCGGCGCGCGTGCAGCGGAAGGTGCCGTTCAGGGTGACGTCGAGGACGCGGGACCACTGCGCGTCGGTCATGTCGACGAGCGGGGCGGTCCCGCCGAGGCCCGCATTGTTGACGACGACGTCGAGGCCGCCGTGCAGCCGTGCCGCCTCTCCGAAGAGGGCCCGCACCTGGGTCTCGTCGGTGACGTCGCAGACCAGTGAGGCGACGGCGTCCGGGCCGAACTCGTCCGCGAGCGCCTTCCCGGTCTCCTCGAGGCGGCGCGCGTGCGCGTCGCTGACCAGGACCCGGGCGCCCTCCTCCAGGAGGCGCCGGGCGGTGGCCCCGCCGATCCCGGCCCCGGCGGCGGCGGTGACGACGGCGGTCCTGCCGTCCAGCAGGGCGTGTCCGGGGACGTACGGGGGCTTGCCGTCCGTGGCCTTGTCGCCCAGGACCCTCTTGTCCGTCGCCCTGTCGTCCGCCGCCTTGTTGTCCGTCACACGGGCACGTTAACCTACCAAACACTTGTTAGGGAACGGGGTGCGCTGATGGACCTGACGCACACGGCGGACGAGGACGCGTTCCGCGCCGAGGCCCGCGCCTGGCTGCGCGCGCACGTCCCGGACCCGCCGCTGCCCTCGCTGGAGACCCGGGAGGGCTTCGCCGCACACCGGCGGTGGGAGGCGCGGCTGGCCGCCGACCGCTGGTCGGTGGTCTCGTGGCCGGAGCGGTACGGCGGCCGCGGCGCGGACGTCTTCCACTGGCTGGTGTTCGAGGAGGAGTACTACGCCGCGGGCGCCCCGGGCCGGGTCTCCCAGAACGGCATCAGCCTGCTCGCCCCGACCCTGTTCGACCACGGCACGGAGGAGCAGCGGGCCCGGATCCTGCCGTCCATGGCGAGCGGCGAGGTGGTCTGGGCCCAGGCCTGGTCGGAGCCGGAGGCGGGCTCGGACCTCGCGTCGCTGCGCTCCCGGGCGGTCCGGACGGCGGGCGGCTGGCTGCTGACGGGCCAGAAGACGTGGTCGTCGCGGGCGGCCTTCGCGGACCGGGCGTTCGGCCTCTTCCGCTCCGACCCGGACGCCGGCCCCCCGCACCGGGGGCTCACGTACCTGATGTTCGACCTGCGGGCTCCCGGGGTCACGGTCCGGCCGGTCCGCCGGCTGGACGGGAAGCCCGCGTTCGCAGAACTGTTCCTGGACGAGGTGTTCGTCCCGGACGAGGACGTGATCGGCGGACCCGGGCAGGGCTGGCGCATCGCCATGGCGACGACGGGCAACGAGCGCGGGCTCATGCTCCGCTCCCCCGGCCGCTATCTGGCCGCGGCCCGGCGCCTGGTGCGGCTGTGGGCCGCCACCGCCGACCCGGCCGACACGGCGTTGCGCGACCGTGTCGCGGACGCGGTGATCGGCGCGCGGGCGTACCAGCTCTTCACCTGCGCGGGTGCCTCGCGCTTCGCGGCCGGTTCGGTGATCGGCGCGGAGTCGAGCCTGAACAAGGTGTTCTGGTCCGAGTACGACATCGCCCTGCACGAGACGGCGCTCGACCTGCTCGGCGCGGAGGGGGAGCAGGCGGACGGGCCCGGTGGGTGGGCGGAGGGCCACGTGTTCGCCCTCGCCGGGCCGATCTACGCGGGCACGAACGAGATCCAGCGCGACATCATCGCCGAGCGGCTGCTCGGACTGCCGAAGGGACGCCGCTGACCATGCGTTTCCTGCCGACCGACGAACAGCGGTCGTTCGTGCGCTCGTTGGACGCGCTGCTGGCCGCCGCGGACACGCCCGCGGCGGCGCGCGCCTGGGCGGCGGGAGACTCCTCGCCCGGCCGGGCGCTGTGGTCCCGGCTCGCCGGCTCCGGCGTGTTCGCCCTGGCCGTGCCGGAGGCGTACGAGGGGGCCGGGGCGCTCTCCCTCGAACTGGTCCTCGCCTTCGTCGAGCTGGGCCGCCACGCGGTGCCGGGACCCCTGGTGGAGACGGTCGCGGGCGCGGTGCTCGTGGCCGCCCTGGACGAGCCCGTACTCGGCAAGCGGCTGCTGCCCGCCATCGCGTCGGGCGACCTGCTGGTCTCCCTGCACGCGCCGGGAGCGGGGCCGTACGCCCTGGACGCGGACGCGGCTGACCGGCTGCTCGTGGTCGACGCCGGCGACCCCACGGTGCTGCGGCTCGCCGCGGGGCACGGGCCCGTGCACGCCTCCGTCGATCCGGTGCGGCGGCTCGCCGTGCCCGGCGCGGGCGGGGAGGTGGTCTCCGCCGGACCCGCCGTCGCGACGGCGGCACGGCGCGCGGCGGACTGGGCACGGCTCGCGACGGCGGCGCAGGCGCTCGGCGTCGGGCTCGCGCTGCTGGAGCGGACCGTCGCGTACGCCGGGCAGCGCACCCAGTTCGGCGCGCCGATCGGTTCCTTCCAGGCGGTCAAGCACCGGCTGGCGGACACGCTGATCGCCCTGGAGTTCGCCCGCCCGCTCGTGCACGGCGCGGCGCTCACCCTGGCCTCGGCCGATGTCGCGGCGGCGAAGACGGCCGCGGGCGAGGCCGCGTACGCCGCCGCCCGCACCGCGCTCCAACTCCACGGCGCCGTCGGCTACACCGACGAGCTGGACCTGTCCCTGTGGCTGCGCAAGGCGCGCCCGCTGCGCGACGCGTGGGGCACTCCCTCCCAGTGCAGGGCGGCGGTGCTGGAGGGCTCTGCGCATGCCGGTTCGGCGGGGGCCGGTTCGGCGGGAGGCGGGCCCGGCGGCGACCGATCGGTGCGCTTCTCCCGGCTGTAACGGCGTCGCCGGCCCCCGGGTCGTCGGACCGCGGCCGGGACGGCGGCCGCTCGCGTAGGCTTCGCTCCACATGGACGCGGCGGGGGCGGGGCGGGTGACGGCCGACATGGCACAGAGGTGGGGTTCGACCCTCGATTCGGTGGTGGTGTACGCACGGGGCGCGCTCTGCCGCCGCCTGGCCAGGGGCACCGTGCCGCCGGACGGCCGGGTGCGGGTGACGGGACTGCCCCGCACCCTGGACGCGGGTTCCGTGCGGGCCCGGGTCCTGGGCGCCTCCGGTGTACGGGTCGTCGAGGCCCGGGTCGAGGTCGAGGCGGAGCCGGCCGCCCCCGAGAACTCCGACGCACTGTGGCGCGAGGTCGAACGGATGCGCGACGAACGCGCGGCGGCGGAGGGACGCAGGGACCGCCAGCTCGGCCTGATCGAGGAGATCGGGGCGTTGCGTCCGGTGCCACCCGGCCGTAAGCGCGAGGACCCTCACCGCCGCACGCCCGTCGACGCCTGGCTGGAACTCGCCGGATTCGTCGACGAGCGGCTGACGGTTCTCCACGCCCGGCTCGTCGAACTGGAGAAGGCCCTGCGCGACGTCGACCACGAGTTCGACGTCGCCGTGGCCAAGCTCGAACGCGCCTCCACCGACGCGCCGTCAGCGCATGTGGACACCACGGTCTCCGTGGTCCTGACACTCACCGGAACCGGGGCCGGGGCCGGGGCCGATACCGGAACGGACTCCGACGCCGGCGCGCCCGCCGAGTCCGGCTCCGGTCGGCGGCAGTCGGAGTCGGAGCCGGAGACGGACGCCGCGGAGGTCGAGGTGGAGCTCGAGTACGGGGTGCCCGGCGCCGTCTGGGTGCCCGCCTACCGGCTCACCCACCGTCAGGGCGACGGCAGCGGACGGCTGGTGCTGCGCGCCTCGGTCGCCCAGCGCACCGGCGAGGACTGGACGGGCGTACGCGTCGGCCTGTCCACCGCCGACCTGCGGCGGCGCACGGATCTGCCGAGGCTCCGCTCGGTCCGGATCGGGCGCCGTCAGCCCGACCCGGCACCCTCCGGCTGGCGCGAGCCCCCGGCAGGGCTCGCCGACCTGTTCACCGGTTACGACGCCGCGGGCCCGCGCCCCGTCGCCGGGGCCGGCTCCGCGCCCGTTCCCGTGGCCGCCGGCTCCGCGCCCGTTCCCCCACCGCCACCGCCACCGCCACCGGCTCCGCAGGGCTACGGCGCCCCGCCCGCCGCGCTCCCGGTTCCCGGCGGTCCGGCCGGCCCCGCCCCGGAAGCCTTCGGCGGCGCGGCGCCCGACCTCGCACGGCCGGCCGGGGCCCGACCGGGGGCCGGGCCACGCGCGCGGAGCGCGGCCTTCGCGGCCCGCGCCCCCATGGCGCCTGCCGCTCCCGGCAGTCCCGCGCCGCCGCCACCGCCGGAACCTGCGGCCGGTCCTCCACGGCCGAGCGGTGCCGAACTCGACTACGCCGCCCTCGTCCTGAGCGGCCCGGACGAGCAGCGCAGTCGCAGGGGGCGGCTCTTCCCCGCCGCCCCCGGCGACCCGGTGGCCGCCGAGTACCGCCGCCGGGCCGAAGCGGTGGCCGCGCTGCCGCTGCCCGGGCACGCCGTCCCGCCCCGCGAGTCGGCGGGCTCCTTCGACCACCGCTACGACGCCGCCGCCCGCGCCGACATCCCCTCGGACGGCACCTGGCACACCGTCACCGTCGCCGAGATGCCCGTGGGTCTGCGCACCGAGTACCTCTGCGTGCCGTCCGTGGAGGAGACGGTGTACGCGACGCTGGTGCTCTCCAACGCCACCGACCGGGCCCTCCTGGCCGGCCCGGTGGAGGTCACCGTCGACGACCGCTTCGTGCTGACCGCCGCACTGTCCACGCTCGCTCCCGGCGGCCTCCGCCGGGTGGGCCTCGGCCCGGCGGAGGCCATCCGGGTCACCCGCCGCACCGAGCTGCGCGAGTCCGCATCGGGGCTGCGCAACAACACCACCGTGCTCGACCACCGGATCCACGTGGAGCTCGCCAACCGGCTCGGGAGCCACGTCACCGTGGAGGTCCGCGAGCGCGTCCCGGTCACCTCGGAACCCGACGTGAGGATCGAGGAACGGGCCGACTGGACGACGCCCGTGGACGGTGAGGGACCCGAGCACCACGCGCCCGGGACCCGCATCTGGCGGGTGGACCTGCCCGCCGGCGGCACCGCCGCACTCGACGGCGGCTACGAGATCCGCATCCCGGCCGGCAAGGCCCTGGCCGGCGGCAACCGGAGGAGCTGAACGCCATGCCCACGGCCCCGCTGCCGATTCCCCTGCCCGTCACCGCCGTGACCTGCCTGGAGGACCGGGCCCAGGTGGAGCGCGTCACCGTGCTGGACCTGGAGGCCGGCGTCCGGCGGCTGCGCCTCGGTCCGGTCAGTGCGCTGGCCCTCGACCGCACCCTGCACGCCGAGCTGACGACCGATCACCCGGACCTTCCCGCGACCGTGCTCGATCTGCGGATCGTCCGTGCCTGGACGCCGAAGTGCCCGCAGCCGCCCACCGACGACGACTCGGCACTCCGCCACCGCGAGCACGACCTCGAGGAAGAGCAGCGCGCGCTGGAGCAGCGGCGCGACCGCGTCCGGGCCCGCCTCGACCTGCTCGGCCGGCTCGCCGCCGATCTGCTGCGGGACATCGGCGAGGGCGCCGGGGCCGGCGAGGCCGAACCGGAGCGCTGGGTCCGCGAACTGGACCGGGTGGACGCCGAGCGCGACGCGTACGGCGAGGAGCTCCGCACCGTGGAGGCCCGGCTGACCGCCGTCGCGGCCGGCCTCGGGGAGACCCGGCGGGCCCTGGGGCTCGCCGAGGAGGAGCCCGCGGAGCTGGTCGGCCACATCGAGCTGACCGTGGACGCGGCGGCGGCAGGACCGGCCCGGCTGCGGCTGAGCCATCTGACCCCGTGTGCGCTGTGGCGGCCCGCCTACCGGGCAGTGCTCGACGGCGGCACCCTGACGCTGGAGACCGACGCGATGGTCTGGCAGCGCACCGGCGAGGACTGGTCGGACGTGCGGCTGACGTTCTCGACGGCCCGTTCGGCGCTGGCCACCGACCCGCCGAGGCTCGGCGAGGATCGGCTGTCGCTCCGGGACCGCTCCGCCGCCGAGCGCCGTACGGTCGACGTCGAACTGCGCGAGGAGGAGATCGGGGACCTCGGCCCGGCCCCGGTGGTCGGCCTGCCCGGCGTGGACGACGGCGGCGAGGTACGGGTGCTGGAGTCGCCTGCTCCGGTCTCGGTGGCCGGCGACGGCCGCGCCCACCGCGTTCCCGTCTCCGCCTTCACCTCGGCCGCGCGCAGCGAGTACGCCTGCTCACCCGAGCTGTCTCCGCTGGTCACGCAGGTCGTGCGGGGCGACAACCGGTCCGGTCACGCGCTGCTCGCCGGGCCCGTGGACCTGATCCGCGACAGCGGCTTCACCGGCCGCGGCACGCTGGGCTTCACGGCCCCCGGGGCTCCCCTCGAGCTGGCCTTCGGCAGTTCCGACGACCACCGCGTGGTGCGGGAGACGGAGGAGACCCGCGGCACCGCCGGCATCACGCAGCGGACCGTGGTCACCCGTACGGTCCGGCTGCACCTGTCCCGGTTCTCCGCACCCGGGGAGCACGGCGAACGGCTGGTCGCCCTCCGGGAACGGATCCCGGTCTCCGAGGTCTCGGCCGTGGAGGTCTCCCTGCGCAAGGAAGCCTGCTCGCCGCCGCCCGACGTGCTCGACGCCGACGGCATCGCCCGCTGGGACATCGCCCTCCCCCCGGGAGGCCACCGCACGGTGACGCTGGTCTACGAACTGTCGGCGAGCGCCAAGGTGGCCGGGCTCTGAGCTTCCGCTCGGCACGCCACTCGCCGCGCTGTCGGAGTCGTCCGAGTACGCCCGGCGGGAGGATGACCCTCCGCCTTGCGAGGGCACGCGCCGGACGCCCGCGAGCCCCGCCCTGCGGGCGGACGGCGCCCTGTGTCGCACACGGCGCTAGCGGCGCCGCACCGTCCGCAGGCCGCGACCCGGTTGCCAGCCGCTGACGACCAGTTCGTCGCCCTCGACCCCGATCCGCACGACCTCCGCCAGCTCCACCCGGAAGAGGTGGAACGGCTCCGGCGCCTCGGTCGCCGACTGGAACGGGGCCTTCGCCTCCGGATCGGTCACCTCGACGGCCCGTCCGCCGATGCGGGCGTCCCCGTCGGCCATGGAGTCGTCCGCGCCCGGGTTGGCGTGGATCGCGAACCGCGGGTCGCGCAGGAGGTCCAGCGCCTTGCGGGAGTCCGGCATCATCCCGAGCCACAGCTCCCCGGAGCGGAAGGTCACCTCCAGCCCGGTGAGCCGTGGTGATCCGTCCTTGCGCAGGGTCGCGAGGACATGGTGCCTGTACTTCTCGAAGCGCTCCCGCACCACCGTGGCGAAGTCCGGCTCCGCCGCCTGAAAGTCTGCCCAGCTGTTGCCCATGGGCCCAGGAAACCGCGAATACCGGACATCTGCTGTCGGGTATCCGGAGCGGGCCGCCGTGACGGCCACCACGTCACTCCGACGGCGGCCGCTTCGACCGCGGCCCGGTCGACGTCCGACCGGCGGCCACCTCGTACCGCCGCCCGGTCGAGGTCCGACGGAGACCCGGCGTCAGGCGCGCACGATCCCCGAGGCCCGCGCGTTCGCCAGCCACACCGGGAACTCGGACACCAGGCGGTCGTACAGTTCCTCGTCACGGAGACGCCGCGGGTCCTGCCCCGCGTGGAAGAAACCCGCGTTGTCGACGGGGCGCTTCGCGGGGACCGCCAGGTCGTCGAGTCTGCGCAGGAAGTCGAACTGCCGGCTGCCCGGGTCGCCGAAGCCGATGAACTGCCAGAACATCGGCAGCTTCGCCGCCTTGCACAGATACCGTTCCGCGGCGAGCTTGTTGATCGGTCCGCCGTCGGTCTGGAAGACGACGAGCGCGGGCGCCGTGGAACCGCTGTCCAGATAGTGGTCGATGACCGCGTCCATCGCGACGTGGTAGCTGGTCCTGCCCATGTGGCCGAGCCCGGCGACGATGCGGTCTATCCGGCCCTCGTGGTCGGCGAGTTCGATGTCGGCCTCGGCGTCGATGTCCGTGGAGAAGAAGACGACGGGCACGCGCCCGTCGTCGTCCAGATGGGCCGACAGCCCGAGGACCCGGTCCGCGAGCGCCTGGACGCTGCCGTCCCTGTAGTAGGGCTTCATGGAGCCGGAGTAGTCGACCACCAGGTACACCGCCGCGCGCCGGTCGCTCAGCCCGTGCTTCGCCAGCGACACCCCGGCGGTCTTGTAGAGGCTGACGAGGGCGGGCGCGGTCTCCTCGATCTTGCGCAGGCTGATGGCCGCCATGGGCGTGTCTCCGTTCGCTGGGCATCCGCGGGTCCTGTGCGGGCCGGCACCCGTGCCGTGAGACTACGCCGGAGGGCGGACACACGCGGACCGCGATGCTACGCACGCGTACCGTCACCCCGGAAGATGCCGCGGCGCCCGCCCATCATCCGGTCGGGGACGGGGGCAGGCGCCGCGTCTGTTCCGTACGCCTTTGTACGGGACGTATGTGAGGGACCGTCAGCACACGGTCCGGGTGGGGATGCCCGTCAGACCGTCAGGGCGCGGTCCGTCGGGCGGATCGGGGCGGGCAGTTCGCTCGCACCCGTGAGATAGCGGTCCACCCCGCGCGCCGCGGAGCGGCCCTCGGCGATGGCCCAGACGATGAGGGACTGGCCGCGGCCCGCGTCGCCGGCGACGTAGACGCCGTCGACGTTGGTGGCGAAGTCCGCGTCGCGGGCGATGTTGCCGCGCTCGTCCAGCGCCAGGCCGAACTGGGAGACCAGGCCGTTCTCGACGTCGGTGCCGGTGAAGCCCATGGCGAGGGTGACCAGCTGGGCCGGGATGGCACGCTCGGTGCCCGGCTTCCGGGTCAGCTTGCCGTCGACGAACTCGACCTCGACGAGGTGCAGGGACTGGACGTTGCCGTCCGCGTCGCCCTCGAAGTGGGTGGTGGAGACGGAGTAGACCCGCTCGCCGCCCTCCTCGTGCGCCGACGTCACCTTGTAGAGCATCGGGAACGTCGGCCAGGGCTGGTTGGCGTTCCGCTCGTCGCCCGGCCGGGGCATGATCTCCAGCTGGGTGACGGACGCCGCACCCTGGCGGTGGGCCGTGCCGACGCAGTCGGCGCCGGTGTCGCCGCCGCCGATGACGACGACGTGCTTGCCCTCCGCGGTGATCGGCGGCGCCACGAAGTCGCCCTCGACGACCTTGTTGGAGAGCGGCAGGTACTCCATCGCCTGGTGGATGCCGTTCAGTTCGCGGCCCGGCACCGGCAGCTCGCGTGCGGTGGTGGCACCGGCGGCGATGACGACCGCGTCGAACCGCTTGCGCAGGTCCGTCGCCGTCAGGTCGCGGCCGATCTCGATGCCGGTACGGAACTTGGTGCCCTCCGCGCGCATCTGCTCGATACGGCGGTTGACGTGCCGCTTCTCCATCTTGAACTCGGGGATGCCGTAGCGGAGCAGACCGCCGATGCGGTCGGCGCGCTCGTACACGACCACGGTGTGGCCGGCCCGCGTCAGCTGCTGGGCGGCGGCGAGACCCGCCGGGCCCGAGCCGATGACCGCGGCCGTCTTGCCGGACAGCCGCTCGGGCGGCTGCGGCTTGACGTCACCCGTGTCCCACGCCTTGTCGATGATCGAGACCTCGACGTTCTTGATGGTGACGGCGGGCTGGCTGATGCCGAGGACGCACGCCGACTCGCACGGGGCGGGGCACAGCCGCCCGGTGAACTCCGGGAAGTTGTTCGTGGCGTGCAGTCGCTCGCTGGCCGCCTGCCAGTTCTCGCGGTACGCGTAGTCGTTCCACTCCGGGATGAGGTTCCCGAGCGGGCAGCCGTTGTGACAGAACGGGATGCCGCAGTCCATGCAGCGCCCGGCCTGCTTGCTGATGATCGGCAGCAGGGAGCCGGGGACGTAGACCTCGTTCCAGTCCTTGACGCGCTCGGCGACGGGGCGGGTCTCCGCGACCTCGCGCCCGGTGGTCAGGAAGCCCTTGGGGTCAGCCATGGGTCGCCGCCTCCATCATCTTCTCGGTGGTCTCCCGCTCGGAGAGACCGGCGAGCTCAGCGGCGTCCTTGGCGGCGAGCACGGCCTTGTACGTGGTCGGGATGATCTTGCTGAACCGGTCCGCGGCAGCGGGCCAGTCGGCGAGGAGCTTCTCGGCCACGGTGGAACCCGTCTCCTCGTGGTGGCGGCGCACGACGTCGTGCAGCCATTCCCTGTCGGTGTCGCTCGGGGTCTCGACGGCGTCCGCGTTGCCGGCGTTGACGTTGTCCTTGTCGAGGTCGATGACGTACGCGACACCGCCGGACATGCCGGCGGCGAAGTTCCGCCCCGTCTCGCCGAGGACGACGGCGTGACCGCCGGTCATGTACTCGCAGCCGTGGTCGCCCACGCCCTCGGAGACCACCAGCGCACCGGAGTTGCGGACGCAGAAGCGCTCGCCGGTGCGGCCGCGCAGGAACAGCTCGCCGCCGGTGGCGCCGTAGGCGATGGTGTTGCCCGCGATCGTCGAGTACTCGGCGAGGTGGTCGGCGCCCCGGTCCGGGCGGACGATCACCCGGCCGCCGGAGAGGCCCTTGCCGACGTAGTCGTTGGCGTCGCCCTCCAGGCGCAGCGTGACGCCGCGCGGCACGAAGGCGCCGAAGGACTGGCCCGCGGAGCCGGTGAAGGTGATGTCGATGGTGTCGTCGGGCAGGCCCGCACCGCCGAACTTCTTGGTCACCTCGTGGCCCAGCATCGTGCCGACGGTCCGGTTGATGTTCCGGATCGCGACCCGGGCGCGGACCGGCTGGGCCTCCTCGGCGGAGGCCGCGGCCAGTGCGTCCGCGGACAGCTTGATCAGCTCGTTGTCCAGGGCCTTCTCCAGGCCGTGGTCCTGCTCGACCAGCTGGTGGCGGACGGCACCCTCGGGCAGCTCGGGCACGTGGAACAGCGGTGCCAGTTCGAGGCCCTGGGCCTTCCAGTGGTTGACGGCCCGGGTGGTGTCCAGGAGTTCGGCGTGGCCGACGGCCTCGTCCAGCGTGCGGAAGCCCAGCTCGGCGAGCAGTTCGCGGACCTCCTCGGCGATGAACTCGAAGAAGTTGACGACGAATTCGGCCTTGCCGGCGAAGCGCTCGCGCAGGACCGGGTTCTGCGTGGCGATGCCGACCGGGCAGGTGTCCAGGTGGCAGACGCGCATCATGATGCAGCCGGAGACGACGAGCGGCGCGGTCGCGAAACCGAACTCCTCGGCGCCGAGGAGCGCGGCGATGACGACGTCGCGGCCGGTCTTCAGCTGGCCGTCGGTCTGCACGACGATCCGGTCGCGGAGCCCGTTGAGCAGCAGCGTCTGCTGGGTCTCGGCGAGGCCGAGCTCCCAGGGGCCGCCCGCGTGCTTCAGCGAGGTGAGCGGCGAGGCGCCGGTGCCGCCGTCGTGGCCGGAGATGAGGACCACGTCCGCGTGGGCCTTGGAGACGCCCGCGGCGACCGTGCCGACGCCGACCTCGGACACCAGCTTGACGTGGATGCGGGCGGCCGGGTTGGCGTTCTTGAGGTCGTGGATCAGCTGAGCCAGGTCCTCGATGGAGTAGATGTCGTGGTGCGGCGGCGGGGAGATCAGACCGACGCCCGGGGTGGAGTGCCGGGTCTTGGCGACCCACGGGTACACCTTGGGGCCGGGCAGCTGGCCGCCCTCGCCGGGCTTGGCGCCCTGGGCCATCTTGATCTGGATGTCGTCCGCGTTGACCAGGTACTCGGAGGTCACACCGAAACGGCCGGAGGCGACCTGCTTGATGCTGGAGCGGCGCGCCGGGTCGTAGAGGCGGTCCGGGTCCTCGCCGCCCTCGCCGGTGTTGGACTTGCCGCCCAACTGGTTCATGGCGATGGCGAGGGTCTCGTGCGCCTCCTTGGAGATGGAGCCGTACGACATGGCGCCGGTGGAGAAGCGCTTGACGATCTCGGAGACCGGCTCGACCTCGTCGACGGGGATCGACGGGCGGTCGGACTTGAAGCCGAACAGGCCGCGGAGCGTCATCAGGCGCTCGGACTGCTCGTTCACCCGGCTCGTGTACTTCTTGAAGATGTCGTACCGCTTGGTGCGCGTGGCGTGCTGCAGGCGGAAGACGGTCTCCGGGTCGAACAGGTGCGGCTCGCCCTCGCGGCGCCACTGGTACTCGCCGCCGATGTCCAGCGCGCGGTGCGCCGGGGCGATGCCGCTGGCCGGGTACGCCTTGGCGTGCCGGGCGGCGACCTCCTTGGCGACGACGTCGAGGCCGGCACCGCCGATCTTCGTGGCGGTGCCGTCGAAGTACTTGGCGACGAAGGCGTCGTCGAGACCGACGGCCTCGAAGACCTGGGCGCCTCGGTAGGAGGCGACGGTGGAGATGCCCATCTTGGACATGACCTTGAGGACGCCCTTGCCGAGGGCCTTGATCAGGTTGCGGATCGCCTGCTCGGGCTCCATGCCCTCGATGAACGTACCGGCGCGCAGGAGGTCCTCCACGGACTCCATCGCCAGGTACGGGTTGACCGCGGCGGCGCCGTAGCCGATGAGCAGCGCGACGTGGTGCACCTCGCGGACGTCACCGGCCTCGACCAGCAGGCCCACGTGGGTGCGCTGCTTGGTGCGGATGAGGTGGTGGTGGACCGCGGCGGTGAGCAGCAGCGACGGGATCGGCGCGTGCTCGGCGTCGGAGTGCCGGTCGGACAGCACGATGAGCCTGGCGCCGCCCTCGATGGCGGCGTCGGCCTCGGCACAGATCTCGTCCAGCCGGGCGGCGAGGGCGTCGCCGCCGCCGGAGACCCGGAAGAGACCGGCCAGCGTGACGGCCTTCATGCCCGGCATGTCGCCGTCGGCGTTGATGTGGATGAGCTTGGCCAGCTCGTCGTTGTCGATCACCGGGAACGGCAGGGTGACCGAGCGGCAGGACGCCGCGGTCGGCTCCAGCAGGTTGCCCTGCGGTCCGAGCGAGGAGATCAGCGAGGTGACGAGCTCCTCGCGGATGGCGTCCAGCGGCGGGTTGGTGACCTGCGCGAACAGCTGGGTGAAGTAGTCGAACAGCAGCCGCGGACGCTCGGAGAGGGCCGCGATCGGCGAGTCGGTGCCCATGGAGCCGATCGGCTCGGCGCCGGTGCGGGCCATCGGCGCGAGCAGGACGCGCAGCTCTTCCTCGGTGTAGCCGAAGGTCTGCTGGCGGCGGGTGACCGAGGCGTGGGTGTGGACGATGTGCTCGCGCTCGGGCAGGTCGCCGAGCTCGATGATCCCGGCCTCCAGCCACTCCTGGTAGGGGTGCTCGGCGGCCAGCGCGGCCTTGATCTCGTCGTCCTCGATGATGCGGTGCTCGGCGGTGTCGACGAGGAACATCCGGCCCGGCTGGAGCCGGCCCTTGCGGACGACCTTGGCGGGGTCGATGTCCAGGACGCCGACCTCGGAGGAGAGCACGACCAGGCCGTCGTCGGTGACCCAGTAGCGGCCGGGGCGCAGGCCGTTGCGGTCGAGGACCGCGCCGACCTGGGTGCCGTCGGTGAAGGTGACGCAGGCCGGGCCGTCCCAGGGCTCCATCATCGTGGAGTGGTACTGGTAGAAGGCGCGCCGGGCCGGGTCCATGGAGTCGTGGTTCTCCCACGCCTCGGGGACCATCATCAGCACACTGTGCGGCAGCGAGCGGCCGCCGAGGTGGAGCAGCTCCAGGACCTCGTCGAAGGAGGCGGAGTCGGAGGCGTCCGGCGTGCAGAGAGGGAAGATGCGGTCCAGGTTCCCGTCCCCGAACAGCTCGCTGACCAGCTGCGACTCACGGGCCCGCATCCAGTTGCGGTTGCCCTTGACGGTGTTGATCTCACCGTTGTGCGCCACGAAGCGGTACGGGTGGGCGAGCGGCCAGCTCGGGAAGGTGTTCGTGGAGAACCGCGAGTGGACCAGGGCCACGGCGGTCGCGAGTCGGCGGTCCGAGAGGTCGGGGAAGAAGGGCTCGAGCTGGCCGGTGGTCAGCATGCCCTTGTAGACGATGGTGCGGGCCGAGAGCGACGGGAAGTACACGCCGGCCTCGCGCTCGGCGCGCTTGCGCAGCACGAACGCCTTGCGGTCGAGGGCGATGCCGCTGATCGCGCCGCCCTCGGGGCCTTCGGCCGCGGAGCCCGCGCTCACGAAGAGCTGACGGAAGGAGGGCATCGTCGAACGGGCCGTTGCGCCCAGCAGCTCGGGGGCGACGGGGACGTCGCGCCAGCCGAGGACGTCGAGGCCCTCCTCGGCGGCGATCGTCTCGATGCGTGAGACGGCCTCGTCCTCGGTGCCCTGGGGGACGAAGGCGATGCCGACGGCGTAGGAACCGGCCTCGGGGAGCTCGAATCCGGCGACGTCGCGCAGGAAGGCGTCGGGCACCTGGAGCAGGATGCCGGCCCCGTCGCCGGAGTCGGGCTCGGAGCCGGTGGCGCCGCGGTGCTCGAGGTTGCGCAGAACGGTCAACGCCTGCTCGACCAGCTCATGGCTGGCAACACCGGTGAGGGTGGCCACGAACCCGACACCGCAGGCGTCGTGTTCGTTACGGGGGTCGTACATCCCCTGCGGGGCGGGGCGACCGTCCATGGGCGACCAGGCGTCGGAACGCATCGGCTCTCCCGTCGTCGTCGTGGCATGTGGCGGTGCCGAGGGACGACGTTGGCCCTCCGCTGAAATTTCGTGCAGGTTACATGATGGAGTGGTTCTCGGGAAGCGGATACCCCATTCCAACATGCGGACACCGCGCTATGGGGATGTGATAGCGGCGCAGGTGGGGGCGGGTGCGGACAGATCGGCTTGGGATCGGCGTCCACGGACCCGGGATGCAGAGCAGGCTTCGTTGCCCACAGCGCTTGTGGCTCATGCCCGGCGGTCATGGATTCGAAACCGCCCGGTAACGGCTCTTGGTGTGAGGCCAAGAACCAGTGTCGCACCTCACGGCCGGATAGGGCAGCAGGACATAGGTCACAGCCTCCGGAAGCGGCTTCCGGAGGCTGTGACCGTGCAGGTGGCGAGGCTAGACGGCAGCCCCGACCAGGCTTCCGATCCCGTACGTCACGGCCGCCGCGGCACCGCCCAGCGCCAGCTGCCGCAGCCCGCTGAACCACCAGCCGCGCACGGTCACCTTGGACACCAGCGCGCCGCAGGCGAACAGCCCCACGAGCGCCAGCAGCACCGCGGGCCACAGCGTGGTGGCGCCCAGGAGGTACGGCAGGACCGGCAGCAGCGCGCCGAGGGCGAACGATCCGAAGGACGAGACGGCGGCGACCGTCGGCGAGGGCAGCTCGTCCGGGTCGATGCCGAGCTCCTCGCGGGCGTGGATCTCCAGCGCCTGCTCGGGGTCCCGGGAAAGCTGCATGGCCACCTCGCGGGCGAGGCGGGGCTCCACCCCGCGGGCCACGTACAGCGCGGCCAGCTCCTCCATCTCGTCGACCGGGTGCTTGCGCAGCTCACGGCGCTCGACGTCCAGTTCCGCCTGGACGAGCTCGCGCTGCGAGGCCACCGAGGTGTACTCGCCTGCGGCCATCGAGAAGGCGCCCGCGGCCAGGCCTGCGAGACCCGTGATCACGATGGTCTGCGGGGAGACGGATCCGCCCGCGACACCCGTCATCAGGGCGAGGTTGGACACGAGACCGTCCATCGCGCCGAACACCGCGGGACGCAGCCAGCCGCCGTTGACGTCGCGGTGCGTGTGGTTGTCGCGGTGCGCCTCGTGAAGCGTCGCCTCGGTCTCGATGATGGACACAGCTCTCCCCTCGTTCCCGGAGCGGTCCGCGTCCGCGTCCCGCCCCGTTTCTCGCTCTCGAAAGTACGCGCGATGTAAGGGGCGCGCTAGCAAGGCAGGCTTTACTTACCTGGTCTGGGCGCTGCGCTCCGCCCTTGAGCCGGACGTGTGAACCGGGGTTTCCCACGCCTCCACCTCGTCCCCCGCGGGGGACAGATCGAGGAACAGGCACAAGGGGGTGCGAAGGAGTGGCGCGGTGGACTGGATTGCATGCGATCGGGCCCGCGGCGCGCTCCTGGGACTGGCCGTGGGCGACGCCCTCGGCGCACCGGCGGAGAACATGCGGCCGTCCGAGATCCGCCGCCGCTGGGGCCGCATCGAGGGCTTCGTGACCGACAGCCCCGCCGGCACGGACGACACCGAGTACGCGATCTTCTCCGGGCTGCTGCTGGCCCGGCACGGGTCGGCGCTGACCGTGGCGCACGTCGAGAAGGCGTGGCACCACTGGATCGCGGACCTCGACGAGGGGCCGTTCCGGGGCGCGGGCTTCAGCGAGCGCGGCACGCTGGAGAACCTGCGCCGGGGGCTGGCGGCACCCATCACCGCGCAGCACCGGCACGCCTGGAGCGACGGGCTCGCGATGCGGGCGGCACCGTTCGGGGTGTTCGCCGCGGGCTCCCCCGACGAGGCGGCGCGGCTGGTGGCCATCGACGGCTGCGTGAGCCACGACGGCGAGGGCATCTACGGCGGGCAGGCGGTGGCTGCGGGGGTGGCAGCGGCGATGGCGGGCGCCGGCCCGGCGGGGGTGATCGGGGCGGCCCTGTCCGTCGTCCCCCTGGACTCGTGGACCTCGCGCTCCCTGCGCCGGGCGGTCGTCGCGGCGGAACGCGCCGGGACGGACCCGCTCGGCCGCGAACGGACGGTCCGCTCGGCGGTCGTCATCGGCGGCTACCCGTGGACGGACCTGGCGCCCGAGGCGGTGGGCCTCGCCTTCGGGGCGTTCGCGGCGGCCCGCGGCGACTTCCGTACGTCGGTGCTGACCGCGGTGAACATGGGCCGCGACGCCGACACCACCGCGGCGGTCGCGGGCGCGCTGGCCGGCGCGATGTCGGGCGCCTCCGCCATCCCGCCGGACTGGGCCGCCGCGATCGGCCCCGTCCGGGGCAGCTGCCTCCCCTCGATGCGCGGCTACCACGTCCTGGACATCGCCGACCTGCTCACTCCGTACGACGACACCGAGGCCCTCTCATGACCCCCCGCCCCCTCGACTCCACGACCCCGGACCAGCCCGCCCCCGGCACCCCGGACTCCCCTCCGGACCTGACGGCGGACGCGGCGGACGCGTCCGATGCGGCGGGTGCACCGGACGAGGGTCCGGGTGAACGCGCCCCGGCCCCGGACCGCGGGCCGGGGCCGGTCCGGGACGGGGAGGGCGACCGTCGGGGGGAGGCCCGGCACGGCGAGGACGGGCACGGCGAGGAGCGGGCGGACCGGCACGACGACGGCGACCGGCGGGCGGAGGCCCGGCACGGCGAGGACGGGCACGGCGAGGAGCGAAAGGCACCGGCGGCGGACACCGGTCCGGCGAGCAGCGACGCGCGGCCGCAGGAGCCGCGCCCGACGCCCGCTTCCTCGACCCGTGCCGCGAGCGCGGACCACAAGACGCGGGAGCACCCGAGGACGCCGGAACACCCGGGAAAGCCGGACCACGCCCGCCCGACAGCACGACCAGGGCACGGGACGGACCCGATGCGGCCGCACACCGCGCCGAGCAGCAGGTCGCGCGGCCCGGAACGCGAGGCATCTGCGGACACCGGTCCGACAGGCAACGCAGCGCCGCCCCACGCCCCCCGCCCGGTGCCCGCGTCCCCGCCCGGGGACGCGAGCGCAGGCCACACCAAGCGAGAGCGCCCGAGGACGCCGGAACACCCGGGAAAGCCGGACCACGCCCGCCCGACAGCACGACCAGGGCACGGGACGGACCCGATGCGGCCGCACACCGCGCCGAGCAGCAGGTCGCGCGGCCCGGAACGCGAGGCATCTGCGGACACCGGTCCGACAGGCAACGCAGCGCCGCCCCACGCCCCCCGCCCGGTGCCCGCGTCCCCGCCCGGGGACGCGAGCGCAGGCCACACCAAGCGAGAGCGCCCGAGGACGCCGGAACACCCGGGAAAGCCGGACCACGCCCGCCCGACAGCACGACCAGGGCAGGGGACGGACCGGAACGGCGAGGAAGGCGAGGCACCCGACCACGCCCGCCCGGCAGGGCGACCGGGGCACGGAACGGACCCGATGCGGCCGCACACCGCGCCGAGCAGCAGGTCGCGCGGCCCGGACGGCGGGCGGGCGCGGCCGCAGGACACCCGCGGAGCCGGGACCGGAGCAGGCGGCCCCGTCTCAGGGTGGGGCTACTCCCCCTGGCTGCACCGGACCGCGGTCCGGCCCGGCGAGGCCCCCGCCTCCCAGGGCCGCACCGTTCCCCCCGCTCCCGCTCACGGCGTGTACCGTGCGCGGATCGAGGGGCTGCTGCTCGGGCTGGCCGCCGGTGACGCCGCCGGCTGGCCCGCCGCGCGGCACCGGGCCGCGCGGATGCCGGAGTGGACCCGGCGTCTCACCCGTGAGCTCGACACGTTCGCCGAGCAGAACGCCACGACCACGCTCCCGGTCCCGATCGCCCTCAACCAGCCCCCGGAGCCGCTGCGCCTGGGCCCGTCCGACGACGCCGAGTGGGCCGCGTTCGCCGCCGAGACGGTGCTCGCCTCCGCGGGTGAGCGGTTCGACGGGCTCGACCCCGGCCGCCGTGTGCGCGCCGCCGTCGATCTCGCCTGGAACGCGCTGGCCGGGAAGATCGCCGCGGCGGAGGCCCGCGCCCCCGAGGTCGAGGCGGCCGTGCCTCCCCTCCGTGCCCGGATCTCCGTACGCGCGGGCCTCGGCAATCTCGCCACCGGGCTGCGTCCGCCCGCCACCGGCCACGACAACCCGCACTACTTCGACGACGCCGCCTGTGTGCGGGCCGCCGTGCTCGCCGTCATCCACCCGGGCGATCCGGGGGGTGCCGCCGACCTCGCCGAGTTCGACGCCCGCTACACCCAGGACGGCGACGGGGTGCACGGCGCCCGCGCCATGGCGGCCGCCGTCGCCGCGGCGCTCGGCGGTGCACGCGTGGACGCGGCCGTCGACGCCGCCCTCGCCGAACTCCCCGAGGCCACCGAGATCGGCCGCAACGCCCGGCACGCCCTGGCGCTCGCCCGCGACGCCGAGGACGCCTTCTCCCTCGTGCCCCTGCTGGAGCACCAGATCGTCGACCACGTCTACAGCTACGGCATCGCCGCCGCCGAGACCGTGCCCGTCGCCCTCGCCCTGGTCACGGCGGCACGCGGCCGGATGGGCGGGGCCCTCCCCGCCGCCGCGTGCCTGTCCCGCGTCGCCGACTCGGCGCCCGCCCTCGCCGGAGCGCTGACCGGGGCCCTCGGCGGCGGCACGACCGTGCCCGCGGCGTGGCGCGACGCCTGCCGCACCCTGGCCGGCTGCGTCCTCCCCCGCCTCGCGGGAACCGACCTCGTCGAACTCGCGGGCCAGCTCGCCCACATGATCCGACCGCCCGCGGGTTCCCCCGTGACTCCGGACGCCCCGACGAGCACCGCACAGCCGGTGGCGGCGGCTCGCCCGTCCTCCCCCGCGGCCACCCCCGCGCGGGGCGCCGGCCGCGCCACGGGCCCGTAACTCGCCTCTCCCGGGCGCGAATCCCCGACGCGGCCTGCCTCACCCGCGCCCACCCCGGGTGGACAATTCCGACATGACACTCTCAGCGCACCCGGTCGCCTCACTCGACGACCGGATCACGGGCTCCCTCGTCGGCGCCGCGGTGGGCGACGCGCTCGGCGGGCCGGTCGAGGGATACACGCCGGAGCAGATCGCGGAACGCCACGGCGGCCGCGTCCAGGGCATCGTCGGCCCCTGGCACGGCGAGGACTGGCGCACCGCCCGCCCCATCGCGCCGTACCACAAGGGCGACGGGCACGTCACCGACGACACCCTGATGACGCACGCCCTCGTCCGCGTCTACGGCACCGTCCGGGACCATCTCGACGCGTACGCCGTCGCCGACCACCTCGTACCGGACCTCGTCTCCACACCCCGCTGGATCCCCGAGCTGGAGGCCGAGGCGCTGCCCCTGCAGCGGGTGTTCCTCGCCGAGAAGTGGCTCGCCGCGCGGCTGCACTACGGCCATGTCGACCCGCGCGAGGCCGGGACCGGGAACATCGTCAACTGCGGTGCGGCCATGTACATGGCTCCCGTCGGCCTGGTCAACGCCGCCAACCCGGCCGCCGCCTACGCGGAGGCCCTGGACGTGGCGGGCGCCCACCAGTCCTCGTACGGGCGGGAGGCCGCGGGCGTCCTCGCCGCCGCGGTCGCCGCGGCCTGCTCACCCGGCGCGAGCCCGGAGTCCGTCGTCGAGACCTGCCTGTCGCTCGCCAAGGACGGCACCCGCTCGGCGATCGAGGCGGTGGCCGAAGCCGCCTCCCGGCACAGCGACTTCGAGTCCGCGCTCCGCCCCCTCCGTGAGGCGGTCGCGCCCTTCGACACCGTGGGCCCCGACTACCGCGCACCGTCACTGGCCGCCCGCCGCCCCTCACGGCTGCACTCCATCGAGGAACTCCCCATCGCGCTGGGCATGCTGCTCATCGGCGACGGCGACTACCGCAGGACCGTGCTGGGCTCCGTGAACTACGGCCGGGACTGCGACTCGATCGCCACGATGTCCGGGGCGCTCGCGGGCGCGCTGTACGGCGAGGAACCGGTGCCGACCGACTGGGTGAAGACCGTCGCCGAGGCCAGCCGTCTGGACCTGCACGCCCCTGCGCGCACCCTCACGGAGGTCGCCTACGAGGTCTTCGCCCGTGACACCCGGCGCCGGCGGGTGCACGAGGCGGCCTTCGCCCGGCTGACGGACGCCCGGTGAACCTCCGGCTGACCTGGGTCCAGCCCGAGGACCTGGTGGGCCACGAGCTCCGCCAGGCCACCGAGGACGGCCGCGACGCCTCGGCGGTCGCGCACCGCTGGCGTACGGCGGGCGGCACACCGGCCCCGACGGCCGCCGGCGCCTCGCCCCGGCCCGCCGGTCCCCGGCTGAGGACGCTGGCGATCCGGCTGCTGGACGAACTGGACGCGCTCCCCGTCCCGTTCGCCGACCGCGAGCCGACGGACCTGGCGGCCATCCGCGCGGCGTGCCCCGACTGGCCCGCCTCCCGTTCGCCGGAGGGGCCGCGGGCCAGGACGGACGGCCGGCAGGAATGGGCACCCGCCGGCGGGCCGGACGACCGGCCGGAGGGGGCATCCTCCGACGGGCACGACGAGCCGGTGCTGCGGCGGTTGCACGCCGCCTGGCTCGGCCGGGCCGCCGGATGCCTGCTCGGCAAGCCCGTGGAGAAGCTCCCCCTGCACGCCATCCGCGCACTCGCCCGCGCCACCGGCAACTGGCCGCTCTCGCACTGGTTCACCGCCAAGGGCGTGCCTCCCGGACTGCTGGCGGCCCACCCGTGGAACCGCCGGTCCGCCCCCACCTCGCTCGCCGAGAACATCGACGGCATGCCCGAGGACGACGACCTCAACTACCCGCTGCTGAACCTGCTCCTCCTCCAGCGGTACGGAC
The DNA here is from genome assembly GCF_030406905.1 of Streptomyces sp. HUAS CB01. Classification (NCBI taxonomy): domain Bacteria; kingdom Bacillati; phylum Actinomycetota; class Actinomycetes; order Kitasatosporales; family Streptomycetaceae; genus Streptomyces; species Streptomyces chengbuensis. Next base: position 1,877,205 of record NZ_CP129137.1, read on the forward strand.
GGGGCTTCGCCACCGCCGACGTCGCCCGGCTCTGGCTGGACGAACTCCCCGCGGGCCGCACCTTCACCGCCGAGCGGGTCGCCTACCGCAATCTCCTCCACGGCCTGGAACCGCCGGAGACCGCGACCCGGCACAACCCCTTCCGGGAGTGGATCGGCGCCGCGATCCGCGCCGACGTGCACGGCTGGACCCACCCGGGGGACCCGGCCGCCGCGGCCGAACAGGCCCACCGGGACGCGGTGCTCACCCACACCGCGAACGGCGTGTACGGGGCCATGTTCATCGCGGCCGCGCTCGCCGTCGCGGCCGGCGGCGGCGCCGACGTGCACATGTGCCTGCGTGAGGGGCTCCGTGTCGTACCGCCCCGGTCACGGCTCGCGGAGGCCGTGCGCCACGGTGTCGCCACGGCCGCCGCGCACGACGACTTCGACACCGTCGTGGACCGGCTGCACGACGCGCACGGCGCCTACCACTGGGTGCACGTCGTCCCCAACGCCGCCCTGCTCGCCGCCGCGCTCACCCACGCGGACGGCGACTTCACCGGCGCCGTCTGCCGTGCCGTGTCGGGCGGCTGGGACACGGACTCCAACGGCGCCACCGCCGGTTCGCTGACGGGGCTGCTCGCCGGCCGCCCCGACCGCCTGCCCGAGCGCTGGACCGCCCCGCTCAAGAACCGTCTCACCACTACGGTCGCAGGGTTCGACGGCATCGGCTTCGACTCGCTCGCCCGCCTCACGTGCGACCGCATCACTCTCCGGGAGGACCCGCACCCATGACCGGCATCGTCGTGCTCGGCAGCACCAACATGGACCTCGTCGCCTACGTCCCCAGGGCCCCGCGGCGCGGGGAGACCGTGACGGGACGGGAGTTCCGCACCGTCCCCGGCGGCAAGGGCGCCAACCAGGCCGTGGCCGCGGCACGGGCCGGCGGTGAGGTGGCGATGATCGGCGCCATCGGCACGGACGACTTCGGCGTCGTGCTGCGGGAGACGCTCGAGCACTCGGCGGTCGACACCGATCTGCTGCGCACCGCGGAGGGGCCGTCGGGAACCGCGCACATCGTGGTGGACGACGAGGGCGGCAACGCCATCGTCGTCATCCCCGGCGCCAACGGGACCGTGGACCACCTCACCCCCGGCGACGAGACCGTCATCGGCGCCGCGGACGCGCTGCTGCTCCAGCTCGAACTCCCCCTCGCCGGGGTGGTCGCCGGTGCCGAGGCCGCCCGCCGGCACGGAGTACGGACCGTCCTCACCCCCGCGCCCGCGCAGCCCCTGCCGCCCGAACTGCTCGCGGTCACCGACCTGCTGGTGCCGAACGAGCACGAGGCCGCCCTCCTCACCGGAATCACCGACCCGCGGGCGGCGGCCGAGGCGCTGCTCCGCCAGGTGCCGCAGGTGGTGATCACGCTCGGCGCGGCGGGCAGCCTGTACGTGGCCCGTGACACCGAACCGGTCGCCGTCCCGGCACCCCGGGTACGGGCCGTCGACACGACGGCCGCCGGGGACACCTTCGTCGGCGCGCTCAGCGTGGCCCTCGTCGAGGGCCGGCCGATGGCCGAGGCGATGGCCTGGGCGTCCACCGCGGCGGCGCTGTCCGTGCAGCGCCCCGGCGCCTCGTCCTCGATGCCGTACCGCCCCGAGATCGACGCCGGCCGGCTGGAGGGCGTCACGGACGGCTGAGCCCGGCGCGGTCCGTCCGCCGAGGCCCCGCACGGCCCGGTCCCCGCGGCGGGGTGCCGGCCCCGGACCCGGCGCCCCGGGCCCGCCGTCCCACACCCGGGCCAGGCGAGCGCCTTCGCGGAGGGCCGCAGCCGCACGACCCGCACACGCCTCACCCGCACACCCCCGCCGACCCCGCCCGCACGCCCACGCACCCCGACCCGAGATCACCCATCGCACGACCGCACCCCGCCCCGGGACCCGCACACGCCTCACGCGCACACCTCCCGCCGAGCGCGGCCCGACCCCCACGCACCGCACCCACCGCACGAGCCCCGACGAGCCGTACCGCACGTCCCGTCGTCGCCGCACGCACACCGCAGGAGACTCGCAAGGAGCCCCCATGCACGACCCCGACGCCGATGGTGTCGCCGCCCGCCAGACCGACCCGGCCGGCGCGCCCACCACGGGCGGACCGCTCGCCGGGCTGCGCGTCCTCGACATCGCCACCCTCTTCGCCGGGCCGCTGGCCGCGACGATGCTCGGCGACTTCGGCGCCGATGTGATCAAGGTCGAGCACCCCCGCAGACCCGACCCGTCACGCGGCCACGGCCCCGGCAAGGACGGCGTCGGGCTGTGGTGGAAGCTGCTCGGCCGCAACAAGCGGACCATCACTCTCGACCTCTCCACGCCCGGTGGCCGCGAGACCCTCCTGCGGCTCGCCGCCACCGCGGACGTCGTCGTCGAGAACTTCCGCCCCGGCACGCTGGAGCGGTGGCAGCTCGGCTGGGACGAGCTCAGCGCCGCCAATCCCCGGGTGGTGCTGGCCCGCGTCACCGGCTTCGGCCAGTTCGGCCCGTACTCCCACCGGCCCGGCTTCGGCACCCTCGCCGAGGCCATGAGCGGCTTCGCCGCGATCACCGGCGAGCCGGACGGCCCGCCCACGCTGCCGCCTTTCGGCCTCGCGGACTCCATCGCGGCGCTCGCCACCGCCTACGCCGTCATGACCGCGCTCACCGCCCGTGCCTCCACCGGCCGCGGCCAGGTCGTCGACATGGCCATCATCGAGCCCATCCTCACCGTGCTCGGGCCGCAGCCCATCTGGTACGACCAGCTCGGCTACGTCCAACCGCGCACCGGCAACCGGTCCCGCAACAACGCCCCCCGCAACACCTACCGGGCGGCCGACGGCTCCTGGCTCGCCGTCTCCACGTCCGCGCAGTCCGTGGCCGAACGCGTGATGCGGCTCGTGGGGCGTCCGGAGCTCACCTCCGAGCCGTGGTTCGCGTCGGGCAGCGGACGGGCCGAGCACGCGGACGTGCTCGACGAGGCCGTGGGCGCCTGGATCGCCCGCCACACGCGGGACGAGGTCGTCGCCGCCTTCGACAAGGCCGAGGCAGCGGTCGCCCCCGTCCACGACGTACGGGACGTCATGGAGGATCCCCAGTACCGGGCGCTGGACAGCGTCACCGAGGTCCCCGATCCGGAACTCGGCCCGATCCGTATGCAGAACATCCTCTTCCGCCTCTCCGAGACCCCTGGTGGCATCCGCTGGGCCGGTCGGCCGCACGGCGCGGACACCGACGCCGTGCTGGGCGAACTCGGGCTCACCCCCGGCAGGATCGCCGCCCTGCGCAGCGAAGGCGTGCTATGACCCCGCTCACCTGGTTGTACGCCCCCGGGGACCGCCCCGAGGTGGTCCGGAAGGCCCTCTCCTCGGGTGCAGACATCGTGATCGTCGACCTCGAGGACGCGGTCGCCCCGCACCGCAAGGCGTACGCCCTCGCCGCCACCGTCGAACTGCTGTCATCCCCCCAGCCCGTGCCGGTCCACGTCCGCATCCACGCGGAACGGGACATCGCCCCGCTGGCCCCCCTGCCGGGCCTTGCGGCGCTGCGCATCCCCAAGGTGACACACGCCACCGACATCCGGGTCCCGGCGAAGCTGGCCCCCGGGAAGGGGCTGTACGCGCTGCTGGAATCCGCGGGCGGGGTGGAGCACGCCTACGCGATCGCGACGGCCGACCCCGCGGTGCGCGGCATCGCGCTCGGCGAGGCGGACCTCCGGGCCGACCTGGGCGTGCGGAACGACACCGGACTGGACTGGCCGCGCAGCCGTGTGGTCGTCGCCGCCCGTGCGGCGGGTCTGCCCCCGCCGACGCAGTCGGTGTTCCCGGACATCCGCGACCTGGACGGACTGGCGGCGTCCTGCGCCCACGGCCGCTCCCTGGGCTTCCTCGGCCGGGCCGCCATCCATCCCCGGCAGCTCCCGGTGATCGAGCGCGCCTATCTGCCCAGCCCCGAGGAGGTGGAGGCGGCGGAGGAGATCGTCAAGGCGGCGGCGACGGACGCGGGCGCCCTGGCACTGCCCGACGGCCGCTTCGTGGACGCGGCCGTCGTCGCCGCGGCCCACCGCACGCTCTCCCTCACGGGCCGCGACGGCGCGTGACGGGCCGTCGCGGTAGAGCGGCCGGCCGGGGGCCGGGCGCGGAACGCCCTGTGCGGAGCCCCGGCTCCGGTCAGCTTCTGTTCGCGGACCCGGAGTCGGCCGGGTCGCCCTCGGCGTCCTTGTCGAGCGACGGGGCCCCGGAGGCGGAGTCCGCCGCCTTGCCCTGCTGCACCGCGGCGGGCTCGACGATCTCCTCGCGGCCCGGACGGACGCGGGCGGAGACCACGATGTAGACCACCGCCAGGACGAAGACCACGATCGCGGTCCAGACGTTCAGCCGGAGGCCGAGGACGTGGTGCGCCTCGTCGACCCGCATGTACTCGATCCAGGCCCGGCCGGCGCAGTACGCGGCGACGTACAGCGCGAAGGCGCGTCCGTGTCCGAGCCGGAAGCGGCGGTCGGCCCAGATCACCAGCAGTGCGACACCGACGCACCACAGCGACTCGTAGAGGAACGTCGGGTGGTAGAGGCCGGCCTCCCGATTCGCGCCCTCGCTGATCTCGAGGGCCCACGGAAGGTCGGTGGGCTTCCCGTACAGCTCCTGGTTGAACCAGTTGCCCCAGCGGCCGATCGCCTGCGCGAAGGCGATGCCGGGTGCGATGGCGTCCGCGTACGCGGGCAGCGGGATGCCCCGGCGGCGGCAGCCGATCCACGCGCCGACCGCGCCGAGCGCGATGGCGCCCCAGATGCCGAGGCCGCCCTCCCAGATCTTGAACGCGTCGACCCAGTTCTCACCCTCGCCGAAGTACAGCTGGTAGTCGGTGATCACGTGGTACAGACGGCCGCCGACGAGACCGAAGGGGACGGCCCACACGGCGATGTCGGCCACCGTGCCGGCTTTGCCGCCGCGGGCGATCCAGCGCTTGTTGCCGTACCAGACGGCCACGAAGACACCGATGATGATGCAGAAGGCGTAGCCGCGCAGCGGAAGCGGTCCGAGGTGGACGACACCCGTGGACGGGCTGGGAATGTAGGCAAGGTCCATGGCAGGTCCGACGCTACCTTGCCGGGCCCCGGGCACGGCAAGCGACCGCGCAACGTCTGCATAACGAGCCCCTGGTCCGCGGCCCCGGTCCGGTGGCACGTCCGCCCGGAGGGGGCCCGGCCCGTCCGCAGGGGCGACACCCCGCGCGGGGTGGGGCGGACGGCGTACGGCGCGGACACGCGGGCATGGCGGACCGGACGTACGGCGCGGACACGTACGCGCACCCACGCGGACCCGTTCCGGCACCGGGACACCCCGACACGCCGGTGGGCGTCCCCCGGCCGTGCCGCGGACCGCCCATCCGGGAGCGTCTGCCGTCAGGAAGCGGCCGGGCTCGGCTGCCCCGTGGCCGGCTTCTTGCCCTTGTTGGCCTCGGCGACCCACTTCCGCAGGTTCTCCGGGCTGATCTGCTCCTTGCCCTTCTGCGGGAAGACGGACTCGCCGTTGAGCAGCACCGTGGGGGTGCCCCGGAAGTTCTGCTCCTGGAAGGCCTGACCGGACTTGTCCACCCAGCCGTCGTGCTTGCCGGACTCCACGCAATCCGTGAAAGCGGGGGTGACGAGACCGGGCACCTTGCCCGCGAGCTCGATCAGCCGCTTGTTCTCGCCGAAGGCGTCCTCGGTCTCCGGCGGCTGGTTCTGGTAGAGCACGTCGTGGTACTCGACGAACTTCCCGGCGTCCTGCGCGCACGCGGCCGCGTTCGCCGCGCGGTGCGAGCCGTTGCCGCCCATGCCGCCGTCGATGATCGTCGCGAGGTGGTACTCGACCCTGAGCTGACCCGAGGCGGTCAGGTCGTGGATCGTGTCCCTCATCACGTTCTCGAACTGGGCGCAGGCCGGGCAGCGGAAGTCCTCCCAGACCGTGAGCGTCGACGGCGCGTCGTCGGCGCCCGCCGGGAGGGCGAGCGCGTCCTCGCCCTGTGCGCCGCTCGGGGCCACCACCGGACCGTCGGCGGCCGAGCCCTCGTCCTTGCCCCCGCCGCCCGCCGCGATCACGCCGACGACCGCGGCCAGGCCCAGGACGCCGACCACGGCGGCGGACACGATCAACAGGCGCCGTCGCTTCTCGCGGGCCTTCTGCAGCTCGCGATCGCGCATGAGCCGCTCGCGCGCGGCCCGCCTTCCGTCTTGGTTGTTCTCGCTCACGACCACAGCAACGAACCGGGGAGGCGCTCATGCGCCTCCCCGGTCCCATGTCCACCCGGACGGGTGAGCCGGTCCGATCAGATCCTTCGTTCCACGACCGGACGGCCCCCGTCGGTCACCGCTTGCGGACGCCCTCCGCGAGCTCGGCCGCCAGCGCCCGCACCGCCGCGATTCCGGCGGCGTGGTCGTCGGCGTCGAGCAGCCGCTTGACGAACGCCGAGCCGACGATCACCCCGTCGGCGAAGCCCGCGACCTCGGCGGCCTGCTCGGCGTCGGAGACGCCCAGGCCGACGCACACGGGCATGTCGGTGGTGGCGCGGGTGCGTCCCACCAGGTCCTGGGCCTGGGCGCCGACGGACGCACGAGTGCCGGTGACGCCCATCAGCGAGGCGGCGTAGACGAAGCCCGAGCCCGCGGCCGTGATCTCGGCGAGCCGCCCGTCCCTGCTGCTGGGCGCGACGACGAAGACCGTGGCGAGCCCGTGCTTCTCGGCGTGCTCGCGCCACAGGGCGGACTCCTGGACCGGCAGGTCCGGCAGGATGCAGCCCGCGCCGCCCGCCTCGGCGAGCTCGGCGGTGAAGCGCTCGACGCCGTACCGGTCGATGGGGTTCCAGTACGTCATCACCAGCACCGGCTTGCCCGTGGCCTGGTGGGCCTCGCGGACGGTGCGCATCACGTCGGCGATCCTGACGCCGCCGCGCAGGGCGATGTCGTCGGCGGTCTGGATGACCGGTCCGTCCAGCACGGGGTCGCTGTGCGGCAGGCCCACCTCGACGATGTCGGCGCCGCCGTCGAAGACGGCCTTGATCGCCTCGATGCCGCCGTCGACGGTCGGGAAGCCGGCCGGGAGGTAGGCGACGAGGGCGGCCCGGTCCTCGGACTTCGCCCGCGCCAGGGTGTCGCTCAGCAGTCGGATGTTGCCGCTCACTTGGCGTCCCCCTCGATCTCCGCGACCTCGCCCGTGGCGTCCGCCTCGACGACGGCGTCCGTGCCGGCGGCGCCGTCCTTGTCGTACAGCCCGAAGTAGCGGGCGGCGGTGTCCATGTCCTTGTCGCCCCGGCCGGACAGGTTGACCAGGACCAGTCCGTCCTTGCCGAGCTCCCTGCCGAGTTCGAGGGCGCCGGCCAGCGCGTGCGCGGACTCGATGGCCGGGATGATGCCCTCCGTGCGGGAGAGCAGCCGCAGCGCCTGCATGGCGGCGTCGTCGGTCACCGCCCGGTACTCGCCGCGGCCGGTGTCCTTGAGGTACGAGTGCTCCGGGCCGATGCCCGGGTAGTCCAGGCCGGCCGAGATCGAGTACGGCTCGGTGATCTGTCCCTCGTCGTCCTGGAGGACGTAGCTGCGCGAGCCGTGCAGGATGCCCGGCTCGCCCGCGGTCAGGGTGGCCGCGTGCTCACCGGTCTCCACGCCGTGGCCCGCGGGCTCGCAGCCCACCAGGCGCACGCCCTCGTCCGGGATGAAGGCGTGGAAGAGGCCGATGGCGTTGGAGCCTCCGCCGACACAGGCGACGGCGGCGTCCGGGAGACGGCCCGTGCGCTCCAGGATCTGGCGCCGGGCCTCGACGCCGATGACCCGGTGGAAGTCGCGGACCATCGCCGGGAAGGGGTGCGGGCCCGCGACCGTGCCGAAGAGGTAGTGGGTGCGGTCGACGTTGGCGACCCAGTCGCGGAACGCCTCGTTGATGGCGTCCTTCAGGGTGCGGCTGCCGGACTTCACCGGCACCACCTCGGCGCCGAGCATGCGCATGCGGGCGACGTTCAGGGCCTGGCGCTGTGTGTCGATCTCGCCCATGTAGATCGTGCAGTCGAGGCCGAAGAGGGCGCAGGCGGTGGCGGTGGCCACGCCGTGCTGGCCGGCGCCGGTCTCGGCGATGACCCGGGTCTTGCCCATGCGCCGGGTGAGCAGCGCCTGCCCCAGCACGTTGTTGATCTTGTGCGAGCCGGTGTGGTTGAGGTCCTCGCGCTTGAGGAAGACCCGCGCGCCGCCCGCGTGTTCGGCGAAGCGGGGCACCTCTGTCAGGGCGCTGGGGCGGCCGGTGTAGTGGACGAGCAGCTCGTCGAGTTCGGCGGCGAAGGCCGGGTCGGACTTGGCCTTGTCGTACTCGACCGCCACCTCGTCGACCGCGGCGACGAGCGCCTCGGGGATGAACTTGCCGCCGAAGTCGCCGAAGTAGCCGGCGGCGTTCGGCACCTGACCCTCGGGGTCGGGAACGAAGTATTGACTGGGCATGCCAGAACTCCTCGTGTGGGTGAGCCGAAGAGAAATGAGTGATGACGTCCGGTGCTGAGCGTTGCGCTCAGCGACGCCATCGCATGCCGTTGACCTGGCCGGGCTCGTCCCCGATGACGTACCTGACCCGTCGTCCGTGCACCCGCCGGGCCGGGGCGCGGCAGCCGCGCGGGCGGCAGCCGCGTGCCAGTGGTGCGTGCGGCACACGCGTCCCGCTCGGGCGAGGGCGACTGAGCCGAAGGGGCACGTGGGCGTCGAAAGGGAGAACGCGCGGAGACCCCGAGGCACGAGGGACCGAGCACGACCGACCGTCGAGGCACACCGAGGCGCCCCGGAGGCGAACCGAGCCCGAACAAGCCACGGGAGGTCAGTCCCTCCCCTGCCGCAGCGCCGGGTGGGCGCCCGCGGCGACCAGATCGGCCACGGCGGCCTTCGGGTCCCGGCCGGTGACCAGGGACTCCCCGACCAGCACCGCGTCAGCGCCGGCGTTGGCGTACGCGATCAGGTCGTGGGGCCCGCGGATGCCGGACTCGGCGACCTTGACGATTCCTGCGGGAACCTCGGGGACGACCCGTTCGAAGGTGGAACGGTCGACCTTGAGCGTCCTGAGGTCACGCGCGTTGACACCGATGATCTTGGCTCCGGCGTCCACGGCCCGCTCGACCTCGTCCTCGTCATGGACCTCGACGAGCGGGGTGAGCCCGATCGACTCGGCGCGCTCGATCAGGGAGACGAGGGCCTCCTGGTCGAGGGCGGCGACGATCAGCAGGGCCAGGTCGGCGCCGTACGCACGGGCCTCCCACAGCTGGTACGACGTGACGATGAAGTCCTTGCGGAGCACGGGGATGTCCACCCGGGCCCGCACGGCTTCCAGGTCCTCGAGCGAGCCGCCGAAGCGGCGCTGTTCGGTGAGGACGGAGATGACGGCCGCACCGCCCGCCTCGTAGTCGGCGGCCAGTCCGGCGGGGTCGGCGATCGCGGCGAGCGCGCCCTTGGAGGGGCTGGAGCGCTTCACCTCGCAGATGACCTTCACGCCGTCTCCGCGCAGCGCGGCGACGCCGTCCTTGGCCTGGGGCGCCTTGGCGGCACGCTCCTTGAGCTCGTCGAGGCTGACCCGCGCCTGCCGCTCTGCGAGGTCGGCGCGCACGCCTTCGATGATCTCGTCGAGCACACTCACGCGAGCGGCCCCCTTCCGGGAGGTTGGATGATGGATCACTGTCGGCAATCCCGATGGTATCCGGATGCGGGCGATGGCTCCGCATCCGGTTGACCACCCGTCCCACTACCTGGGATTTCTTCCCCGGATCAGGGCGCGAGTCCCGAGCCGAACGGCAGGTTCCGGACAACGGTGAACACGGCGAGGAGCGCGCCGAGACCCCACCACCAGGCGGGCCCGAGCGTGATCCGGACCGGTTTCGCCCCGGCCGCGCGGACGATCCACCCGGCCCAGAGCACGGCGAAGAGCAGGTACCCGGCGACGGCGAGGGCGTTGGCGCCGAAGGCGGTCCCCAGGTCTCCGTGGATGAAGGCATGGGCGCTGCGCAGCCCGCCGCAGCCCGGGCAGTAGATCCCGGTGAACCTCAGCAGGGGGCAGACGGGGTAGTGACCGGGCTCGTTCGGGTCGACGGCGCCGACGTAGGCGAAGGCCCCGGCCACGACGGCCATCGTGGCCAGAGGAGCGGCGAGGCGGCGGCGCAGCGGCGGGGGTGCCGGTGGCGGCCCCTGGCGGTGGTACGGGGGCACGGGCGCCGGTACGGGCTCGGGCCCCGGCACGACAGGCGGCCCCGACACGGCGGACGCTCCCGGTGCGGGGGTGGCGGCAGGCATGGCTTCCACTCCGCGATTGTCCCCGGTCATGCGCAGAGGCGCAGCCCGGGCTCGCCGGGCCGCGCCTCTGGCGGGGACGTCTGCGGTCAGGAGGCCGTCGCCTCGGCCGCCACCGGCTGCGCGGCCGGGGTGCGGGCCGGGACGGGCACGGCGGACTCCTTCTGTCCGAGGCCCGCGGCCTTCATCGCAACACCGACGACACCGCCGAGGAGTACCACGCCCATGCCGGCCCAGAACCCGAGCGGGTTTGCGGCCACCATGAAGACTCCCGAGATGCAGAAGCCGATGAAGGAGATGGTGACGCCGGTCCAGGCGGCCGGGGTGTGTCCGTGGCTGCTGCCCGCCATGAAGTGCTCCTCGTTGGTGTTGCGCTGGGGGGTGAGTCGGATGCTCTCGTCCCATTGTCCCGTACCCGTGGGGCTGCCGGGACGTGGGGGTCGTCACTGATCGCGGAGGGAGGTCTCAGCGGTCGCCGGTGGGGTCCTCGCCCCGGTCCAGGGCCTTCCACAGTTCCTCGGGCCGGTCCGGGTCGGCGTCCGGGCGGCCTCCGCGCGGGGCGCCGCCCTCGCGCTCGTAGCGGCCGGACATCGCCGGCCAGGAGGAGCCGTACCGCAGGGCCAGCAGCCCGGCCGCGAGGATCAGCAGTCCCGCGGCGGCGGTCACGTACGGCCAGGCCGTGTGGGTGAGGCCGTCGATGGCCGCGGCCGTGTCGCCCGTGGTCTGCCGGGCCTTCTCGTCGAGCGCCGTGGAGTCCGAGGCACCGAGGAAGGCGGCGGCCGCGGCCCCGGCCCCGCTCAGCGCGAGCAGGGCGGAGACGATCACACGGCCCGCCCGGCGGACCGCGAAGACGGCGACGAGGGCGGCCAGGCCGACGACGGCGAGGGCGGCCGGGAGCCCGGTGACGTCGCGGCCGTCCGCTTCCAGCGGCACGCTGCCGGCCCCGACCGCCGCCGTGCCCCCGGCCCAGGTCTGCCCGGAGGCGAGGAGCACCGCCGCGGCGCCGACGGCGCCGAGGAACAGGGCCGCGGCGAGGCTGCGCCGGCCGCTCGCGGCCGCACGGGCCGCCCGCTCGGGCTCGGCACCGGAATGGGGTACGGGTACAGCAGTCACGTCCCCCACTATTCCTTACGCGTCCGCCCGCCGTTCAACCGGTTCGCGGTGTGCACGGCACGCAGCACCGCGGCCGCCTTGTTGCGGCACTCGGCGTCCTCGGCGTACGGGTCCGAGTCGGCGACGATCCCCGCCCCGGCCTGGACGTGGGCGGTCCCGTCGCGGAGCAGCGCCGTGCGGATGGCGATGGCGGTGTCGGAGTCGCCCGCGAAGTCGAGATAGCCGACGGCGCCGCCGTACAGTCCCCGGCGCGAGGGCTCCAGTTCCTCGATGATCTGCATCGCGCGGGGCTTGGGGGCTCCGGAGAGGGTGCCTGCGGGGAAGCAGGCGGTGAGCACGTCGAAGGCGGTACGGCCCTCGGCGACCCGGCCCGTCACCGTCGAGACGATGTGCATGACGTGCGAGTACCGCTCGATCGACATGAAGTCGACGACCTCGACGGAGCCGGGCTCGCAGACCCGGCCCAGGTCGTTGCGGCCGAGGTCGACGAGCATGAGGTGCTCGGCGCGCTCCTTGGGGTCGGCGAGCAGTTCGTCGGCGAGCGCCTGGTCCTCCTGCGGGGTCGCGCCGCGCGGGCGCGTACCGGCGATGGGGTGCACCATGGCGCGCCCGTCCTCGACCTTGACCAGTGCCTCCGGGCTGGAGCCGACGACGTCGAAGCCGCCGTCCTCGTGGGGGAGGCGCAGCAGGTACATGTACGGACTGGGGTTGGTGGCCCGGAGCACCCGGTAGACGTCGAGGGCGCTCGCCTCGCACGGGGTCTCGAACCGCTGGGAGGGCACGACCTGGAAGGCCTCGCCCGCCCGGATGCGCTCCTTGACGTCCTCGACGGCGGCCCGGAAGTCCTCGCCGCTCCACATCGACCCGGTGTACGGGGGCAGCTCGGAGGGCGGGAGCGCGAGCGGCGGGCTCTCGACCGGCCGGGCCAGGTCGGCCTCCATGGCGTCGAGGCGGGCGACGGCGTCCGCGTAGGCCTCGTCGACGCCGGTGTCGAGGTCGTTGTGGTTGATCGCGTTGGCGATCAGCAGCACGGAGCCGTCCCAGTGGTCGAGGACGGCCAGGTCGGAGGTGAGCAGCATGGTCAGCTCGGGGAGCCGCAGGTCGTCCCGGCCGTGGTCCCCGATCCGCTCCAGCCGGCGGACGATGTCGTAGCCGAGGTAGCCGACCATGCCTCCGGTGAACGGCGGCATGCCCTCGTCGAGGTCCTGCCGCGGGGTGTGGAGGGTCTCGACGGTCGCCCGGAGGGCCTTCAGCGGGTCGCCCGCCGTGGGGACGCCGACGGGCGGGGTGCCGAGCCAGTGCGCCTGCCCGTCGCGGACGGTGAGGGTCGCGGCGGACCGTACGCCGATGAAGGAGTACCGGGACCACGACCCCCCGCCCCCGCCCCCGACGGTGTGGGAGGTGCCCCCTTCGGCGGACTCGAGGAGGAAGGTGCCGGGGCGCTCGCCCGCGAGCTTGCGGTAGAGGCCAACCGGGGTGTCGCCGTCCGCGAGGAGGCGCCGGCTGACGGGGATGACGCGGCGGTCCGCCGCCAGCTTGCGGAAGGTCTCGGGATCCATGGCGTACGACCCTACTGGCCCAGGGGGAGCACGTCAGCGTCGAAGCAGGTGCGGTCGCCGGTGTGGCAGGCGGCACCGATCTGGTCGACCTTCACGAGGACGGTGTCGGCGTCGCAGTCGAGGGCGACGGACTTCACGTGCTGGACGTGACCGGAGGTGTCGCCCTTGACCCAGTACTCCCGGCGGCTGCGGGACCAGTAGGTGGCGCGTCCGGTGGTGAGGGTGCGGTGCAGCGCCTCGTCGTCCATCCAGCCGAGCATCAGCACCTCACCGGTGTCGTACTGCTGGGCGATGGCCGGGACCAGGCCGTCGGCGCTGCGCTTGAGGCGGGCGGCGATGGCGGGGGCGAGTGCGCTGGGAGTGCTGCTCATGCCGCCATTGTGCCGCGCCGGCGGGGTCGTTACGGGTGTCCGTCCACTGGGCGGACCCGGCGGGCCGGTCGTAGGCTGGCGGCCATGTCGACCCATGCGAAGCGTGAACGACTTCTGCTCGCCGACCTGCTGGAGGCGGCGGGCCCGGACGCCCCGACGCTGTGCGAGGGGTGGAACACGCGGGACCTCGCGGCCCATGTCGTGGTGCGCGAACGGCGCCCTGAGGCCGCGGGGCTGGTGGTGGGGCCCCTGAGGAGCAGGCTGGACCGGGTGCAGGCGGAGTTCGCGGAGAGGCCGTACGAGGAGCTGATCCGGCTGATCCGCACGGGCCCGCCGCGGCTCTCGCCGTTCGCGATCAAGCCGCTGGACGAGGCGTCCAACACGGTCGAGTTCTATGTGCACGCCGAGGACGTGCGGCGGGCGCAGTCCGACTGGACGCCCCGGGAGCTGGACCCGGTGTTCGCGGACGCGCTCTGGTCCCGGCTGGAGAGGTCGGCCCGGCTGCTGGGCCGGAAGGCGCCGGTGGGGCTGGTGCTGCGGCGCCCGAACGGCCAGACGGCGGTGGCGCACCGCGGTGCCCCGGTGGTGACGGTGACCGGTGAGCCGGGTGAGCTGACCATGTACGCCTTCGGCCGGCAGGACGCCGCGCACGTGGACGTCGAGGGCGACAAGGAGGCGGTCGACCGGGTCGGCAGGACCCAGCTGGGCATGGGCTGACCCGGGGGCGGGCCGTCGGGCCGTGCGGGGTCGAGCCGGGGCTGCCGCCCCGCCGCAGTCGCGCCGTGGGGTCGGGGGAGCGGACCGCCGTCACCACCGACGGGAAGTCCGCCACCGCCGCAGCGGTCGCCGTCGTCTGCCGGCGCGCCGTCTCCTCGGCCTGCGCGCGTCCGTCGTCAGTGGCCGCCGGGGGCGGGGTGTCCGGGAGCGAGGGCCCCGGCGATCCCGTTCATGATCGTCTGTGCGGTGTTGCCGTCCGGGGTGTCGTTGCCCTTGGTCGTGGCGACGGCGATGGCGAGCCGTTCGGCGGGGAGGTAGGCCTGGACGGCCGCGTATCCGGAGAACGAGGGGTTCGTCAGGATCCAGTCGTTCATGACCAGGACGCCGAGCCCGAAGTGCTCGGCCGCGGTGTTCTTCAGGCACACCGTGGCGGGGCAGGTCTTCGTCGCGCCGCCGAGCCCGACCGTGCCCGGGTCGAGCTGGGTCCGGAACGCGGCGGGTGACAGCAGTTCGCCGGTGCCGACCGCCTCCGCCGAGCGGGCCAGGTCGCAGATGTGGGTGGTGAGGACGGCGCCGGGTGCCGTGGTCCAGGACGGGTTCCAGAAGGTGGACTCCTCGTAGGGGCCGCGCTCCTTGGTGAAGGCGTGCAGCACCGGCGGCTGGATCTCCGGGGTGAAGGCGTTGCGGGTGTCGGCGAGTCCGAGCGGGCCCATGACGCGCTGCCGGAGCAGCTTGTCGAGCGGTGTGCCGCTGATCTTCTCCAGGGCGGCGCCGAGCAGCACGAAGTTGGCGTGCGAGTAGCTCCAGCCGGTACCGGGCTCGTACCGGAGAGGGTGGGCGGCCGGGTAGGCGACCAGTTCCTGCGGCGTCCAGTGCCGGAACGGGGCCGCCTCCAGTGCGGCGAGGAACTCCGGGTCGGTGACGTAGTCGTGGAGGCCCGAGGTGGAGCTGCCGAGCATGCGCAGGGTGATCTCGTCGGCGTGCGGGGCGTCGGGCAGCCAGCGGGACAGGGGGTCGTCGAGGCCGGCCTTCTTCTCGTCCACCAGCTGGAGGAGGACGATGCCCATGTGGACGATGGCGACGGAGCCCGCGCGGAAGTGCATACCGGGCCGGGCGGGAACGCCGGTCATCGACTCGCCGAGGCCGGCCGTGAGGACCTCCTTGCCGTCCCTGGTGACGCGCACCAGCACGGAGTTGAGGTGCTGCCCGGTCTTGACCCGGTGGGCGATGTCCAGCGCCTCGCGCGCCTCCCCGCCCCTGGGCGGCGGCGACGCGACGCACGGTCGCGCGGTGCCGGTGGCGCGTCCGGGGTCGGCGGCTGCCGTGGCCGGACTCGCGGCGACGAGCGCCCCCGCGAGAAGCAGCATCGCCGGACGGGACGGCCTCATAACGGCACTATGCGCGCGAATACGCCGCGACGCCCGGTGGGGCGGGAAGCCGCTGCCCACCCTTCGGACAGGCTGCCCGAAGGGTGGAACCGAGGCGATCAGCGGACGGGGTGGCCCGCCTCGCGCAGCGACTGCTTGACCTGGGAGATCCGCAGATCACCGAAGTGGAAGACGGACGCAGCGAGCACCGCGTCCGCCCCGGCCGCGATGGCGGGGGCGAAGTCACCGAGCCTGCCCGCGCCGCCGGAGGCGATGACCGGGACCGTGACGTGCTTGCGTACGGCCTCGATCATCCGGGTGTCGTAGCCGTCCTTGGTGCCGTCCGCGTCCATCGAGTTGAGCAGGATCTCGCCCGCGCCCAGCTCGGCCGCGCGGTGGGCCCATTCGACGGCGTCGATTCCGGTGCCGCGTCGGCCGCCGTGGGTGGTGACCTCGTAGCCGGAGGGGGTGACGGTGCCCTCCGGGGTGCGGCGGGCGTCGACGGACAGCACCAGCACCTGGCGGCCGAAGCGCTCGGCGATCTCGCGGATCAGCTCGGGCCGGGCGATGGCCGCGGTGTTGACGCCCACCTTGTCGGCGCCGGCCCGCAGCAGCTTGTCGACGTCGTCCGCGGAACGGACCCCGCCGCCGACCGTGAGCGGGATGAACACCTGCTCGGCGGTGCGGCGCACGACGTCGTACGTGGTCTCCCGGTTGCCGGACGAGGCCGTGATGTCCAGGAAGGTCAGCTCGTCGGCCCCCTCCGCGTCGTACAGCTTGGCCATCTCGACGGGGTCGCCGGCGTCGCGCAGGTTCCGGAAGTTGACGCCCTTGACGACCCGGCCGTTGTCCACGTCGAGGCAGGGGATGACGCGTACGGCGAGGGTCATGCCGTCTCTCCTCGGTACGCCTCGACCTCGACCTCGACGACCAGCCGCGGGTCGACGAAGCCGGAGACGATCAGCATCGACGCGGCCGGGCGCACGGCGCCGAACAGCTCCTTGTGGGCCCGCCCGACCTCGTCGACGTCCCGGGCGTGCGTGAGGTACATCCGGGTGCGCACGACGTGCTCGCTGCCGAGGCCGAGCTCCTTCAGCGCGGCCAGCGCCGCGTTGAAGGCGTTGACGGCCTGGTCGTACGGACCGCCGTCGACGACCGAGCCGTCCACGACCGACGTGCAGCCGGACACCAGCACCAGGCCGTTCGGCAGTTCGACCGCGCGGGAGTACCCGAAGGCGTCCTCCCAGGGGCCGGCGGAACCGACGCGTCGAATGTCGTCACTCACCGGACACCGCCTCCAGGGCCTCTTCCAGGGTGAACGCCTCGGCGTACAGCGCCTTGCCGACGATGGCGCCCTCCACACCGATCGGGACGAGACCCGCGAGCGCGCGCAGGTCGTCGAGGGAGGACACGCCACCGGAGGCGACGACCGGCTTGTCGGTGGCGGCGCAGACGTTGCGCAGCAGCTCCAGGTTGGGGCCCTGGAGAGTGCCGTCCTTGGCGATGTCGGTCACGACGTACCGCGCGCAGCCCTCGGAGTCGAGCCGGGCCAGGGTCTCGTAGAGGTCGCCGCCGTCACGGGTCCAGCCGCGGCCGCGGAGGGTCGTGCCCCGTACGTCCAGGCCGACCGCGATCTTGTCGCCGTACTCGGCGATGACCTTGGCGACCCACTCGGGGGTCTCCAGGGCGGCGGTGCCGAGGTTGACCCGGGTGCAGCCGGTGGCGAGGGCGGCGGCGAGGGACGCGTCGTCGCGGATGCCGCCGGACAGCTCGACCTTGAGGTCCATGGCCCCGGCCACCTCGGCGATCAGCTCCCGGTTGTCGCCGGTGCCGAAGGCGGCGTCCAGGTCGACCAGATGCAGCCACTCGACGCCCGCGCGCTGCCAGGTGAGGGCGGCCTCCAGCGGGGATCCGTAGGAGGTCTCGGTGCCGGACTCGCCGTGGACGAGACGGACGGCCTGGCCGTCGCGGACGTCGACGGCGGGGAGGAGTTCAAGCTTCTGAGCCATGATCAGAGGGTCTCGATCCAGTTGGTGAGCAGCTGGGCGCCGGCGTCGCCGGACTTCTCGGGGTGGAACTGGGTGGCCCACAGCGCGCCGTTCTCGACGGCCGCGACGAACGGCTCGCCGTGGGTCGCCCAGGTGACCTTCGGAACCGCCATGGCCGTGCTGGTCACCTCGAAGTCCCACTCGCGCACGGCGTAGGAGTGCACGAAGTAGAAGCGGGCGTCCTCGTCCAGGCCGGTGAACATCTCCGAGTCCTCGGGGGCCTTGACGGTGTTCCAGCCCATGTGCGGCACGACCGGGGCGTTCAGCGGGCCGACGACACCGGGCCACTCGTCGAGCCCTTCGGTCTCGACGCCGTGCTCGATTCCGCGCTCGAACAGGATCTGCATGCCCACGCAGATGCCCATGACGGGCCGCCCGCCGGAGAGCCGGCGGTCGACGACCCAGTGGCCGCGGGCCTCCCGCAGCCCCGCCATACAGGCGGAGAAGGCGCCGACGCCGGGCACGAGCAGCCCGTCGGCGTTCATGGCCCTGTCGAAGTCGCGGGTGATCTCGACGTCGGCGCCGACGCGGGCGAGGGCGCGCTCGGCGGAGCGGACGTTGCCGAAGCCGTAGTCGAAGACGACGACGTTCTTCCGTTCGCTCATGACCACACGTCCAGTCGCAGGACGCCGGCGGCGAGGCACATCGCGGCGCCGACCGACAGCAGCGCGATCAGGCCCTTGGGCATCTGCTGCTTGGCGAAGGAGATGATGCCGCCGATCAGGAAGAGACCGACGACGATCAGAACCGTGGAGAGACCGTTCACGACTAGAGGGCACCCTTCGTGGACGGCAGGATCCCGGCCGCGCGCGGATCGCGCTCCGAGGCGTAACGCAGCGCCCGCGCCAGCGCCTTGAACTGGCACTCCACGATGTGGTGGGCGTTGCGTCCGTACGGCACGTGGACGTGCAGCGCGATCTGTGCCTGGGCCACGAAGGACTCCAGGATGTGCCGGGTCATCGTGGTGTCGTACGCGCCGATCATCGGCGCCATGTTCTCCGGCTCGGTGTGCACGAGGTACGGGCGGCCGGAGAGGTCGACGGTCACCTGGGCCAGCGACTCGTCCAGCGGCACGGTGCAGTTTCCGAAGCGGTAGATCCCGACCTTGTCGCCGAGGGCCTGCTTGAAGGCGGCACCCAGCGCGAGGGCGGTGTCCTCGATGGTGTGGTGGCTGTCGATGTGCAGATCGCCGTCGGTCTTGACGGTGAGGTCGAAAAGACCGTGGCGGCCGAGCTGGTCGAGCATGTGGTCGTAGAAGCCGACCCCGGTCGCCACATCGACCTTCCCGGTGCCGTCGAGATCGATCTCCACGACGACGGACGTCTCCTTGGTGGTGCGCTCGACGCGTCCTACCCGGCTCATCGCTTCTGCTCCTTCGGGGGTGTGGGGATGTCCCCCACGGAACTGTTCAGTGCGCGCACCGCATCCAGGAACGCGTCGTTCTCTTCGGGGGTGCCGGCGGTCACCCGCAGCCGGCCCGGTACGCCGTTGTCACGGACCAGGACGCCCCGGTCGAGGATCTGCTGCCACGCGGCGTGGGCGCCGCCCTCGCCGTCGAACCGACCGAACTGGACGAAGTTGGCGTCGGAGTCGGTCACCTCGTAGCCGATGGCGCGCAGCCCGTCGACCAGCCGGTCCCGCTCGTCCTTGAGCTGCTCGACGTACTTCAGCAGCGTATCGGTGTGCTCCAGGGCCGCCAGCGCGGTGGCCTGGGTGACGGCGGAGAGGTGGTACGGGAGCCTCACCAGCTGCAGGGCGTCGACCACGGCGCGGTGCGCCGCGAGATAGCCGAGGCGCAGTCCGGCGGCGCCGAACGCCTTGGACATGGTCCGCGAGACGACGAGGTTCGGCCTGCCCTCGAGCAGCGGGAGCAGCGAGGGCCGGTGGCTGAACTCGACGTACGCCTCGTCGACGACGACCAGCGCCCCCGCCGCGTCCGCCCTGGCCCGCTGGGCGGCCTCGTACAGCGCGAGGACCGTCTCCGGCGCGACGGCCGTGCCGGTGGGGTTGTTGGGCGAGGTGATGAACACGACGTCGGGCCGGTGCTCGGCGATCGCGTCCGCCGCCGCCTTCTCGTCGATGGTGAAGTCGTCGTTGCGCGGACCGGAGATCCAGCCGGTGCCGGTGCCCCGCGCGATGAGCGCATGCATCGAGTACGACGGCTCGAAGCCGATGGCGGTGCGTCCCGGGCCGCCGAAGGTCTGCAGCAGCTGCTGGATGACCTCGTTGGAGCCGTTGGCCGCCCACACGTTCTCCAGGGCGACCGGGTGCTTCCCGGTGCGGGTGAGGTACCGGGCGAGTTCGGTGCGCAGCTCGACCGCGTCCCGGTCGGGGTAGCGGTTGAGGCCGCGCGCGGCCTCGCGCACCCGCTCGGCGATCCTCTCGACGAGCGCCTCGGGAAGCGGGTACGGGTTCTCGTTGGTGTTCAGCTGCACGGGCACGTCGAGCTGCGGCGCGCCGTACGGCGACTTGCCGCGCAGCTCTTCGCGGATGGGCAGGTCGTCGATGCCGATGTCGGTCGTGCTCACTTGCTCGGGGGCACCTTCCAGTCACTGTGCTTGTCCGGTTCGCCTCCGGCAACGTGCTCGCCCGGTTCGCCTCCGGCAAACCGTGCCTTCACGGCGGCGCCGTGCGCCGGGAGGTCCTCCGCGTTCGCGAGGGTCACCACGTGGTGGGCGACGTCGGCGAGCGCCTCGCGCGTGTAGTCGACGATGTGGACGCCGCGCAGGAAGGACTGGACGGAGAGGCCGGAGGAGTGGCAGGCGCAGCCGCCGGTGGGCAGCACGTGGTTGGACCCGGCGCAGTAGTCGCCGAGGGAGACCGGCGACCAGGGGCCGACGAAGATCGCACCCGCGTTGCGCACCCGGTCGGCCACGGCGGCCGCGTCGGCGGTCTGGATCTCCAGGTGCTCGGCTCCGTACGCGTCGACGACGCGCAGGCCCTCATCGACGCTGTCGACGAGGACGATCGCGGACTGCTTCCCGGACAGCGCCGGGAGGATCCGGTCCTCGACGTGCTTGGTCGCGGCGATCTGCGGGACCAGCTCGCGCTCGACCGCGTCGGCGAGCTCGGGCGAGTCGGTGACCAGCACGGCCGCGGCCAGCGGGTCGTGCTCGGCCTGGCTGATCAGGTCGGCCGCGACATGTGCCGGGTCGGCGGTGGAGTCGGCGAGGACCGCGATCTCGGTGGGGCCGGCCTCGGTGTCGATGCCGATGCGGCCGGTGAAGTAGCGCTTGGCGGCGGCGACCCAGACGTTGCCGGGACCGGTCACCATGTTCGCGGGCGCACATCCGTCGGGCCCCGAGGTGCCGTACGCGAACATCGCGACGGCCTGGGCGCCGCCCACGGCGTACACCTCGTCGACGCCGAGCAGCGCGCAGGCGGCGAGGATCGTCGGGTGCGGCAGCCCGCCGAACTCCTTCTGCGGCGGGGAGGCGAGCGCGACGGACTCGACGCCGGCCTCCTGCGCCGGCACGGCGTTCATGATCACGGACGAGGGGTAGACCGAACGGCCGCCCGGCGCGTACAGCCCGACACGCTCGACCGGAACCCACTTCTCGGTCACGGTGCCGCCCGGCACCACCCGGGTGGTGTGGGTCTCGCGGCGCTGGGCGCGGTGGACGGTCCTGGCCCGGCGGACGGACTCCTCCAGGGCGGCCCTGACCTCGGGGTCGAGCTGCTCGAGCGCCTCCACGAGGGCCTTCTCGGGCACGCGGACCCGGTCCAGGGTCACGCCGTCGAACCTCTCCGCGTACTCGATCAGCGCCGCCGTCCCGCGATGATGCACGTCCTCGCAGATGGGCCGCACCTTCTCCAGGGCGGCTTCCACGTCGAACTCGGCACGGGGCAGCAGGTCGCGCAGCGCGGCACCCTCGGGGAGGGCGTCGCCGCGGAGGTCGATACGAGAGATCACGGGTCAATTCTCTCAGACGGGATCCGTGTACCGGCCTTCCGTATCACTGGCTGATACACGCCCACCCGTCGGACGGTCACGGGACGTGAACGGCGTCCACCCCGTGCGACCCCGGGGCCCCCGGCGGCCGGACCGCCCCTCACGGCACTGATGTCGGTCATGACCACTCGTGTTCAGTCCGTTACCCAGCGGGAAGAACGGCAGTACGAGACCGGGTAGGCGGACCGGGGGAAAGCGAGGGAGCGGCATTGACCGAGCCGCAGGGTGTCGACATGCCCAACGATCTCACCACGGCGGAACGCACGATGTGGACCTCGTTCGAGTACGGAATGGCGTGCGATCTTCGCGACGGCAATCCGCTGCTGAACGATCCCTTCTCCGACCTGGAGTGGGGACCCGGGCGGAGCGTGCGCGCCGATGTGATCGCACTGCTGCTGCTCAGCGGCCCTCCGGCGCGTCCGGGCCGGGTCTGCGCGCTGAAGCTGCTGGGCGCGTACGTGACGGGGAAGCTCACGCTGGCGGGCGGCTCGATCGGCCCGTACGTCGAGCTGACCGGCTGTCGTTTCGAGAGCGAGCTGACGCTGCCGGAGTCGCGGTTCACCACGCTGCGGCTGGTGGGGTGCGCGATACCGCGGCTGGAGGCCGCCCGGCTGCACACCGAGGGCGATCTGCATCTGCCGCGCTGCCGCGTCGAGCACGGGATACGCCTCACGGACGCCCAGATAGGCACGGATCTGCTGATCAACCAGATCCGGGTGCGGCCGGACCGGCTCGGCCGGGCCATCACGGCGGACGGCCTGTCCGTGGGACAGGATCTGCAGGCCGAGCTGATCGAGACGTACGGCGAGTTCAGTCTGCGCGGTGCGAAGGTCGGCGTGTCGCTGAGCCTGCGCGGCAGCCGGCTGCGGGCGGTCGAGGGCCGGCGCGCGCTCAACGCCCCCCAGCTGACGGTGGAGCGCACGCTGTACCTGACCAGGGCATGGGTCGACGGTGCCGGTGACCAGGGCGCCACTCCCCCGTTCGGCCTCTCCTACGACGCCCCGGGGCGCGGGACCGGCGCGCGGGAGCAGCGCTTCGAGTGCCACGGCGGGGTGCGGCTGGACGACGGCCGCTTCGGTGACGCCGTCGACTTCCACCACGCC
This sequence comes from Streptomyces sp. HUAS CB01, assembly GCF_030406905.1. Taxonomy (NCBI): domain Bacteria; kingdom Bacillati; phylum Actinomycetota; class Actinomycetes; order Kitasatosporales; family Streptomycetaceae; genus Streptomyces; species Streptomyces chengbuensis. Next base: position 1,899,726 of record NZ_CP129137.1, read on the forward strand.
CGGTTCGTGCTGTCGGAGGCACGCCGGGAGGAGCTGTCGCTGCGCCGGATCGCCACGCCGGAGCTGCGCTTCAACGGGGAACGGCCGGAACAGGGCCGCGTGGTGCTGAACGGCGCGAAGGTCGTCACGCTCATCGACCACTCCACGAGCTGGCCGGGTCCGGGCGGGCTGGCGATGGGCGGATTCGTGTACGAGAACCTGGTGCCCTACAGCCGCTTCCCGCTCTCGCGCCGGCTGGAGTGGGTCGCGGCGGCCACCCCCGAGTACCAGCCGGAGCCGTACGAACGGCTGGCGACCGTGCTGCGCAACAGCGGCGAGGACGCGGACGCCCGCGAGGTGCTCCTCGCCAAGCAGCGCCGCCGCCGGGAGAGCCTGCCGCTCGCCGCGAAGCTCTGGGGCTACGTCCAGGACTGGACGGTGGCGTACGGCTACCGCCCCGGCCGGGCGGCGCTGTGGATGGCGGTGCTCTGGGCGGCCGGCGCGGTGGCGTTCTCCCGCTACGCCCCGGACGCGATGAAGCCGAACGAGCATCCGGAGTGGAACCCTTCGCTCTACGCCCTCGATCTGCTCCTGCCGGTGATCAATCTCGGTCAGGACGGCTACTGGCGGCTCGAAGGCCACTGGCAGTGGGTGGCCGCGGCCCTGGTGCTCCTGGGCTGGATACTCGCGACGACCGTGGCGGCGGGGGCCTCCCGGCTGCTCAGACGCAGTTGAGCGGGCCTCGCCGCCGGAGCACGGGGGCGTGCCCCGGGAGCGCGCCGAGCGCCCCTCGTGCGCCGTGAGTGCGCGCTCCTTTGCGCTTTCTTGACCTGAGTCAGGACAACCATTCCACCTGCTACCAAAACTTCACAGATGCCCTCTGGCGCGGCCCCGACCTGCGGCTTTCAATGGTCCGCACCATGTCTCTGCTGCGCGCCCTGATCAGCACCGCCCGCATGGTCCGGCACACCCCGCGGCTCGCCGACGGACTGCCCCCGGACGATGCGGTACTGCTCGACGCCCCGGACGGGGAGCTCGGGCCCGCGCTCGTGGCCGCCGCGGTGGGCGACCACGAACCGGCCGCCAAGCTGCTGGCCACCACGCGGGGCGCGGCCGAGTGGGAGAACCGCGACCGGTACGTGATGCGGCTCGCGGCGTTCGCGTACAGCCGCCCCGACTGGCTCGCCGGCTGGCTCGCCGCCTCGCCGCGCGACCCCGACGCCCTGCTCGTGAAGGCCGAACTCGAGGTCCGCAGGGCGTGGGAGTCGCCCGCGAGCGTCGAGCGGCTGCGCGAGGTCGGCCCGCTGGTCCACGCCGCGGCCGAGGCCGATCCGCGTGATCCCGTGCCCTGGCGGCTCGCCCTGGACCACGCGCGCGGCACGCACGCCACGCACACCGCGTTCGAGGCGCTGTGGGAGCAGGCGGTCCGCCGTTCCTCGCACCACTACGGCTGCCATGTCGCCGCCCTCCGGTACCTGTCGGCGGTCTGGCACGGCTCGCACCGGGAGTGCTTCGACTTCGCCGAGCGCGCGGCCGAGGACTCCCTGCCCGGCTCGCTGGTGCAGGCCCTGCCGGTGCGCGCGGCCCTGACGCTGCTGCTCGCGGGGGCCGCCACCGGCGTGCAGGGGGACCGGATCGACGCGGCCGCGGACCGCGCCGCGGAGCTGTCCGCCCGGTACCGCAGCGGCGATCCCTGGCCCGCCGAGGTGCGCAATCTCCTGGTGTACGTGCTGATCGCGCGCGGCCGCTGGAACGAGGCCCTGGAGCAGTTCCGCGCGATCGGCCCGTACGCCACGTCGTTCCCGTGGAACCGGGTGACGGACGATCCGCTCGGCCAGTTCCTGGAGGCACGGGACGGGGTCCGCATCGAGGTGGCGTCCTCGACGCCGCTCCGCGGGGGCCGCCGGATCCGCGCCGCCGGCCCGGCCGGTGCCGGCCAGGGACGGGCGGCCGGACGCGCCCTGCCCGGCGACCACTACGCTTGACCGCTGTGACCACCGCTCGCCTGCCTCTCTTTCCGCTCAACGCGGTGCTTTTCCCCGGCCTCGTGCTGCCGCTGAACGTCTTCGAGGAGCGTTATCGCGCCATGATGCGCGAGCTGCTGAAGACCGACGAGTCCGAGCCCCGCCGGTTCGCCGTGGTCGCCATCCGCGACGGCCGCGAGGTCGCGCCGACCGCACCCGGGATGCCGGACCAGACCGCCCGGCCGGAGAAGGGTCCGGCCGCCGGCTTCGGCCCGGACCCGATCCAGGCGTTCCACCGCGTCGGCTGCATCGCCGACGCCGCGACGATCCGCGAGCGCGCCGACGGCAGCTTCGAGGTGCTGGCCACCGGCACGACCCGGGTGAAACTCCTGTCGGTCGACGCGAGCGGACCGTTCCTGACGGCCGAACTCGAGGAGATCCCGGAGGAGTCCGGCGAGGGCGCGGGCACGCTGGCCGAGGGCGTGCTGCGGGCGTTCCGCAGCTACCAGAAGCGCCTGGCCGGCGCCCGGGAACGCTCGCTGTCGACGGCCGCGGAGCTTCCGGACGAGCCCTCGGTGGTCTCGTACCTGGTCGCCGCGGCGGCCGTGCTCGACACGCCGGCGAAGCAGAAACTCCTGCAGGCACCCGACACGGCGACCCGGCTGCGCGAGGAGCTGAAGCTGCTGCGGGCCGAGACCGCGGTGATACGTCATCTGCCGTCGCTGCCCGCGGTCGACCTGACCCGCTCGCCGACGAGCCCGAACTGAGCCGGACCGACCAGGGCGAGGGAGCAGGACCATGGCGAAGAAGGCCAGGAAGCAGCAGGGCGGCACGCCGGCGACGGTGGCGCTGACGGCCGCGGGCACGACGTTCACCGTGCACGCGTACGAGCACGACCCCGCGTCCCCGTCGTACGGGGAGGAGGCGGCGCGGGCCCTGGGCGTGGCGCCGGAGCGGGTCTTCAAGACGCTGGTCGCGGACGTGGACGGCGAGCTGACGGTCGCCGTGGTGCCCGTCGCGGGGCAACTCGACCTGAAGGCGCTGGCCACGGCGGTCGGCGGCAAGCGGGCGTCGATGGCCGACCCGGCGGCGGCTGAACGCACCACGGGCTACGTCCGGGGCGGCATCTCTCCGCTGGGCCAGCGCAAGCGCCTGCGCACGGTGCTGGACTCCTCGGCGTCCGCGTACCCGACGATCTGCGTCTCTGCGGGCCGGCGCGGGCTCGAGGTGGAACTGTCCCCCACGGACCTGGCCTCACTGACGCACGCGGTCCTGGCGCCGATCGGGCGCGTCTAGCACCGTGTGGGGCCTCTCGGCGTCCGCGTACCCGACGAGCTGCCTCCCCACAGGCCGACCCAGGCCCGAAGCCACCCCCACGAACCCGGGCCCGGGCCCCGCTCAACGCCCCGACGCCGACCGGACGCACACAGCGCGTGAAACGCCTCCGCGTGCGCGGCCCGCACGCCCTCTCGACGGCCGGCCCGTCCTCGGCTACGACCGAAGGACGTGCCGACCCGAGGGGGTATCCGTGTCCAAGCGCACGCGCAAGCGGAAGTGGCGGCTGAAGAAGCGCCGGGCGAACCACGGCCGCCGACCGGCCTGACGCACGTGCGCCGCCGCCCTGCCGCCCCTTCCGGGTAACGGTGCGGCGGCGGCTCACCGCGCGGATGCCGGTCCCGCGCCTCGATCACGCGGGCGTGGGAGCGTCGACCGGCGGCCGTGGACGCCGCGGTTCCACGTGTGGCGCCGCTCCACGGCGGCACGCTCGGCGGCCGCGGCGACGCGTACGGAGTCCTCGCGCGGGCGGACCGGCCGCCTGCCACGCCCGACCTGCCCGTTGCCGTCTCCCCCTGCCCTCCGGGCGACGAGCACGAGGCGTGCGGAGGGCGCCCCGGCCACCGGGGCTGTGTGAGAGCGCGAGCCTGCGGCGAAGCCGCGGTGCGCGGCGGCCGCGCGTGAGGACCGTGAGCGCACGGCCGGTGGCCCCGGAGGCCCCGCCCGTCGACGAGCCCGACTGTGTCCGTCCCCGCCCGCAGGACGCGCAGCCTGATCCACCCGAACCCAGCGGCCGCGTCGGAGGCCATGACCGCTCGGCCGTTCGTTCCGGAGACTCAGCCCTCCGGCAGAGCGCCCGTGCCCCGCCCGCCGGACGCTCAGCCCTGGTGCTCCGGGCCCAGCGGGGGCCACTCCGGCTCGGGGTCACGCGGGGCGAACAGAGCGGTCAGGGCCAGATGCATGACCATCGCGGCGATGGGCCAGGCCAGCAGCGCGCCCTTGGCGCGCAGGCGCAGCGGCGCGTCGAAGACGACGCCCTGGCCGACCGCCCGGGCGTGGGCGACGACGTCCTGTTCGGGGCCGAACACATAGCCCGTGCCCCAGGCGAGCGCGGACGCGAGGATGCCGCCGAGGGCCAGTGCGGCGACGATCACGATGCCCCCGCGGCGGTTGAACCAGAAGGTGACCGCGGCGCTGAGCACGCCGAAACCGAGCGCCAGCAGGACGAAGGTACCGTCCGCGCCCGCCGCCTCCTCGCCCTCGGTGTCCGCGAAGAAGACCGCCTTGTCGGTCGAGATCAGCGGCACCTTCGGGGCCAGCCACAGCCACAGCAGGCCGAGCGCGATCCCGGCGAGCGTCACGGCCACCAGGACGACGGCCGCCCGGCGCAGTTCGCTCCTCATCTCCAGCCCTTCTCCGTCCGGGTGCGGCGCGGGGTACGGGTGGTTCCAGGACGTGTCGTGCGGGGCGGGCCGGTGGGGCGGCGTCAGGGGTGCTGTCACCCTGACATCGTGCCAAACGTCCCTGTGGCCCGCCTCACCGGCCGCGATCTCAGCGGACCGCGGCCCGCCGGTACGCCCAGGTCGCGACGGCCAGCGAGACCACGCCCACCGCCGCGCAGACGGCGAGATCCAGCGCGACCGTCGGCCAGTGCGGATGAGCATCGAACGTACGAGTGAACGCCTCCACTCCGTACGTGGACGGCAGCAGGTCCCGCGCGAACGCGATCGGCCCGGGCAGCCGCCCCGCCGGGAGCACGCCCAGCAGCAGCGCCGCCGACATGCCCAACTGGCCGAGGAGCGTCGCCAGTTCCTGGCGCGGCGCGAGCAGGCCGAGCGCCGCGCCCAGCCCGGCCAGCGCGGCGCCGGCGAGCGGGATGACCGCCGCCAGCACCCAGAGGTGGGTGAGCGGCAGCCCGAACAGCGCCGAGCCGACGACCGCCGTCACCACCGTCCCCGGCACGGTGAACGAGGCGTAGGCCCCCGCCGCCCCGAGCACCACCGCCGCCGGCGGCACCGGCAGCGTCGCATAGTGGTCCAGACCACCGGAAGCGCGGAGCTGGCCGAAGTACTGGGCCAGCAGATTGAGCGCGACGAAGGCCACGACCAGGACGGACGACCCGGCGACCACCGCCCGCGCCTCCGCCCCGCCGTCCACGACCCCGCGCATCAGCACCATGATTCCGACGGACTGGAACGTGGCGACGAAGAGCAGTGGTATCCGGGCGACACGGGCCCGGGACAGCTGGGCGCGGTACACCGCCGCGAGCGCCGGCAGCAGCCGGGCGCGCGGGGCGAGCGGCGCGGCACCCCCGTCGTTCCCGCCGAGGGCGTCGTACGCCCCCCGCACACGCGCGGACACGGCCTCCGCAGGCACGATGCTCACCTGGTGCAGCTCCTGTTCGGTACGGACGGCGTCGGTACGGGTGACGGCTCACGGCTCACGCCTTCACCAGCCCCTTCGTCGCGTGGCCGCCGAGCGAGAGGTACACGTCCTCCAGGCTCGGCGTGGCCAGGGTGAAGTCGTCGAGGGCCGAGAACGCCTCGCCACCGGTCACCGCGGCGACCGCCGCGCGGGCCTCGTCCGGGGCGAGCCGGAGGATCCAGCGGCGCCCGGACTCCTCGGCGGACGGCCGGAGCGCGGCGACCTCGGGCACGTCGAGGGGGGCCCGCTCGCGCCAGACGAGTTCCACCCGGACCTCCCCGGCGACGCGCTCCTTGAGCCCGGCGGGCGTGTCACAGGCGATGACCTTGCCCCGCTCCAGCACGGCGACCCGGTCGAGGACGGTCTCCGCCTCGATGACGTTGTGGGTGACGAGGAGGACGGTCACCTCGTGCTCGGCTCGCCGGCGGTCGACCGCGGCCCAGACCGCCCGTCGGGCGACCGGGTCCATCCCGGTGGTGGGCTCGTCCAGCACCAGTACCGGCCGCTCCCCCACCAGGGTGGCGGCGAAACAGGCGAGCCGCCGCTGGCCCCCGGAGAGCTTCTTCAGCGGCCGCCCGGCGAGGCCGGTCAGGCCGAGCTCCTCCAGGACCGTGTCGCGTTCGGCGCGCGCCTGCCGCGCCCCGAGGCCCCGCAGCCGGCCCGTCGTCTCGGCGGCGAGCGCGACGGTCAGCTCGTCGAGGGCGGTGGACTCCTGGCCGAGGTAGCCGATGAGCCGGGACGCCCGCTCGGGGTGGCGTACGAGATCGTGGCCGAGCACCTCGACGGTGCCGGAGTCCGGGCGCATCAGACCGGTCAGCTGGCGGACCAGGGTCGACTTGCCCGCCCCGTTGGGGCCGAGCAGACCGAAGATCTCCCCGCGCCGCACGCCGAGGCCGATCCCGTCGTTGGCACGCACCTCGGGGGTCGCGGGAACCCCCCGCCGGGCACGCGCGGCGGGGTACGTCTTGACCAGATCCCGCACCACGCACACCGTACTCACGAGGGACGAGCCTAAGGGGTAGCCCGGCCTAGTCCCCGGCCGGGGCGCGTTCCGTGGCCGCTCGGACATCGATCTCCCGCCAGAATCCGGCCCTGATGGCATAGCGGTCGTGCTCGTCGATCTGGTCGTCCTTGTGCGCGAGCAGCCCGAAACGGGCCGCGTACCGCAGCAGTTCGCCGTCGATGCGGTGCGGGACGCGCGGGTACATGCCGGACAGCTTCTCCACGTGCGCCGGGTCCGGCAGCCGCTCCATCCAGCGCCGGGCGAAGACCTGGCCGACCTCGAAGGGGTCGCCGCCGACGGTGGTGATGTCCTCCTCGCGGTCCGCCCAGCGCTGTTCGGCGCTGGTGAGCTGGGCGAGGGTGGGCAGGGACGCCGCCTCCGGGGACTCGGCGGGCGCGCCGCCGCCCGGGCGCTCGATCCAGCCCTTGTCGGAGGACCAGCGCAGGGTCGCCCCGGCGGCCGGATGACGTTCGGCCTGGCCGGACGGGCCGCGCAGGCCCGCCAGGTCCTTGGGGGTGGGGACGCCCTTGGTGTGGTGGTGGGCGGCGGGAGCGCCGAGGCCGTCCTCCGTGCCGCTCACGGCGGCCGGGGCCGCGGGTGCCGCGCCGTTGCCGCCCGCCACCGGGGTGCCCGTCTCCTCCTGGCGCTCCGTCGCCGGGAGTGCCGACTCGGGCAGCGGGGCGGAGAGGATGGCCGCGATCTCGGGCCGGGGCACGGGCGGCGGGGCGCAGACGCCGGTGAGCTCCTTGGCGCGCACCGCCTGGGTGATCCAGGCGCGGTCGAGGACGCGCCGCTCGTCGGCCTCGGCGACCAGGTCCTCGGACTGGTTGTAGTCGCCGTCGGCGGCCTGGACGGCCCAGAGGTGGACGGCGACGCCGTGCTCCTTCGCCGACATCAGTCCGGGGAGCAGATCACCGTCCCCGGTCACCAGGACCACGTCCGAGCAGGCCCGGTTCCTTGCGAGTTCGGTGAGCTCGGCGTGCATGGCGGCGTCGACGCCCTTCTGCGCCCAACGGCCGTCGCTGCGGGTGAGCGCGCCGAGCCGTACGGTGACGCGGGGCATGACGCGCAGGCGGCGGTGCTCGGGCTGGGGCACCCGGTCCGGGGCGCCGTCGAACCAGTAGATGCGCAGCAACGGGCGTTCGGTGTCCGCCTCCGCGCGCTCGCGCAGGGCCTGGATGAGGGCGGCGTGGTCGACGGTGATGCGGGAACGGGCCGGTTCCCCGGCGAGGAGGCTCGCGGCGGCTCCCAGCAGATAGCCGGCGTCCACCAGGACGACGCAGCGGTCCACGCGTTCCACCCTCTTTCGGGAACCTCGGGATCGGAGTTGCTTCGGGTTTCCTTCGAGTCTGCCCGAACGCCGGAAGGTTGACCGCCGGAACTCGATCATCGGCGTGGCGGGGAGTGAGGCCGCACCGTAACAGCAGCTTGTTACTCACTGCAATCATCCGAAATGCGCAGAGTATTCGGCTATGTGACGCTGAGGACGGCCCTGGCCCCTACATCCCACGGGAGGCATCACCATGGCCAAGAACAAGAACCGAGAACGCAAGGCCCAGAGCGGCTCCACCGCCGAGCGCGGCGCCCAGGAGGCCCGTACCACGGAGGCTCAGGCGGACGCGCCGATCGCGACGAGCATCGCCCACAAGGGACGGCAGAAGCGCTTCGGCCACAACTGACGTTTCACTCCCGGCATACGGATCCCGTGTGACGTATGTGTGAGGGGCGCGCCCGGAGACCGGGCGCGCCCCTCATGTGCAGCCCGTGCGCCACGTGCGGGCCCCGCGCCCGGAGCCGGGGGCATGCGCCGCGGGCCCCGGCCGCCGACGGTCCGCCCGGGCACACCGCGGGGGCCCGGGCGTCGCAAGGGTCCCGGTCCTCAGCCCGCCAGGCAGGACGGGCCGAGCAGCACCTTGAGGTCGCCGAACAGCGCGGGATCGGCCTGGACCCGGTGCCGGTCGAGACGCAGCACGGTGGTCTTGCGGGCGCCCTGGAGCTTGATCCGCACCTCCGTGTTGCCCTTGTGGTGACCGAGGATCTCGCCGAGCCGGCTGACCATGGGCGGGGTGACCTTCACCGTCGGAATGGTGATCACCACGGGCGCGTTGGTGCCCGCAGAGGACAGGTCCGGGACCATCAGCTCCATGGCGACGAGCCGCGGGACGTCCTCGCGCTTGTCGAGGCGGCCCTTCACGAAGACGACCGTGTCCTCGACGAGCTGGGTGGACACCAGCTGGTACGTCGCCGGGAAGAACATGCACTCGATGGAGCCGGCCAGGTCCTCCACGGTGGCGATCGCCCAGGCGTTGCCCTGCTTCGTCATCTTCCGCTGGAGGCCCGAGATGATGCCGCCGATGGTGACGACCGCGCCGTCCGAGTGCTCCCCGCCGGTCAGCTGCGCGATGGCGGCGTCGGTCTTGTCGCTCAGTACGTGCTCGATACCGAAGAGCGGGTGGTCGGAGACGTACAGTCCGAGCATCTCGCGCTCCTGCGCGAGCAGGTACGACTTCTCCCACTCCACGTCGGAGAACTCGACGTCGAGCCCGAAGCCCGGCTCGCTGCTCGTCTCGTCGCCCATGCCCCCGAAGAGGTCGAACTGGCCCTCGGCCTCCTTGCGCTTGACCGCGACCACGTTGTCGATCATCGGTTCGTGCTGGGCGACCAGGCCCTTGCGGGTGTGGCCCATCTCGTCGAAGGCACCGGCCTTGATGAGCGACTCGATGGTCCGCTTGTTGCAGACGACCGCCTCGACCTTGTCCAGGAAGTCCGGGAACGACGTGTACTTCCCCTTGGCCTTGCGGGACTTGATGATCGATTCCACGACGTTCTGCCCGACGTTCCGGACGGCCGTGAGGCCGAAGAGGATCACGTCGTCGCCCTGGGCCGCGAAGTTCGGCTCCGACTCGTTCACATTGGGCGGCAGGACCTTGATGCCCATGCGGCGGCACTCGTTCAGATAGACGGCGGACTTGTCCTTGTCGTCCTTGACCGAGGTGAGCAGCGCCGCCATGTACTCGGCGGGGTGGTTGGCCTTGAGGTAGGCCGTCCAGTACGAGACGAGGCCGTAGGCGGCGGAGTGCGCCTTGTTGAAGGCGTATCCGGCGAAGGGGACCAGCACGTCCCACAGGGCCTGGATGGCCTGGTCGCTGTAGCCGTTCTTCCGCGCGCCCGCCTGGAAGATCGTGAAGTTCTTGGCCAGTTCCTCGGGCTTCTTCTTGCCCATCACACGGCGGAGGATGTCGGCCTCGCCGAGGGAGTAGCCGGCGATGATCTGGGCGGCCTTCTGCACCTGCTCCTGGTAGACGATCAGGCCGTAGGTGACGTCCAGGACCTCCTTGAGCGGCTCCTCCAGCTCCGGGTGGATCGGGGTGATCTCCTGCTGGCCGTTCTTGCGGAGGGCGTAGTTCGTGTGCGAGTTCATGCCCATCGGGCCCGGCCGGTAGAGGGCCGACACGGCGGAGATGTCCTCGAAGTTGTCGGGCTTCATCAGCCGCAGCAGCGAGCGCATGGGACCGCCGTCGAACTGGAACACTCCGAGGGTGTCGCCGCGCTGCAGCAGCTCGAACGTCGTGGGGTCGTCGAGCGGCAGGCTCAGGAGATCGATGTCGATCCCCTTGTTGGCCTTCACCATCTTGACGGCGTCGTCCATGATCGTGAGGTTGCGCAGGCCCAGGAAGTCCATCTTCAGCAGGCCGAGCGACTCACAGCTCGGGTAGTCCCACTGGGTGATGGTCACCCCGTCGGTGTGCCTCACCCACACGGGGACGTGCTCGGTGATGGTCTCGCTGGACATGATCACGCCGGCGGCGTGGACGCCCATCTGCCGGACCAGGCCCTCCACACCGCGGGCGGTGTCGATGACCTTCTTCACGTCCGGCTCGTTCTCGTACATCCCGCGGATCTCGCCGGCCTCGCTGTAGCGCGGGTGCTGGGGGTCGAGGATGCCGGAGAGCGGGATGCCCTTGCCGAGGACGTCGGCGGGCATGGCCTTGGTGAGCCGGTCGCCCATCGCGTACGGGTAGCCGAGCACGCGGGCGGAGTCCTTGATCGCGTTCTTGGCCTTGATGGTGCCGTACGTGCCGATCATGGCGACCTTGTCGGCGCCGTACTTCTCCGTCACGTACCTGATCACCTCGACGCGCCTGCGCTCGTCGAAGTCGATGTCGACGTCGGGCATCGAGATGCGCTCGGGGTTGAGGAAGCGCTCGAAGATCAGACCGTGCGGGATCGGGTCCAGGTCCGTGATGCCCAGGGCGTAGGCCACGATCGAGCCGGCCGCGGAGCCTCGGCCGGGGCCCACCGCGATGCCCTGCTTCTTGGCCCACATGATGAAGTCGGCGACGACGAGGAAGTACCCGGGGAAGCCCATCGAGATGATGGTGTCCATCTCGTACTCGACCTGCTTGAGGCGGTCCTCGGGGATGCCGCCGGGGAAGCGGCGCTCCATGCCGCGCATGGTCTCCTCGCGGAACCAGGAGACCTCCGTGTACCCCTCGGGGATGTCGAACTTCGGCATCAGGTCGCGCTTCTCGAACATCCCGGTCGTGTCGACCTGCTCGGCGACCAGCAGCGTGTTGCGGCAGCCCTCCTGCCAGGCGTCCGACGAGTCGATGGCGTACATCTCGTCGGTCGACTTCAGGTAGTAGCCGGTGCCGTCGAACTTGAAGCGGTCCGGGTCCGAGAGGTTCTTTCCGGTCTGGATGCACAGCAGCGCGTCGTGGGCGCCGGCCTCGTGGGAGTACGTGTAGTGCGAGTCGTTGGTCACCAGCGGCGGGATGCCGAGCTTCCTGCCGATCTCCAGCAGCCCGTCGCGGACGCGGCGCTCGATCTCGATGCCGTGGTCCATCAGCTCCAGGAAGTACCGGTCCTTGCCGAAGATGTCCTGGTACTCGGACGCCGACTTCAGGGCCTCGTCGAACTGACCGAGGCGCAGCCGGGTCTGGAGCTCCCCCGAGGGGCAGCCCGTGGAGGCGATCAGGCCCTCGGACCACTTGGAGATGGTCTCCTTGTCCATCCGGGGCCACTTCTGGAGCCAGCCCTCGGCGTACGCGTCCGAGGAGAGACGGAAGAGGTTGTGCAGTCCCGTCGCGTTCGCCGCCCAGATCGTCTTGTGGGTGTAACCGCCGGAACCGGAGACGTCGTCCCGCTTCTGGTGCGGCTGGCCCCACAGGATCTTCCGCTTGTTCCGCCGGGACTCCGGGGCGACATAGGCCTCGATGCCGATGATCGGGGTGACTCCGGCCTTCTGCGCGGAGTGGAAGAAGTCGTACGCGCCGTGGAGGTTGCCGTGATCGCTCATGGCGATGTGCGTCATGCCCATCTCGTTGCAGGCATTGAACATGTCCTTGAGCCGCGCGGCACCGTCCAGCAGCGAGTACTGGGTGTGGACGTGAAGGTGCGTGAAGGGCGGCTTGGTCACGGCGGGAGGCCTCCAGGACGGTCTGGGTGGACAGCGTGGAAGTCTATGCCTCCGCACCGACAGAAGAGGGCCCGGCACCACGACCCGGCGGGGAGTGGCAGGTGGGCGCCCCGGGCACTCCGCACTACCGTCGTGCGTTGAGCGTGACGGAACACCCGTCCCCCACCTCATGCACCAGGAGGCACCCAGCGATGTCGGTCCACCAGCCCACGGCCGGCGAGCGCGGCGAGGAGATCCTCTCCGTGTTCGGCACCGCCTTCGGCGAGCTCCTGGCCGCCGACCCGGCCGCGTTCCGGGTGAAGTTCCGCAAGATGGCGGCCTCGGCCTTCGCCTTCTACCGGGGCTCGGCGAGCCTGTTCTACGCCGACCTGGAGCGTGAGCAGAACTCCGGACCGTATCTGGACGAGCGCACGAGCCGGGTGTGGATCCACGGCGACCTCCACGCCGAGAACTTCGGCACGTACATGGACTCGAACGGCCGGCTCATCTTCAACGTCAACGACTTCGACGAGGCGTACGTGGGCCCCTTCACCTGGGACCTCAAGCGGCTCTCCGCCTCCCTGGCCCTGATCGGCTACACGAAGGCGCTGGGTGACGACCAGATCACCGAGCTGGTGCGGATCTTCGCCGCCGCCTACCGCGAGCGCGTCCACGCCCTGGCCACCGGCGCGAAGAACGACGAGGTGCCGCCCTTCACCCTGGACACCGCGGAGGGCCCCCTGCTGGAGGCCCTGCGCAGCGCCCGCTCGCTGACCCGATTCGCACTGCTGGACTCGATGACCGAGATCCGGGACTTCGAGCGGCGCTTCGCCGGGGGCGGCGGGGCGATCGAGCTGGACGCCGCCACCCGGTACAAGGTGCTGGCGGCGTTCGACGGCTATCTGGAGACCCTGCCCGAGTCGAGCCTCACCCGGCCCGACTCGTACCGGGTGAAGGACGTGGTCGGACGGCGCGGCATCGGCATCGGCTCGGCCGGCCTGCCCTCGTACAACATCCTGCTGGAGGGCAACAGCGACGCCCTCGAGAACGACGTCGTGATCTACATGAAGCAGGCGCAGACGCCGGCGGTGTCCCGGCACATCACGGACGAGCGGGTGCGGGGGTACTTCCAGCACGAGGGGCACCGCACGGTGATCTCGCAGCGCGCCCTGCAGGCGCACGCCGACCCGTGGCTGGGCTGGACGGAGCTCGACAACACGGGCCAGCTGGTCGCGGAGGTCTCCCCGTACGCGGTGGACCTGGACTGGTCGGACATCGACGACCCGGAGGAGATCGCCGCCGTCGTCGCCGACCTCGGCCGCGCGACGGCGACCATGCACGCGGCGGCGGACGACGAGAGCGGCCACTCACTGGTGCCCTTCTCCACCGAGCGGGCCATCGACGCGGCGATCGCGGCGGACGAGGACGGCTTCGGGGACCTGCTGGTGGACTTCGCGCACGACTACGGCGCCCGGGCCCGCGCCGACCACCAGATCTTCGTGGACCTGTTCCGCAACGGCCGGATCCCCGGGCTGTAGCCGACGGGAGCGTGCGGAAGGGCCGGACCCGGGGACGGTCCGGCCCTGGGTGGCGTTGATCACGCGGTACCCCGGCGCGCGGCTGCCCGCGCGGCCGAGGAGGCCGGATCCTTAGCGGTCCCTTACCGGACGGCATGGCACACTCCAGACGATGCCGGATTCTCCTCCGCGGGCGCTCGCGGGGAGCCGGCAGTTCGGACGTCCACCAGTCAGGAGCCCCGTGCACATGGGCGAGACCCGGCTCAGGGGGCTGCGGGCGGCGGTTTTCACGGCATTCGTCGTGACGCTGTCCGTGGCCTCCCACGTGCTGCTCTCCCGGGTGCCGCTGCCGCTGCCCACCGTCGCGGCGGTCGCCGGCGGAGTGTTCCTGGTCACGTACGCGCTGGCCGGCCGGGAGCGGGGGTACGGGCCGATCGCGGCCGCGCTGGTGCCCCTGGAGCTGGCCGCTGACACGGTCTTCACCGCCGGTCAGCACGTCTGTTACGGCGCCGCGGGCGGACCGGTCGCCGGTTCCCTCCGCGCTGTCGGGGTGGATGTGCTGTGCGCGGGAAGCACCGGGGCGCAGCTGCCCGGTGTGGCCGCGGCCGACGGCCGGCTCGCGGCCCTGGTCGACTCCCCGGATCCGTACGTGCCCTGGCTGCTGCTCGCGGCACACGTCTCGGTCGGGCTGCTCGCCGCGGCGTGGCTGCGCCACGGCGAGTCGGCCCTCGCGGGCCTGCTCCGCACGGCGGCCCTGGCCGCGTTCCGGCCCCTGCTGGTCGCCGTCGCCGTCGTCCACCGCAGGGCGGCCGCCGCCCACGCCTCGGCGCGGGTGCCGGCCCGCCCGCACACCGCCCGCACCCGTCACTTCGTGCACTCCGTGCGACGGAGGGGACCACCGCTGCTCGCTCCGGCTCACGCCTGAGCCCGGCACGTCCCCGACCGACCTCTTCCCCACCCTTTTCCCACGGAGCAAACGATCATGAGTGCACGCAACAGCCGCGCCAACAAGGCCGCCGCCCGCGAGCGTCTGCGTCTGGAGCGCGAGCGCCAGGCCAGGAAGGACAAGATCAGGCGGCAGCTCGTCGTCGCCGTCTCGACGGTCGCGGTCCTGGCTGCCGCCGGCGGCATCGGCTACGCCGTCATGCAGGCCAACAAGCCCACGGCCTGGGAGGCGGCCAAGGACGCGAAGGTCGTCAAGCCCAAGAACACCCAGGGCGAGAACGGCACCACCGTCGTCATCGGCAAGCCGGCGGCGAAGAAGACCCTCGAGGTCTACGAGGACTCGCGCTGCCCGATCTGCGCGACGTTCGAGCAGGCGGTCGGCGAGACCGTGAAGAAGGACGTGGACGCGGGCAAGTACAAGCTGAAGTACATCGGCGCGACGTTCATCGACAACAGCGACAACGGCGAGGGGTCGAAGAACGCCCTCTCCGCCCTCGGCGCCGCGCTCGACGTGAGCCCCGAGGCCTTCATGGACTACAAGGCGGCCCTCTACTCCGCGAACTTCCACCCGCAGGAGAGCGACGACAAGTTCGCCGAGGACGCGTACCTGCTGGAGGTCGCCGGCTCCGTGGACGCCCTCAAGAACAACGCCGAATTCAAGAAGAACGTCGAGAACGGCACCTTCGACCCCTGGGCGCTGAAGATGTCGAAGACCTTCGACGACAGCGGGGTGAGCGGCACGCCGACGCTGAAGATGGACGGCAAGAAGGTCGTCGCGGAGGGCAGTGACAACGCCCCGATGACGGTGGAGCAGTTCAACGCCGCGGTCGACAAGGCGCTCAAGGGCTGAGACCCGGGGCCGCCGGCTCACCGAGCCGGTCCCCGAAGTGGGCCGTGCGCCGGGAGTCCCCCGGCGGACGGCCCACTCGCCGTTTCCGGCCCCGGTGCCGGCCGCCGGAGGCCGGCGTGCCGCGAGAGGTTCCGCGGCACCGGGGGCGGTGTCGCCCGACCCCGTCGCTTCCCGCGGGGAGCCCGCCGCCCCGCCGTGACTGACATGGCGTCAGGCAACAGCGGGCGGACAATCGAAAACGCGCAGACGAACTTCCTGAATTCGCCTGCCCGTTCGCCTTACCGGTCAGTAGTCTGACCGGCCGTGACCAGTAGACTCACCTCAACTCCCAGCCGCCGCTCGGTCGTCAAAGCCGCTGCCGCCACCGCTGTCGCCACCGCCGCCGCCGCACCCGCGCTCGCGGCCGCGTCTCCCGCCGTCGCCGCCGAACAGGGCACGGCCTTCCTCCACGGGATCGCCTCGGGCGATCCCCTCCCCGATGGCGTCCTGCTGTGGACCCGGGTCACCCCGGCCCCCGACGCACTGCCCGGCTCCGGCAAGGGGCCCGCCACCGAGGTGGGTTGGGAGATCGCCGAGGACAAGGACTTCACCAAGGTCGTCGCCGGCGGGCTGACCACCGCCACCGCGGCCACCGACCACACCGTCAAGGTCGACGTCCGGGGGCTGCGCCCGGCCACCGCCTACTTCTTCCGCTTCGCCTCCGGCGGCACCGTGTCGGCCACCGGCCGCACCCGCACCGCGCCCGCCGCCGACGCCGCCGCGCCCGGGGTGCGCTTCGGCGTGGTGTCCTGCGCCAACTGGGAGTCCGGGTACTTCGCCGCGTACCGCCATCTCGCGGCCCGCGCCGACCTGGACGCGATCCTGCACCTCGGCGACTACATCTACGAGTACGGCACCGGCGGCTACCCGGCCGACGAGTACGTCGTGCGCCGGCACGAACCCGCGCACGAGATCACGACGCTCGCCGACTACCGGACCCGGCACGGCAAGTACAAGACCGACGCCGACCTGCAGGCACTGCACGCCGCCCATCCGCTCGTCGCGATCTGGGACGACCACGAGATCGCCAACGACGCCTGGGCGGGGGGCGCGGAGAACCACACCCCCGGCACCGAGGGCGACTACGCGGCCCGCGCCGCGGCCGCCAAGCGGGCCTACTTCGAGTGGATGCCCGTGCGCACCTCCACGGAGGGCACGGTCTACCGCCGGCTGCGCTTCGGCAAACTGGCCGATCTCCATCTGCTGGACCTGCGCTCGTTCCGTTCCGAGCAGGCGTCCGTGGGCAGCGGCAAGGTCGACGACCCGGAGCGCACGATCACGGGCCGCGCCCAGCTCGACTGGCTCAAGTCCGGCCTGGCGTCCTCGGACGCGACGTGGAAGCTCGTCGGCACCTCGGTGATGATCTCGCCGGTGGCCTTCGGTTCCGTACCCGCCCATCTGCTGGGGCCGATCGCCGAGCTGCTCGGCCTGCCCAAGGAGGGGCTCGCCGTCAACGTGGACCAGTGGGACGGCTACACGGACGACCGCAAGGAGCTGCTGAAGCACCTGACGGACCGGGGGATCAGGAACACCGTCTTCCTCACCGGCGACATCCACATGGCGTGGGCCAACGACGTGCCGGTGAAGGCGGCGACGTACCCGCTGTCGCAGTCGGCCGCGACCGAGTTCGTGGTCACGTCGGTGAGTTCCGACAACCTGGACGACCTCCTGCACGTCGCCCCCGGCACGCTGTCCGTGGTCGCGGCCACCGCCGTCAAGGCCGCGAACCGCCATGTGAAATGGCTCGACATGGACCACCACGGCTACGGCGTCCTCGACGTGACCGCCGAACGGTCGCAGATGGACTACTACACCCTCTCCGACAAGACACGTCCGGACGCGACCGCCTCCTGGGCGCGCTCGTACCGGACGCTGAACGGAACGCAGAAGGTCGAGCGCGTCAACCAGCCGGTGCGCTGAGGCCCCACCCCACGAGACGGTTCCTCTAACCTGGCGCCATGAATGCGCCGGGGGAACTGGTCGACGGGCGGTTCGAGCTGATCGAACGGCTCGGCAGCGGAGGCATGGGCACGGTGTGGCGGGCCCGCGACACCGTGCTCCACCGGGAAGTCGCCCTGAAGGCGGTCAGACCCGACGCCTCCGCTTCCGAGGCCGTGCGCGAGCGTGTGCTGCGCGAGGCCCGCGCGCTCGCCCGGCTCAGCCACCCCCACGTGGTGACGGTCCATCACATCGTCGACGCGGAGCCGCATCCGTGGATCGTGATGGAGCTGGTGCCCGGGGGCTCGCTCCAGGACAGGCTCGCCCGGGGGCCGCTTACCCCGCCGGAGGCGGCCCGCATCGGCCGCCAGGTGCTCTCCGCGCTGATCGCCGCGCACGCCGCCGGCATCCAGCACCGGGACGTCAAGCCCGCCAACGTCCTGCTGCGGCCCGACGGTTCGGCCGGCCCCGGCGGTGCCGCCGCCGTGCTCACCGACTTCGGGATCGCGGCGCTCCAGGGCTCGACCTCGCTGACCGCCACGGGCGAACTGATCGGCTCGCCCGAGTACATGGCGCCCGAACGCGTCCGCGGCCGCGACGACGACCCGGCGTCCGACCTGTGGTCGCTGGGGCTGGTGCTGTACGTGGGCGTGGAGGGTGTCAGCCCGCTGCGGCGGCCGACGACCCTGGCCACACTGGCGGCCGTGCTCGACGAACCGGTGCCGCCGCCCGTGCGTTCCGGGCCGCTCGCACCCGTGCTCCAGGCCCTGCTCGTACGGGATCCGGCGGCCCGGCCCGACGCGGCGCGGCTGGACGCGATGCTGGCGCAGGTCGAGGCGGGCAGGGCCCCGTACTGGGCGCAGCCCACGATGACCACGGCGGCACCGCCGCCGGCGCCCGGACCGGTTCCGCCGGTGCCGACCCTGCTGGACAGCCCGCGGCCGACCGCGCCCCAGCCGCCCCCGCGGCTCCCGGAGAGCCGGCGGGCGAACCGTACGCCCCTCGTCGTCGCCGTGATCGCGGTGGCCGTCGCGCTCACGGCCGCCACCGCCGTCGCGCTGGCGCTGCGGGACCCCGGAGGACGGACCACGGACGGCGCGAAGGGCTCCGGCGGGCCGTCGGGCCCTGCGGTCTCGGCCTCCGCGACGGCCGTGTCCAGCCCTGCGCCGGATCCGGGCACGACCCCGGCGGCCACGGTGACCGTCACCGCGTCGGCGACCCCCGGCACTCCGGCCGATCCCCCCGCGCCCCCGCCGTCGTCGGGCCGCTGGATCGCTCAGCTCTTCTCCGAGCCCGTCGGCTCCGGCACCGAGGCCCGCGACGTCCGGCTCGCCCGGATCCGCCAGACGGTCCCCGAGGCCCGGTTCCTGCGCAGCGACGACCACGCGTCGCTGCGCCCCGGCTACTGGGTCATCTACGCCGACGGGCCGTTCGACGACGGGCGGGCCGCGCTCAGGTTCTGCGCCGAACGCGGCCGCACGACGGCCAACAGCTGCTTCGGCCGCTATCTGAGCGGGCGCGCGGCGGACTCGGCGCTGCAGTGCCGTCCTCCTGCGGACAACCCGTCGGGGCGCTGCCGTCGCGGCTAGGCGTGTGGCGAAAGTCACTCCCGGCACGCGACGTCGGGCACGCACGCTCGCTGCGTTGTCGGAGTCGTCCACGTACGTCCGGTACGAGGAGGATCCTCCGCCGTGCGATCACACACCGGACGCCGAAGGCCCCGCCCTGCGGGCGGACGGAGCTACTTGCGCAACCCGCCCCGGGCCGCGTCCCCTCCCGGTCGCGGCTGGTCCGCGTCCCCGTCCTCCCCGAGCGTGTCGAGGAAGCCGAGGGCGACACGCCACGTCTGCCCGGCCGCCTCCTCGTCCCAGTCGGGGAGTTCGGGGTCCGTGAACAGGTGCCCCGCGCCGGGGTAGCGGTGGACCTCGACGTCCGCTCCCGCCCTGCCCATCTGCAGGTACCAGGCGGTGAGCCAGTCGTGCGGCTCGAAGGGGTCGGGGTCGGCGACGTGGAGCTGCACGGGCAGGTCCTCGGCCCGCGCGTTCTCCGCGATGTCCGAGGTGCCGTGCAGCAGCAGGAGGCCGCGTGCCTTCTCGTCACCGAGCGCCAGGTTCTGGGCGACGGCCGCACCCAGGGAGAACCCCGCGTAGACGAGCCCGCGCTCCGAGTGCGGTGCGGCGGCCGCGATCGCCCGCTTCAGCAGCTCGTCCACTCCGACCTCGTCCTTGTACGCCCTGCCCTCCTCCACGGAGTCGTACACCCGGCCGTCGAACAGGTCCGGGGTCCACACCGTGTGGCCTGCCGCTCGCAGCCGCTCCGCGGCGGCGAGAACGGCGGGGCGCAGGCCGTGTACCGAATGGAAAAGCATGATGTC
The DNA here is from genome assembly GCF_030406905.1 of Streptomyces sp. HUAS CB01. Taxonomy (NCBI): domain Bacteria; kingdom Bacillati; phylum Actinomycetota; class Actinomycetes; order Kitasatosporales; family Streptomycetaceae; genus Streptomyces; species Streptomyces chengbuensis. The sequence continues at coordinate 1,919,432 of NZ_CP129137.1, forward strand.
CATGCGGTCAGGTTACGTTCGAAGGCATGGAGAACGTGCTGCGTCCGTTGATCGTCCTCGTCGGCTCGGTCCTGCTCACGCTGCTGCTGGGGTGGCTCGCCGATCTGCTGCTCCGCCGCGCGGACGCCCGCCACAGCGAGACCCCGCTGTGGGGGCTGCTGCGCCGCTGCCGGGTGCCGTTGCAGGTGGTGGTGCTCACCGCGCTGCTGCGGGGGACCTACACGGAGACCGCCATCGCGGTCGTCGAACGGAACGAGGCCCTCATCGGCCATGTCCTGACACTCGTCCTCATCGCCGCATCGGCCTGGCTGGTGGTGCGGATCGCCGCGGCGGTCGTGGAGGCCTCGTACTCCCGCTTCGCGGCCACCTCCCGGGACCTCGCGCGGGTCCGCCGCGTCCGCACCCAGGTCGCGCTGGTCCAGCGGATCGTCACCGCCCTCGTCGCCGTGGTGGCCTTCGCGTCGATGCTGCTGACCTTCCCGGGGATGGACAAGCTGGGGGCCTCTCTGCTGGCCTCCGCCGGTGTCCTCGGCATCGTCGCCGGTGTCGCGGCCCAGTCCACGCTGGGCAATCTGTTCGCAGGCTTCCAGATCGCCTTCGGCGACATGGTCCGCATCGGGGACACCGTCGTCGTGGACGGCGAGTGGGGCACGGTGGAGGAGGTGACACTCACCTTCCTCGCGGTGCGGACGTGGGACGAACGGCGCATCACGATGCCGGTGTCGTACTTCACCAGCAAGCCGTTCGAGAACTGGTCCCGCGGCGGCGTGCAGATGACCGGGACCGTCTTCTTCCATCTCGACCACACGGCGCCGGTCCACGAGATGCGCGAGAAGGTCCACGACATCCTGCGCGAGTGCCCGGCCTGGGACGGCCGCGACTGGTCGCTCGCGGTCACGGACACCACGCCCAGCACGATGGTGGTCCGCGCCGTCGTCACCGCGAAGGACGCGGACGACATCTGGACGGTGCGGTGCGCGGTGCGGGAGCAGCTGATCGCCTGGCTGTGCGACCACCACCCGCACGCGCTCCCGAGGATCGCCACGTCCCAGGCGGTCCCTCCGCCCGCCAGGCACACCCAGCCGGACACCCCGGCCCAGCGGACCGGCCGCGGCTGACCGGGGCTCCGCCCGGGATGTGTCGGACACGGCCTAGTGGCCGCGCTCCGCACCGCCGTTGACCTGGATGACCTGGGACGTGATGTGGGCCGCCGCGTGGGAGGCGAGCCAGCGGAGGGTCTGGGCCACGTCACCGGGGTGGCCCGCCCGGCCCGTGGACGTCTCGGCGACGAGCTGGCGGCGGCGGTCCTCCCCGATCCCGTCGCCGAAGAAGCCGGTCTCCTCGACGTATCCGGGCGCCACCACGTTCACGGTGATGCCGCGCGGCCCGAGGCGGCGGGCCAGGTCGTGCGCGTACGGGTGCAGGGCGGCCTTGGCTGCCGCGTACGCACCCGAGCCGGATCCCCGGTACGCCGCGATGGAGCTGAGGAAGAGCACGCGGCCGCCGGGCGTCGCCAGATGGTCCTCCAGGGCCTCGGTGAGGAGCACCGCAGTGAGGGTGTTGAGACGGAAGTTGAGGGTCCAGTCGTGGGCGACCGCCTCCAGCGGGTCCTCGAACCCGGGCGGGCTCTCCAGCCGGCCGTTGCCGCCCGCGCTGTGGACGAGCACGTCCACGGTGCCGTACTCCCGCGCCGCGAACTCCGCGGCCCGGCGGGCGCCTTGGGGTTCGCCCAGGTCCACCGCGCAGTAGCGTGCGCCGGGAATCCGCTCGGCCGCCCGTGCGAGCACCTCCTCGCGCCGACCGAGCAGCAGTACCTGCTCGCCGTCCGCGGCGAACACCTCCGCCGTCGCGAGCCCGATTCCCGTACCCCCGCCACTGATCACCACGGTGCGCGCCATGCGGCGATCCTACGACCGCCCACCCGCCCGGAGCCGGTCCGAAACCGCCCCGCGCGCCCCGCTTCGGGACACCGCGCCACGCGCGGACCCTCAGCGCAGACTGCGGACGTCCAGGTGCAGCAGGACGCGGTCGACGACCTCGGGATCCGTGCCCGGCTCGCTGCGCGCGGCGAGCACCTCGTGCCGGGCGGCCGACAGCATCTCGCGCTGCACCCGCTGGAGCGTCCGCTGCCGGCCCGCCCGCCGGGCGAACCAGTCCCGGCGCTCCTCGTCGACGATGTCCGGACTGATCCGGGTGCCGATGTCGTACGCCGCGCGCTGCAACCGTTCCGCGAGGTCCTCCGGCAGCTCCTCGACCTGTTCGATCTCCTTCAGCCGGTGCTTGGCCGCCTTGGCCGCGCGCAGCGCGAGGTCGCGTTCCAGGGCCCGTTCGGCGTCGGTGTCGGCCCGTACGCCGAGCCGCTTCACAAGCCAGGGCAGGGTGAGTCCCTGGAGGACCAGGGTCGCCATGATCACCGCGAAGGCGATGAAGATGATCACGTCCCGACCCGGGAACGGCGCCCCGTCCGCCGTGCGCAGCGGGATCGCCAGGGCCAGCGCGACCGAGGCGACCCCCCGCATCCCGGACCACCACATGACCACGGTCTCGCGCCAGCCGACCGGGATCTCCTCGTCGTAGTCGCGCCGTTTGTGGAGCCGCTTGGTCAGCCAGGTGGCGGGGAGCAGATACAGCAGCCGTACGCCGATGACGGTGGCGACGACGAGGCCGGACCACATCACCAGCAGGCCGCCCCGGCCGTCGGCGGTGCCGAAGACGTGGTGGAGTTCCAGCCCGATGAGGCCGAAGGCGACACCGGTCACGAGGGTGTCCACGACCTGCCAGAAGGTGTTGCCCGCGAGCCGCCAGAGGACGTCGTCGGCGTCGACGGCGTGCTCGGCGAGGTACAGGGCGGTGACCAGCACGGCGAGCACGCCGGAGCCGAGCAGGTCCTCGGCGAGCACATAACTGACGAACGGCACGAGCAGGGTGAGCCCGATCTGCAGGGTCGGATCGCCGAGCAGGCCCATCAGCCGCTTGGACAGCCAGCCGAGCGCGAGTCCGACCGCCACGGCGACGACGGCGGAGAGCACGAGTTCACGGGCGGCCCGGGGCCACGAGAACGTGCCGCTGACGACCGCTCCGATCGCCACGTGGTACAGCACGATCGCGGTCACGTCGTTGAACAGCCCCTCGCCCTCCAGGATCGACACGAGCCTGCGGGGCAGACCGAGGGAGCCCGCCACGGCGGTCGCGGCGACCGGGTCCGGCGGGGCCACGAGTGCGCCCAGGACCACCGCCGCGGCGATCGGCAGGCCGGGGACGACCGCGTGCGCGACGGCCGCGACGGCCGCGGTCGTGACGAAGACGAGGGCGACGGCGAGCAGGAAGATCGGCCGGACGTTGGCGGTGAACTGCCGCCAGGACGTGCGCTGCACGGCGGCGTACAGCAGGGGCGGGAGCAGCAACGGAAGGATGAGCTCGGGCGGGAGGGTGACGTTCGGCACGAAGGGCAGCAGGGCCAGGACGCCACCGACGAGCGTCATCAGCACCGGCGCGGGCAGCCCGAGCCGCTCCCCGAGCGGCACGGTGATCACGGCCCCCAGCAACAGCACGAACAGCAGCGCCAGTTGGTCCACGAGCACCCCTAGCCGGTCGACGGTCCGACGATCACCGCGTCCAGCGTGCCATGTGCTTCTCCCGATTCATTCGCACAGGCCCGCGTGACCGGCCTGCTGAACACCCGTCGGAAGCGCCGGCACACCGGGCACGGGGGCGTCCGGGGCGGACTGCGCCGACGGCCGCGGGCGCGGCGCCGGGGGCGGGGGCGGGCTGCAGCAACGACCGGCGGGCGCGGCGCAGCTACGCACGCGGCTCGCGCCCGTCAGACGGGCCGGATCTCCGCGGGCGACCCGGAAGTCCGGGCCAGTCGGCGCGGGCACGGCCGGGCACCTCCCGAGCGGCGCGGGCACGGCCGGACACCTCCCGAGCGGCGCGGAGACGGCCGGGCACGGCCCGAGCGGCGCGGAGACGGCCGGACACCTCCCGAGCGGCGCGGGCACGGCCGGACACCTCCCGAGCGGCGCGGGCACGGCCGGACACCTCCCGAGCGGCGCCGCTCGGGACGTGCGCGTCGTGCGGCGCCCGGGCAGTGTCCGCCGGACAGGGTGCGCGTCCCGCGGTATGGCGGCGGCATGACCGCGGGACGGCCGTCGGTCGGCCGTCTGTCAGCCGTCGGTCAGAGCGCCCGGCGCATCGCGCGGTGGGGGATGCCCGCGTCCGGGAATTCGGGGCCGTAGGCCTCGTATCCCAGGCGCTCGTAGAACGGGAGCGCGTGGGTCTGCGCGTGCAGGTCGACCGCGGTGAGGCCGCGCCCACGGGCCGCGGACTCGATCGCGCGGACGAGCGCCGCCCCGACGCCTCGGCCGCGCGCGGCACGGGTCACCGCGAGACGCCCCAGGGAGCCGACCGACGGGTCGCCGCCGGTCTTGCCCGCCGCCGCGGGGCCGTACAGCAGACGGCCGGTGCCCAGCGGGCCCTCCGGGCCGACGGCCAGCACGTGGATCGTGTCCGCGCCCTCGGCGTCGTACGCGTCGTACTCGATCTCCTGCGGCACCTGCTGCTCGACGACGAAGACCTCCTTGCGCACCGTGAAGCACGCCTCACGGTCCGCGGGATCCGTCGCCTCGCGGACGACGTAGCCGTCCGGGGCGACGTCGTCCAGCGGGCGCTCCGCGTGCCCGCTCACGCGCTCTCCGCCGCGATCCGGTCCAGCGCCGCCTGCAGGTCGTCGGGATAGTCGCTGGCGAACTCGACCCACTGACCGTCCGCGGGGTGCTCGAAGCCCAGGCGCACCGCGTGCAGCCACTGCCGGGTCAGCCCCAGCCGCCGCGCCATCGTCGGGTCGGCGCCGTACGTGAGGTCACCGACGCAGGGGTGCCGATGGGCGGACATGTGCACCCGGATCTGGTGCGTACGGCCCGTCTCCAGCTTGATGTCCAGCAGCGACGCGGCGCGGAACGCCTCCATCAGGTCGTAGTGCGTGACGGAGGGCTTGCCCTCCGCGGTCACGGCCCACTTGTAGTCGTGCTGCGGGTGGCGGCCGATGGGCGCGTCGATCGTGCCGCTCAGCGGGTCCGGGTGGCCCTGCACCAGGGCGTGGTACCGCTTGTCGACCGTGCGCTCCCGGAACTGCTGCTTCAGCAGGGAGTAGGCACGCTCCGACTTGGCGACCACCATCAGCCCGGACGTGCCGACGTCCAGCCGGTGGACGATGCCCTGCCGCTCCGCGGCGCCCGACGTCGAGATCCGGTACCCGGCCGCGGCCAGTCCGCCGATCACCGTCGGCCCGGTCCAGCCGGGGCTCGGGTGGGCAGCGACGCCGACCGGCTTCACGATCACGACGATGTCGTCGTCGTCGTGCACGATCTCCATGCCCTCGACCGGCTCGGCGACGACCTGCACCGGAGCGGGCGCCTGCGGCATCTCGACCTCGAGCCAGGCCCCGCCCCGCACGCGCTCGGACTTCCCCACGACCGAGCCGTCGACCTGGACCTTGCCCGCGGCCGCGAGCTCGGCGGCCTTCGTCCGGGAGAAGCCGAACATGCGCGATATGGCGGCGTCGACGCGCTCGCCCTCGAGGCCGTCGGGTACGGGCAGGGTGCGGGTTTCGGGAATCGTGCTCACCCGTCGAGTATGCCTTGTCGGTACCTGTGACCGGGCCCGCCTGTGGACGACCGGTCCCGGGGCCCGTCCGCCGGGGTTCGCGCCCCGGGTCGTTGCCCGCCCGTGCCGCGGCCGTGGCGGCCCCGCCCGGACGCTCGCCGGGCCCCGGGCCGGCCGGACCGGCTCAGTCCTTGTGGACGGTGCCGTCCGGGTCCAGGCCCTTGAAGGACAGGATCACGATCAGGATGCCGCCGCACACGATCGCCGAGTCCGCCAGGTTGAACACGGCGAAGTGCTTCGGCGCGATGAAGTCGACGACCGCGCCCTCGAAGACCCCCGGCGCACGGAAGATCCGGTCCGTGAGGTTGCCGAGCGCCCCGCCCAGCAGCATGCCGAGCGCGATGGCCCACGGCAGGCTGTAGAGCTTGCGGGCGAGCCGTGCGATCACCACGATCACCGCGGCCGCGATGATCGTGAAGATGATCGTGAACGCCTCGCCGAAGCCGAAGGCGGCACCCGGGTTGCGGACCGCCTCGAACCTCAGCCAGTCGCCGATGACCTGGATCGGTTCCCGGTGCTCGAGCTTCGCGACGACCAGCATCTTGCTGGCGAGGTCCAGCACGTAGGCCACCGCGGCCACGGCGAACAGGGCGAAGATCCGGCGACTGCCCCTGGGCCGCTCGGCGGGAGCCGCGGCCTCGTCGTCTACGTCCGGCGTACCGATGATGCGCTCCGCCTCTGCCACGTGAGTCCCTCAACCTAGGTGCTGACTGGTCACGAGGGTACGGCACACCCGTGCGGGCCCGGCTCCGGACACCGCTGCCCGGAGCCGGTGCCGCGGGGTCAGCCCCGGCGCTCCTGCTTCTGCTTGTCCTCCACGCACAGGGTCGCCCGGGGGAACGCCTGCATCCGGGCCTTCCCGATCGGGTTCCCGCACACCTCGCAGAGGCCGTAGGTACCGGCGTCCAGACGGTGCAGGGCCCGCTCGGTCTGCTCGACCATCTCGCGGGAGTTGGCGGCCAGCGCCATCTCGTGCTCCCGGGTGATGTTCTTGGTGCCGGTGTCGGCCTGGTCGTCCCCCGCGCCGTCCCCGGAGTCCCGCATCAGACCGGTCAGCGCCTCCTCGGAGTGGCTGATCTCGGCCTGCAGCCGGGCCAGCTCGCTCTCCAGCTCGGCGCGGGCCTCGGCGACCTCCTCCGGCGTCCAGGGGTCCTCCCCCGGCCGGACGGCGAGGTCTCCCGGTGCTGCGGCGACACGGGCCTGCGGCACCGGCGAGGCGGTGTCCTTCGTGGCCGTACCGGACCCGCCCGCGCTCTTCTTGGCTGCCACCGTCCTGGCTCCCGTCTGCTCCGCGGCCTCGACCGCTCCCTTGGCCGCCCTGGCGGCCTTCCCGGCGCCTGCCTTCGCAGCCGCCTTCCTGCCCGGCGCCTTCGCGGCAGCCGCCGCCGAGCGCCCCGCCGCCTCCTTGCCGGCCGCGGACTTCCTCGCGGCCGCGCTCTTCTTCGAGGCAGCGGCGGTCTTCCTGCCGTCGGTGGTCCTGCCTGCGCCCGTTCCCCCGCCCGCGGTCCTGCCCGCGTCCTTGGCCCCCGAGCGGGCGTCCGGCGCCGTCGCCCCCGCGTCCGGGGCCGTCGCGGTGCCTGCGGCCGCCGTCGCGGCGGCGGCCCGGGCCGTCGCCTTCCTCGCGGCCTTCCGGGCCGGCTCCTTCGCCGGCTCACCGGACGCGCCGCCGGTCCGCTCGGCCGGCTCCTCCGCCGGGTGATCCCGAGCACGGCCCTTCGGGCTCCGCGCCGCCGCGGTCCTCCCCGTGCCGGCCGACCGGGCCGTGGCGGACCGCTTGGCCGCGGCCGCCGTGCTCCTCCGCGCGGCCTTCCGCGCGGGCTCCGCGGCCCTGGTCCCGTCCGCGTCGTGCGCGTTCGCGCCGGAGGCGACGGTCTTCGTCACCCTCCTGGTGGTCTTCTTCGCGACGACGCTCTTCTTCCCGTTCGTCTGCTTGGCCGCCGCCCCCGCAGCGGCGGTGGACCTCGCTGACGCCGTCTTCTTCACGGCGGTCTTCTTCGCCACCATGGCCGCGGCCCCTTCACATATTGTGATCTTGCTCGCGAATCGTGCTGGGACGATAAATCGACCCCAGCGCCGCGGCAACGGGGCACGCCGCCTGTCCGGCCCGCCCCGCGCCTTCCCCAACGCGAGCCTGCATCCGTTGTGCCCAGCTCCCCGCCCCCTAATCCGCCGGGCGGGCGCCGCCGGGACCCACCCGCCCCCGTGTGGCCATTCGGGTCATGCGCGGCCCGGTCGCAGGCCCGGTCGCCGACCGTGCGGCGGCGGGGAAATCCGGTCGGCCGCCACACGCCCGGGCCCGTACACTGGGCGAAGCGAAAGGCGTGGATGGGGACGAGTAGCGTCGTACGCAGCCATGAGCGACCCGGGGACGGTGAGAGCCCGGGGGCGAGCGCGGTGCGAAGGATCACCCCGGAGCCGCCGGAAGAACGCCCACGGGCAACCCAGGGCCAGTAGAACCGGCATCGCGACCCCAATGAGGGGGCTCCCCGGCCGTGCGCCGGAGGGCCAAGGAGGGTGGTACCGCGGGAGCGCGCATCGGCTCTCGTCCCTCCGACGGAAGAGACACACTCCGTTGGAGGAGCCCGTACATGACGCCGCCGCAGTACCGCCAGGTGCCCGCCCAGGTCGACCTGCCCGCGCTCGAGCACGCCGTGCTCGACTTCTGGCGCGAGAACAAGGTCTTCGCGAAGAGCCTCGAGCAGTCCGAGGGCCGCCCCGAGTGGGTCTTCTACGAGGGCCCGCCCACCGCCAACGGCATGCCCGGCGCCCACCACATCGAGGCCCGCGTCTTCAAGGACGTCTTCCCGCGCTTCCGGACCATGCGGGGCTACCACGTGGCCCGCAAGGCCGGCTGGGACTGCCACGGTCTGCCGGTCGAGCTCGCCGTCGAGAAGGAGCTCGGCTTCAACGGCAAGAAGGACATCGAGGCGTACGGCATCGCGGAGTTCAACGCGAAGTGCCGCGAGTCCGTGACGCGCCACACCGACGCCTTCGCCGAGCTCACGACCCGCATGGGCTACTGGGTCGACCTCGACGAGGCGTACCGGACCATGGACCCCGAGTACATCGAGTCCGTGTGGTGGTCCCTGAAGGAGATCTTCGGCAAGGGCCTGCTGGTCCAGGACCACCGTGTCGCGCCCTGGTGCCCGCGCTGCGGCACCGGACTGTCCGACCACGAGCTGGCGCAGGGCTACGAGACCGTCGTCGACCCCTCCGTCTTCGTCCGCTTCCCCCTGACCTCCGGCCCGCTCGCGGGAGAGGCCTCGCTGCTGGTGTGGACGACGACCCCGTGGACCCTGGTGTCCAACACCGCGGTGGCCGCGCACCCCGGGGTCACCTACGTGGTGGCCTCGAACGGCGAGGAGAAGCTCGTCGTCGCCGAGCCGCTGCTGGAGAAGGCCCTCGGCGAAGGCTGGGAGGCCACCGGGCAGACCTTCTCGGGCGCCGAGATGGAGCGCTGGGGCTACCGCCGGCCGTTCGAGCTCGTCGAGTTCCCGGCCCCTGCGCACTTCGTGGTCAACGCCGAGTACGTGACGACGGAGGACGGCACGGGTCTCGTCCACCAGTCCCCCGCCTTCGGTGAGGACGACCTCAAGGTCTGCCGCGCGTACGGGCTCCCCGTGGTGAACCCGGTCCGCCCCGACGGCACCTTCGAGGAGGACGTGCCGCTGGTCGGCGGTGTCTTCTTCAAGAAGGCCGACGAGGCGCTCACCCAGGACCTGGACGCCCGCGGACTGCTCTTCCGGCACGTCCCGTACGAGCACAGCTACCCGCACTGCTGGCGCTGCCACACGGCGCTGCTCTACTACGCGCAGCCGTCGTGGTACATCCGCACCACCGCGATCAAGGACCGCCTCCTCGAGGAGAACGAGAAGACCAACTGGTTCCCCGACTCGGTCAAGAACGGCCGGTACGGCGACTGGCTCAACAACAACATCGACTGGGCGCTGTCGCGGAACCGCTACTGGGGCACCCCACTGCCCATCTGGCGGTGCGAGGAGGACCACCTCACCGTCGTCGGCTCGCTCGCCGAACTGGGCGAGCTGACCGGCGAGGACCAGTCGGGCCTGGACCCGCACCGCCCGTTCATCGACGCGGTCACCTTCGCCTGCCCGCAGTGCTCCTCGACGGCGACGCGGGTCCCCGAGGTCATCGACGCCTGGTACGACTCGGGCTCCATGCCGTTCGCGCAGTGGGGCTACCCGTACCGGAACAAGGAGATCTTCGAGAAGCGCTACCCGGCGCAGTTCATCTCCGAGGCGATCGACCAGACCCGCGGCTGGTTCTACACGCTGATGGCCGTCGGCACGCTGGTCTTCGACAGGTCGTCGTACGAGAACGTGGTCTGCCTGGGCCACATCCTCGCCGAGGACGGCCGCAAGATGTCCAAGCACCTGGGCAACATCCTGCAGCCGATCCCGCTCATGGACCAGCACGGCGCCGACGCCGTGCGCTGGTTCATGGCTGCCGGCGGCTCGCCGTGGGCGGCGCGCCGGGTGGGGCACGGCACGATCCAGGAGGTCGTGCGCAAGACGCTGCTCACCTACTGGAACACGGTGGCCTTCCAGGCGCTGTACGCCCGCACCTCGGGCTGGGCGCCGTCGGCCTCCGACCCCGCGCCGGCGGACCGCACGGTGCTCGACCGCTGGCTGCTCTCGGAGCTGCACGCGCTGGTCGACCAGGTGACGCAGGCGCTGGAGGCGTACGACACCCAGCGCGCCGGCAAGCTGATCTCGTCCTTCGTGGACGATCTGTCGAACTGGTACGTCCGCCGCTCGCGCCGCCGGTTCTGGCAGGGCGACGCGGCCGCGCTGCGCACGCTCCACGACGTGATCGAGACCGTCACCCGGCTGATGGCCCCGCTGACCCCGTTCATCACGGAGCGCGTGTGGCAGGACCTGGTGGTCCCGGTCACGCCGGAGGCCCCCGAGTCCGTGCACCTCACGACCTGGCCGGAGGCCGACCTCTCCGCCGTCGACCCGGAGCTGTCCCAGCAGATGGCGCTGGTCCGCCGGCTGGTGGAGCTGGGCCGTGCGACCCGCGCGGAGTCGGGCGTGAAGACGCGCCAGCCGCTGTCGCGGGCGCTCGTCGCGGCGTCGGGCTTCGAGTCCCTGTCGCCCGAGCTGCACGCGCAGATCACCGAGGAGCTCAACGTCTCCTCCGTGGCGTCGCTGTCCGAGGTCGGTGGATCGCTGGTCGACACGACGGCGAAGGCGAACTTCCGGGCGCTGGGCAAGCGTTTCGGCAAGGGTGTGCAGGACGTCGCGAAGGCCGTGGCCGCGGCGGACGCGGCCGCCCTGTCACTGGCGCTGAGGTCCGGCTCGGCCGTGATCGAGGTCAACGGCGAGGAGGTGACCCTCTCCCCGGACGAGGTCATCATCACCGAGACCCCGCGCGAGGGCTGGTCGGTCGCCTCCGACCAGGGCGCCACGGTCGCGCTCGATCTGGAGATCACCCCGGAGCTGCGGCGGGCGGGGCTCGCGCGTGACGCGATCCGGCTGATCCAGGAGGCGCGCAAGAACAGCGGCCTGGACGTCGCGGACCGCATCGCGCTGCGCTGGTCGTCCTCGGACGCGGAGGTCGCCTCGGCGCTCACGGACCACTCCGGGCTGATCGCGGACGAGGTGCTCGCGACGGACTTCGCGACGGGCGAGGGCGACGACGCGTACGGCTCCCCGTTCACGGACGAGGGCCTGTCCCTGACGTTCCGGCTCCGCAAGGCGTAACCCCCGCACCGCGGGACACGTCGTGGGCCCGGCCCCTTCGGGGGCTGGGCCCTTGCGCGTTGACCGCCGGTGCCACCGGGACGGCGGGCACGGACGACACCTCCGTACGGCGCTCCCGCGGCACTCCGGTGCACGGCGCGAACGGCGCAGACGGCGCGGACCGCTCGGGTGTCCGCGCCGTGGAACGCGACTTCCCACCGTCGGCACGGCGCGCGCAGGCAAACGGGCCGGGCCCGGGACATCGTCCCGGGCCCGGCCCGTTTGCCTGCCGACGGCTAAGCGCGCTCCGCGCCGTGGCCCGCCGTCAGTTGTCGTCCTCGTCGATGAGGAAACCGCGCATCGGCGAGGGCGCCTGCTGCATCGGCTGCGGACCGCCCTGCGGCCGCACCGGTGCCATCGGCTGGGTCATCGCCGGGGACATCTGCTGCTGGCCGCCGTACGACGGGCCGCCGCCCATGCCCTGGTTGCCGCCCATCGTCTGGTTGCCGCCGAAGGACGGCGCACCGGCGCCGGCCGGGGCCATCGACGGGGACGGCGGCAGCGACGCGGCCGCCGGGGTACGCGGCGGGGCCAGCGAGTCGTCGGCCTGGGTCTCCAGCTGGCGCAGCTGGCTCTCCAGGTACGACTTCAGACGCGTGCGGTACTCGCGCTCGAAGCCGCGCAGGTCCTCGACCTTGCGCTCCAGCGTGGCGCGGGCGGACTCCAGCGAGCCCATCGCGACGCGGTGCTTCTCCTGCGCGTCCCGCTCCAGCGCGTCGGCCTTGGCGCGGGCGTCCCGCTCCAGGCCCTCGGCGCGGGACCGGGCCTCACCGACGATCTTGTTGGCCTCGGAACGGGCCTCCGCGATCGCCTGGTCGGCGGTCTGCTGGGCCAGCGACAGCACGCGCGCGGCGCTGTCACCGCCAGGGCCCTGACCCGGGAGCGGCGGGCCGCCGTGACCGCCCATGGGGCCGCCCATCGGACCGCCCATGGGGCCGCCCTGCATCGGACCGGGGCCCATCGGACCACCCTGCGGGTGACCCTGGGGACCGTGACCACCGGGACCGGCCGGCAGCTGAGGAGCTCCACCGGGCAGCTGGGGGGGACCCATCTGCGGGGGCTGCTGCTGGACCGGGGGTCCGGATATGGCGGCGGGCACGGGAGCACCGGGACCGCGGCCGTCCTGCGGCTCCGGCGGCTTGCGCATGCCCTGCTGCTGCTGGTTCTGCGCGGCCGCACGGGTCGCCGCCGCCAGCTTTGCGCGCAGGTCCTCGTTCTCTCGGAGGAGGCGCGTCAGCTCGGCTTCGACCTCATCGAGAAAGGCATCGACCTCGTCCTCGTCATAGCCTTCTCGGAGGCGGACGGTCGTGAACTGCTTGTTCCGCACGTCCTCGGGGGTCAGCGGCATCTCTACTTCACCTCTACGTAGTCGTCGGCAGTCGGCAAGACCGTATCGTTCACATCCCTCTCCCCGCGCTGCTCACCACGGAGATCAGGATGTAGACGATGATCATCAGAACGAAGAAGGACAGATCGAGTGCCACGCCCCCGAGACGCAGCGGCGGGATGAACCGCCGCAGAAGCTTGAGCGGTGGATCGGTGACAGTGTAGGTGGCCTCCAGGACGACCACCATCGCCTTCCCCGGTTGCCACGAGCGGGCGAACTGGAAGACGTAGTCCATGACCAGCCGGAAAATCAGCACGATGAGGAAGCACATCAGAGCGATGTAGATCACCTGCAGTGCGACGCTCATCCCGCGCTTCCCTCTCCCCTGGCTCTCGTTGTCCGGCCTTGCGGCCGGGTCGTTCCCTCGGTCGTGTTCTGGCTCGTTCTAGCTCTGGTTGAAGAACCCGCCCTCTGCGATGCGGGCCTTGTCCTCCGCCGTGACATCGACGTTAGCAGGCGAGAGGAGGAAGACTTTCTGAGTCACCCGCTCAATGCTGCCATGGAGACCGAAGACGAGTCCCGCGGCAAAGTCGACAAGTCGCTTCGCATCGGTGTCGTCCATCTCGGTCAGGTTCATGATCACCGGGGTGCCCTCACGGAAGTGTTCCCCGATGGTACGGGCCTCGTTGTAGGTCCGCGGGTGCAGAGTTGTGATGCGGTAGGGCTCCCGCTCGGACACAACCTTGGGCATGATCACCGGTGCGTTCTTCTCCAGACTGGGACGTTCAGGTGTGATGGATGCCACGGGGGCGATTCGCGCCGGACGTCCCGATTCCGCGGGGAGCGAAGCAGCCAGGGGCGCGGACAGCGGCGCGGACCCGTGGGCCGATCGCGGCGCGGACTCGCGCGGCGCCGGGGGCTGGACCACGCGCACCGGCTCCTCCCGTTCCACCTGATGCGGGGGCTGGTGCCGTCGACGGTCCCGCTCGGGCTCCGGCTCCATTTCGGGTTCGAAGTCGTCGTCGGGGTCGAATCCCCGGCCGTCGTACCCATCGTCCTCCACGAGGCCGAGGTAGACCGCCATCTTGCGCATCGCGCCGGCCATTCTCTGAGTCCTCCGCTCTGTGGTGGATCGGCTTCGTTCGGCTACGTCACCAAGTGCCCGCGATCCACTCGGTCTGTCCGCCTTTCGACGGAAATGACCATATTTTCTGCTGTGGTCCGACTTGCTTCGCGACGTTACCCGAGCCGGGGTCGGACTCCGAGTACCGCCGTACCGACGCGCACGTGTGTCGCTCCCGCCGCCACGGCCTGCTCGAGGTCCGCACTCATCCCTGCTGACACCATGCTCGCAGCCGGACGGTCCGCGCGCAGGCGGGATGAGAATTCCATCAGCCGCTCGAAAGCGGCCTGTTGACGCCCGGCGTACGGGCCCGACAGCGGGGCGACCGTCATCAGTCCGTCGAGCCGGAGCCCCGGGGCCTCGTCCACCGCGGCGGCCAACTCCCCGATGCCGTCCGGCGCGACGCCGCCCCGGTCGCCCTGCCGGCCCGACTCCGCGTCGAGGGCGACCTGGACGAGACAGCCCAGCTCGCGTTCGGCACGGACCGCCGCCGCGGACAGGGCGCGCACCAGCTTCAGCCGGTCGACCGACTGCACGATATCGGCATAACCGGCAACAGAGCGGGCCTTATTGGTCTGAAGCTGACCGACGAAATGCCAGGTGAACGACAGATCCGAGCAGGCGGCCGCCTTCGGGGCCGCTTCCTGGTCCTTGTTCTCGGCGACGTGCCGCACACCGAGTTCGTGCAGCAGACGGACGTCGCTCGCGGGGTAGGTCTTGGTGACCACGATCAGGGTCACCTCCTCCCGCTTGCGTCCGGCCGCGGCACAGGCGGAGGCGATACGTTCCTCCACTCGCGCCAGGTTCTCGGCGAGTTCGGTCCTGCGGTCGGTCATGCGTCGTCTCTTTCGCGGTCCAGCCAGACATATCCGGCGAGCCGCCCGGTGGTGCGGTCGCGTCGGTAGGAGAAATGGTCTCCCGACTCCAGTGTGCAGACCGGCGACGCGCTCCGGTCGCGCACGCCGAGCGCTTCGAGCTGCGCGTGGACCCCGGCGGTGACGTCCACGGCCGGGGTTCCCCAGCTGGTCTCGGCCCACGCGGCAGGCTCGGCCGCGGCGACCTCCGCACGCATCGCCTCGGGCACTTCGTAGCACCGCCCGCAGACCGCGGGTCCGGTACGGGCGGTGATACGGGACGGATCGGCGCCGAGGCCGACCATCGCCTCGACCGTGGCGGGCACCACGCCGGCGACCATCCCGGGACGACCGGCGTGGGCCGCGCCCACCACTCCGGCGACCGGGTCGGCCAGCAGGACCGGGGTGCAGTCGGCGGTGAGGACCGCGAGCGCGAGTCCGCGCCTGGCGGTGACCACCGCGTCCACGGCGGGGACGTCCGCACCGGTCCAGGGTCCGTCGACGACGGCGACGTCCCGGCCGTGCACCTGGTTCATCCAGACCACGAGACCCGGGTCGAGGCCCAGCCGCCCGGCCGCGAGCTCCCGGTTCGTACGGACGGCGACGGGGTCGTCACCGACCGCGCCGCCGAGATTGAGCTCGTCGTACGGAGCGGCGCTCACCCCGCCCCACCGGTCGGTGAAGGCGAAGTGGGCGCCGCTCACTCTGTTGTGCTCCCCTATCACTTCAAGATCACTTCAGGAAGTCCGGGACGTCCAGTTCCTCCGCCGAGCTGTCGTACGGACGGGCCGGCGGCACCTGCGGCGACGGGGTCTGCGGGTGGGAGGTCTCGCTCGCCGCAGTGGCCGGCTCGGCCGGGGCGGACTCCTCGCGCGGCGGCACGGTGCCGAGTCCGCCGAGGGAGCGGGGCGGCTCCGGCCGGGTCGCCGGGGCGGGCTCCTCTCGCTTGGCGGAGGAGGAGCCGATCACGTTGTCGCGGCGGGCGGGGGGCTGGCCGCCGTCGAAGCCTGCCGCGATGACGGTGACCCGCACCTCGTCGCCCAGCGCGTCGTCGATCACGGCACCGAAGATGATGTTGGCCTCGGGGTGGGCGGCCTCGCTCACCAGCTGGGCGGCCTCGTTGATCTCGAACAGGCCGAGGTCGGAACCACCGGAGATCGAGAGCAGTACGCCGCGGGCGCCGTCGATGGACGCCTCCAGCAGCGGCGAGGAGATCGCCATCTCGGCCGCGGCCACCGCGCGGTCGTCGCCGCGGGCCGAACCGATGCCCATGAGGGCGGAGCCGGCCTCGGACATCACGGACTTGACGTCGGCGAAGTCGAGGTTGATGAGACCGGGCGTGGTGATGAGGTCGGTGATGCCCTGGACACCGGACAGCAGCACCTGGTCCGCGGACTTGAACGCGTCGAGCACGCTGACCTGGCGGTCCGAGATGGACAGCAGCCGGTCGTTCGGGATGACGATGAGGGTGTCGACCTCTTCGCGGAGCTCGGCGATGCCGTCCTCCGCCTGGTTGGCGCGGCGGCGGCCCTCGAAGGTGAAGGGCCGGGTGACCACGCCGATGGTGAGGGCACCGAGCGAACGCGCGATGTTGGCCACGACGGGTGCGCCGCCGGTGCCGGTGCCGCCGCCTTCGCCGGCGGTGACGAAGACCATGTCGGCCCCCTTGAGGACCTCCTCGATCTCCTCCCGGTGGTCCTCTGCCGCCTTGCGGCCGACTGCCGGGTTGGCCCCGGCCCCGAGGCCGCGAGTGAGTTCACGGCCGACGTCGAGCTTGACGTCGGCGTCGCTCATCAACAGGGCTTGCGCGTCGGTGTTGATCGCGATGAACTCGACGCCCTTGAGGCCGACCTCGATCATTCGGTTGATGGCATTGACACCACCGCCGCCGACACCGATGACCTTGATGACTGCGAGGTAGTTCTGCGGTGCTGCCACGTCGAAGGCCTCTCGCCTCGAGTTACGAGTCGCCGCTACGCGGTGGTGGCCGCGCCGCGACGACGGATGCCGATTGGGACGGTCCGAAACGCCGACCCAAACCCTAACGTTGAAGTTTAGGGTTACCAGTGTCTCTGCTTCCTGGACTCTCTCGAACGAGACACTAAGTCGACAAGTGGCGTGCGTTCAACGAACACGCCGAACCTCCCGTTTTTCTTTTCACCCTATGTGATCAGCCGTTGCGCTGACCAACCAGGGTGCTGGCCTGCGCATTTGTGCGTCAACTCGCCGATGCCGCAGGGGCGGTGGGGGCGCTCACGTCGAAGTGCCGGGCGCGAGGGGCGGCTTTCATCAGTGCGGCGAGCGTACGGGCCTTGACCTCGCCGTCCTCGCTGCTGCCCCACATCACCTCACGGTCACGCGTCAACTTCAGAATGAGGGAATCGTACGAAATGACTTGTACGCTCCGAAGGTCCTTGACGATGCGGTCCGGGAGTTGGGACACGACCAGGGCCGCCCCCTTCAGCAGCCGCTGCCCCCCGAAGCGCCGGGAGCTCGGTGACTGATGAGCCGTCAACTCCACGAGCGGTACCGCTCTGGGCGCTTTGTCCACCGTGGCGAACCGTACGCCCTTCGCGTCGACTTCGACGAACCCGGCGCCCTTGCGCATCAGGAGGACAGGCTTCCGCTCCACCACCCGGATCTCGACCCCGTGCGGCCACGAGCGCTCGGCCTCGACCGAGTCGATGCGGGCGAGCCGGTCTCGCAGTCGGCCCTCGATGACGTCCAGGTCGAGGGAGACCAGCGGCGTTCCGAGCGGCACACCGGCAGCGGCCTCGACCTCACGGGGCGTCAGCACCCTCGTTCCGGACACCTCGACCCGCTCGGCCCGGACCCAGGACGAGCCGTACAGCACCCAGAGGCCGCCGCCGACGAGGACGACGGCGGCGACCAGGGAGAGCAGGAGCCGGGGGGCGGGGAGCCGGGGGCGGCGCGGAGCCGGGCCCCTGCGGACCCGGCCGGGCGACGACGGTCCGTTCGGCTTGCGGGTGCCGCGTTCGGCGGTCGTCGGTCCGGCCATGCTCCCTGCCCTTCGCCGTGCCTATCGGCGTGAGGCGATCGCCTCGTACACCATTCCGACAAGCAGATCGTCTGCGTCCCGGCGCCCGAACTCGGCCGCGGCGCGGGACATCTCGTACAGCCGGTGCGGATCGGCGAGCACCGGGAGCACCTGGCCCTGGACCCACTCGGGGGTCAGCTCCGCGTCGTCGACCAGCAGTCCCCCGCCGGCCTTCACCACGGGCTGCGCGTTGAGCCGCTGTTCGCCGTTGCCGATCGGCAGCGGTACGTACGCGGCGGGCAGGCCCACGGCGGAGAGTTCGGCGACGGTCATGGCGCCCGCGCGGCACAGCATCATGTCGGCGGCGGCGTACGCGAGATCCATCCGGTCCACGTACGGTACCGGGATGTACGGCGGCATTCCCGGCATGTTGTCCACGTGCGGCAGTTCGTTCTTCGGTCCGACCGCGTGCAGGATCTGGATGCCGGACCGCTGGAGCAGCGGAGCGACCTGCTGGACCACCTCGTTGAGACGGCGGGCGCCCTGCGAGCCGCCGGACACGAGCAGCGTCGGCAGGCTGGGGTCCAGGCCGAAGGCGGCACGCGCCTCGGGCCGGACGCGGGCCCGGTCGAGGGTGGCGATGGAGCGGCGCAGCGGGATCCCGACGTAGCGGGCGTTGCGCAGCTTGCTGTCGGGGGTCGACACGGCGACCGCGGCGGCGTACCGCGAACCGATCTTGTTGGCCAGGCCCGGGCGGGCGTTGGCCTCGTGGACGACGATAGGCACGCCGAGCCGCTTGGCGGCGAGGTATCCGGGCAGGGCGACATACCCGCCGAAGCCCACGACGGCGTCGGCCTTCGTGCGCTCCAGGATCTGCTCGGCGGCCTTGATCGTGCCGCGCAGCCGGCCCGGGACGGTGATCAGCTCCGGCGTCGGCTTGCGCGGCAGCGGCACGGCGGGGATCAGCCCCAGCTCGTAGCCCCGCTCTGGGACGAGCCGGGTCTCCAGGCCGCGCTCGGTACCGAGGGCCGTGATGCCCACCGTCGGATCCTGCCTCCGCAGGGCGTCCGCGAGGGCGAGCGCGGGCTCGATGTGGCCGGCGGTCCCCCCGCCGGCGAGTACGACATGCACCGAAATTCACCGCTCTCCGGACGGACGTTCCTTGACGCGCCGTCTCATCGTCTTCCATCTCATCCCGGGCCGCACGGCCAGGGCCGCCTTCGCCGCGGGATCCTCCCGCGCGAAGGCGATCAGCAGTCCGACCGCGAACATGGTCGGCAGCAGGGCGGAGCCTCCGTAGGAGAACAGCGGGAGGGGGACACCGGCGATCGGCAGCAGGCCGAGCACCGCACCGATGTTGACCACGGCCTGGGCCGTGATCCAGGTGGTCACACCTCCCGCGGCGTACCTCACGAAGGGGTCCTCCGTTCGTCCGGCCACGCGGATACCCGCATAGCCTAGAGCCGCGAAGAGGGCGAGCACCGACAGTGTCCCCGCCAGGCCCAGTTCCTCCCCGGTGATGGCGAAGATGAAGTCGGTGTGCGCTTCGGGGAGTTGACCCCATTTTTCCACACTTGCCCCGATGCCCGAACCGAACCATCCGCCCGAGGCCAGGGCGTAGATGCCGTGCACGGCCTGCCAGCAGCTGTCGTCCGGGCCGGGGTCGGTGGCGCCGACGCACTGGAAGCGGGCCATCCGGTTCGCGTTGGTCTTGATCAGGACCGCCCCGATCACCGTGGCGACGGACAGTACGCCCACGAACAGCCTGGTCGGGGCGCCGGCCAGCCAGAGCAGCCCGAAGAGGATCGCGGTCAGGATGATGGCGGTGCCCATGTCACCACCGAGCATGATCAGCCCCAGCAGTATGAAGGCCACCGGGACCAGTGGGACGAGCAGGTGCTTCCACTGCGTGAGCAGCCGTTTGTCCTGCTTGCGGGCGAGCAGGTCGGCGCCCCAGAGGATCAGGGCCAGCTTGCCGAACTCGCTGGGCTGGAGCTGGAACGGCCCGCCGAGCGAGATCCAGTTCTGGTTGCCGTTGACCGACTGCCCTATCCCGGGGACCTGCACCAGGACCATCAGACAGGCGCTGACGACGAGGATCGGGTAGGCGAGGGCGCGGTGCAGCCGGATCGGCATGCGGGAGGCGACCAGGAGCAGTCCGGTGCCGATGACGGCGGCGAGGAACTGCTTGCGGAAGAAGTACGAGGAGGGCAGGGAGTACTTCAGCGCCGTGATCATGGAGGCGGAGTAGACCATCACGAGGCCGAGCACGGTGATCAGCAGGCCGGCGCCGAGGATCACGTAGTAGGCGGTCAGGGGCCGGTCCCAGGCCCGGCGGGCCTGCTCGTACAGCCCGCGCAGTCCGCCGCCGCGAGGCGGGCGGGAACGGCCGCCACTGCCCCCGCCCCAGCGGTACGCGGGCCGCGGCGCGGACTTGGCGGTCCTGCCGCGCAGCACGACGCCGGGCAGCCCGGCGAAGGCAGGTTCGGGCACCAGGCCCCGGCCGAGCGCACGCACCCGCTCGACGAGCGGTTCCCGCCGGGCGCCCCGCGCGCGGGCCGGCCGCGAGGCCCCGCCGTGACGCACGACGCGGGCCGCCGCGGCGGCCGACGCGTCCGTGCGCACTGCGGAGTTGGGGCGTACGAGCCGATCGGCTGCTTCGGTCCGCGCGGCCCGGTGGGGGCCGGACGAGGAACCGGTCGCGTCCGCTTCGACGACCCGGTGGGGGCCGGACGAGGAACCGGACGCGTCCGCGTGGGCGGCCCCGGCGTGCGGCCCAGGGTGGCGCTCCGGGGCCGGGGCGGGGTGGCCGGTGGCCTGCGGTGCGCCGGGGGTGCCGGCGGGCCCCGACGGGGGCGTGGCGCCGGGGCGGCGGGGGTCGGGCGTCGTGGTCGCGTCGGGTGGCATGTCGCTGTCCCCTCCAGGTCGTGGCCCACGCCGCCGGGTCGTGACGGCGGGGCCAGGGCCGGTCAGGCGCGCTCGGCGGCGAGGGCGCGGACCGCGTCCGCGAACGCCTCGCCTCGCTTGTTGTAGTTGGCGAACATGTCCATCGAGGCGCAGGCGGGGGCCAGCAGGACCGTGTCCCCGGGCCGCGCGAGCCGTGCCGCTTCGCGGACCGCCGCCGACATCGCCCCAGTGTCGGTCCGGTCGAGGTCGACCACCGGGACCTCGGGCGCGTGTCGCGCCAGGGCTTCGGCGATCAGCGCCCGGTCCGCGCCCATCAGCACCGCGCCGCGCAGCCTCTTCGCGGACTTCTCGACGAGTTCGTCGAACGTCGCGCCCTTGGCGAGACCGCCCGCGATCCAGACGATCGGGTCGTACGCCGCCAAGGAGGCTTCCGTGGCATGGGTGTTGGTGGCCTTGGAGTCGTCCACGTAGGCGACGCCGTCGACCTCGGCCACGTACTCGATGCGGTGCGCGTCGGGCCGGAAGGCGCGCAGCCCGTCCCGCACCGCGGACGCCGAGACGCCGAAGGCGCGCGCCAGGGCGGACGCGGCGAGGGCGTTGGCGATGTTGTGCGGGGCCGGCGGGTTGATGTCGGAGACCTCGGCGAGCTCCTGCGCCTGCTTCTGCCGGTTCTCGACGAAGGCGCGGTCGACGAGGATGCCGTCCACGACACCGAGCTGCGAGGGACCGGGCGTGCCGAGGGTGAAGCCGATGGCGCGGCAGCCCTCGACGACGTCCGCGTCCCGCACCAGGGCCTCGGTGGCGGGGTCGGCCGCGTTGTAGACGCAGGCGACCGTGTTCCCTTCGTAGACACGGCCCTTGTCGGCGGCGTACGCCTCCATGGAGCCGTGCCAGTCGAGGTGGTCCGGGGCGAGGTTGAGGACGGTGGCGGAGTGGGCGCGCAGCGACGGGGCCCAGTGCAGCTGGTAGCTGGAGAGCTCGACGGCGAGCACGTCGTACGTCTCGTCGCCGAGCACCGCGTCGAGGAGGGAGACCCCGATGTTGCCGACGGCCGCGGTCCTCAGCCCGGCCGCCTCCAGGATCGCGGCGAGCATCCGCACGGTCGTGGTCTTGCCGTTGGTACCGGTGACCGCGAGCCAGGGCGCTGCCTCCCTGCCGTCCAGGCCGCGCAGCCGCCAGGCGAGTTCGACGTCGCCCCAGACCTCGACGCCCGCCTCGGCGGCCGCCGTGAAGAGGGGCTTGTCGGGCTTCCAGCCGGGCGCCGTGACGACCAGCTCGGTGCCCTCCGGCAGGGTGGCGCCGTCACCGAGGCGGACGGTGATTCCCTCCGCCTCCAGCTCCGCCGCCTGGGCCCGCGCGCGCTCGTCGTCACCGTCGTTGACGACGGTGACGACCGCGCCGAGGCCGTGCAGGACGCGGGCGGCCGGAATGCCGCTCACGCCCAGCCCGGCGACGGTGACGCGCTTGCCCTGCCAGTCCTGCGTGCTCACTTGTCGGCCGCCCAGCCCGCGTAGAAGATGCCCAGTCCCACGATGACGCACATGCCCTGAATGATCCAGAAACGGACCACGACCAGGACCTCGGACCACCCCTTGAGTTCGAAGTGGTGCTGCAGCGGGGCCATCCGGAACACGCGCTTCCCGGTGAGCCGGAAGGAGCCGACCTGGATGATCACGGACAGGGTGATCAGCACGAAGAGGCCGCCGAGCAGCGCCAGGAGCAGCTCCGTGCGGGAGCAGATCGCCAGACCGGCGAGCGCGCCGCCGAGCGCGAGGGAGCCGGTGTCGCCCATGAAGATCTTCGCCGGCGAGGTGTTCCACCACAGGAAGCCGAAGCAGGCACCCATCAGCGCGGCGGCGACGACCGCGAGGTCGAGGGGATCCCGTACCTCGAAGCAGGCGGCCGGGTTGGTCAGGGTCGTCGCGTTGGCGCAGGACTCCTGGAACTGCCACAGGCCGATGAAGGTGTAGGCGCCGAAGACCATCACCGAGGCACCGGTGGCCAGACCGTCCAGGCCGTCGGTGAGGTTCACGCCGTTCGACATCGCGAGGATCATGAACAGCGCCCAGACGACGAACAGCACCGGGCCGATCGTCCAGCCGAAGTCGGTGACGAACGACAGCTTCGTGGACGCGGGCGTGTTCCCGCGGTCGTCGGGGAACTGCAGCGCCAGTACCGCGAAGGCGATGCCGACGATCAGCTGGCCGGCCATCTTCGCCTTGGCCCGCAGGCCCAGCGACCGCTGCTTGACGATCTTGATGTAGTCGTCGAGGAAGCCGACCAGTCCCATGCCCGCCATCAGGAACAGCACCAGCAGACCCGGGATGGTCGGGTCCTCGCCGGTGATCACCTTGGTGAGGGCGTACGCGATCAGCGTGGCCAGGATGAAGGCGATGCCGCCCATGGTGGGCGTGCCCTTCTTGCTGCCGTGGCTGCGCGGGCCGTCGTCGCGGATGAACTGTCCGTAGCCCTTGCGGGCCAGCAGCTTGATCAGCAGCGGCGTACCGATGAGCGTCAGGAAGAGCCCGATGGCTCCCGCGAAGAGGATCTGCCTCATCGGCCGGCGACCTGCCCCTCGGTCGAACCGGTGTCGGCGAGCAGCGCCTCGGCGATCCGCTCGAGCCCGGCCGACCTGGAAGCCTTCACCAGCACGACGTCTCCCGGGCGCAGCTCTCTGCGCAACAGGTCGACCGCCGCCTGCGCGTCGGACACGTGCACCGACTCCTCACCCCACGAACCCTCGTTATATGCGCCCAGTTGCAGCCAGGACGCTTCCCTGCCCCCGACCGCGACGAGCTTGCTGACGTTGAGCCGGACGGCGAGCCGTCCGACCGCGTCGTGCTCCGCCAGCGCCTCGCCGCCGAGCTCGGCCATCGGACCGAGCACCGCCCACGTGCGCCCCCCGGCGGCCTGGGCGGCCGCGCCCATGGCCGCGAGCGCGCGCAGCGCGGCTCGCATGGACTCGGGGTTCGCGTTGTAGGCGTCGTTGACGACCGTCACGCCGTCCGGACGCTCGGTGACCTCCATACGCCAGCGGGAGAGGGTGCCCGCCTCCGAGAGCGCGGTGGCGATCTCGTCGACGGACATGCCCAGCTCATGGGCGACGGCGGCCGCGGCGAGCGCGTTCGACACGTGGTGCTCACCGTACAGCCGCAAGGTCACGTCGCTGCACCCGGAGGGTGTGCGAAGGAGGAATGCGGGCTGTCCGCCGGGCATGAGGCGGACGTTCTCGGCGCGTACGTCCGCTTCGTCCGACTCACCGAACAGCACGACGCGCGCCTCGGTGCGGGCGGACATGGCGCGGACGAGAGGGTCGTCGGCGTTGAGGACGGCGATTCCGCCCTCGGCGGCGGGAGGCAGCGTCTCGACGAGCTCGCCCTTGGCCTCGGCGATCTGCTCGCGGCCGCCGAACTCGCCGATGTGGGCGGTGCCGACGTTCAGCACGACGCCGATGCGGGGCGGGGTGAGTTCGGTGAGGTAGCGGATGTGGCCGATGCCGCGGGCACCCATCTCGAGGACCAGGAACCCGGTTTCGTCGGTGGCGCTGAGCGCGGTCAGCGGCAGGCCGATCTCGTTGTTGAGGGAGCCGGGGGTGAAGACGGTCGGCGCCTTGCGGCCCAGCACCTGGGCGATGAGGTCCTTGGTGCTCGTCTTGCCGGCGGAGCCGGTGAGCGCCACGAGGGTGGCGCCGAGGCGTTTCACCACGGCGCGGGCCAGCGCGCCGAGGGCCTTCTGGACGTCGTCCACGACGATCGCGGGGACGCCGACGGGCCGCGAGGCCAGTACGGCGGCCGCGCCGGCGGCGACCACGTCCGCGGCGTAGTCGTGGCCGTCGACGCGGGCGCCGACGAAGGCGACGAAGAGGCTGCCGGGCACGACCTCACGGGAGTCGCGGACGACGGGCCCGGTGACGCGTACGGACGGATCCGGTATGTCGTACGGCTGCCCGCCGACGATTTCGGCGATCTCGGCGAGGGAGAGGGCGATCACGGTTCACCCCTCACTGTTCTCGTGGCGGTGCTCGCCACTGTCCTTGTGGCGGTGCTCGATCGCCTCGCGCAGCACCTGGCGGTCGTCGAAGGGCCGGATCACCCCGGCGACGTCCTGCCCCTGCTCGTGGCCCTTGCCGGCGATCAGCACGGTGTCGCCGGGCGCGGCGCGGGCGACGGCAGCGGCGATGGCGGCGGCCCGGTCCGCCTCCACGAGCACGTCGCCGCGCTCGTGGGCGGGCACCTCGGCGGCGCCGGCGAGCATCGCGGCGAGGATCGCGAGGGGGTCCTCGGAGCGGGGGTTGTCGGAGGTGAGGACGGCGGTGTCGGCGTACCGGGCAGCGGCGGCGCCCATCGGGCCGCGCTTGGTCCGGTCGCGGTCGCCGCCGCAGCCGAGGACGATGTGCAGCCTGCCCTCGGTGACCTTGCGCAGGGAGCGCAGGACCGATTCGACCGCGTCCGTCTTGTGCGCGTAGTCGACCACCGCGAGGTACGGCTGGCCGGCGTCGACGCGCTCCAGCCGGCCGGGGACACCCGGTACCGCGGCGACGCCGTCGGCGGCCGTCCGCGGGTCGACGCCGGCGACGGCGAGGGTGACGATCGCGGCGAGCGTGTTGGCGACGTTGAAGGGGCCCGGCAGCGGGGCCTGCGCGGGCACCCGCTCGCCCTGCGGTCCGACGACCGTGAACGTGGAGCCCAGCGGACCCACTTCGACGTCGTCGGCGCGCCAGTCGGCGTCGGGGTGGCCCTCGGCGGAGAACGTGACGACGGGGATCGCGGACTCCGTCACCAGCCGCTGCCCGTACTCGTCGTCGAGGTTGACGACGCCCCGCCGGGCACGGGCCGGGGTGAACAGCTGGGCCTTGGCCTGGAAGTAGTCCTCCATGCCGGAGTGGAACTCCATGTGCTCCGGCGAGAGGTTGTTGAAGACGGCGACGTCGAAGACGCAGCCGTCGACGCGGCCGAGCACCAGGGCGTGGCTGGACACCTCCATGGCGACCGAGTCGACGCCGCGTTCGCGCATCACGGCGAACAGGGCCTGCAGATCGGTGGCTTCCGGCGTGGTGCGCTCCGACTTGATGCGCTCCTCGTCGATGCGCATCTCGACCGTGCCGATCAGGCCGGTGCGGCGGCCGGCGCCGCGCAGACCGCCCTCGACGAGGTACGCCGTGGTGGTCTTGCCGGAGGTGCCGGTGATGCCGATCTGCAGCAGCGCCTCCCCCGGGCGTCCGTAGATCTCGGCGGCGAGTTCGCCCATTCTGCCGCGCGGGTCCCCGGTGACCAGGACGGGCAGCCCCGTCGCGGCGGCCCGGTCGGCGCCCGTCGGGTCGGTGAGGATCGCGGCCGCGCCGAGATCCCTGGCCTGGGCGACGTAGTCGGCGCCGTGCAGCCGGGCGCCGGGCAGTGCGGCGTACACGTCACCCGGGCGCACCGCGCGGGAGTCGTGCGTGATGCCGGTGACCGCGCCGGAGCCCGGGGGCTCGACCCCCAGCCGGGCGGCCAGCTCTGCGAGGTCGATCGGGCGGACCTCGGCCGGACGGGGAGGGGCGGTTCGGTACTGATCAGCTTGTGGCACGGCGGTGAGCGTACCGGCAGTACCGGGACCGGCGCTAAATGAGGGGCCTCCCCGGGGGCCGCGGCCGCCAGGGAACGGGGTTCCGGCGGGTGGGGGCGTGGCGGACCCCGGGGAGCGGTTCCCGGGGTCCGGCGTGATGGTTCTCACTGGCTGTTCCTCCCGGGTCACGCGCCGGGGTCGAAAGTGACCGGCAGCCGCGCGGGAGCGGCGCCGGTCGGCGCGACCTGCTGGGTCTTGAGCGCGAACTCCATGACCTTCTTGTAGATGGGTCCGCAGATCTGGCCGCCGAAGTAGCTGCCCCGGGTCGGGTTCTGGATCGCGCAGTAGACGGTGATCTGCGGCTTGTCGGCGGGCGCGAAGCCCGCGAAGGAGGCGGTGTAGCCCCGGTAGCGGCCCAGCTCGGGATCGACCCGGTTCGCGGTACCGGTCTTGCCGGCGACCCGGTAGCCGGGGATCCGGGCCTTGGTACCGGTGCCCTCCTCGTTCCCCACCACCGATTCGAGCATGGTGGCGAGGGTCTTCGCGGTCTTCTCGCTGACCACGCGGGTCTTCTCCGGCGCCTCCGCCGGGTTGAAGCGCCCGTCGGGGCCGCGGGTGCCGCGCACCAGGGTGGGTTCGACGCGGACGCCGCCGTTGGCGATGGTCGAGTAGACGGAGGCGGCCTGCATGGCGTTGATCGACAGGCCCTGGCCGAAGGGAATCGTGTACTGCTGCGAGGTCGACCAGTCCTGCGGCTTGGCGAGGATGCCGGGGGTCTCGCCCGGGTAGCCGAGGCCGGTCGGACTCCCGATGCCGAACTTCCGCAGGTACGAGTAGAGGACGCGGTTGGCCTGGCTCTGGGTCTTCCCGAGCTGTCCGGTCGCCAGGATGGTCCCGATGTTGCTGGACTTGGCGAGGACGCCGTTGAGCGTCAGGTACCACGTGGGGTGGTCGACGTCGTCCTTGAAGAGCCGGTCGCCGCGGTGGAGCCGGTTGGGGACGGTGACATGGGTCCCCGGTGTGGCGGCCTGCTCCTCCAGCACTGCGGCCATGGACATGACCTTGCTGGTGGAGCCGGGCTCGTAGACGTCCTGGAGGGCCGCGTTGCCCATGGTGGCGGCCTTGGCCCGAGCGAGGTCGTTGGGGTTGAAGCCCGGCGCGTTGGCCATCGCCAGGACCTCTCCGGTCCTGGCGTTCTGGACGACCACGTAACCGCGGTCGGCCTTGGACTTCGTCACCTGCTCGCTGATCGCGCGCTGCGCGGCCCACTGGATGTCGCGGTCGATCGTCAGCTCGATGTCGGAGCCGGGGACGGCCGGCTTCTCCCGGGTCCCGGCGGTGGGCACCCGGCGGCCGCCGGACTGCGCGTACGTGATGCTGCCGTCCTTGCCCGCCAGCTCCTTGTCGAGCATGGACTCCAGGCCGCCCGCGCCGCGGCCCTCGGCGTTGACCCAGCCCAGTATCCCGGCCGCGAGATCGCCGTTGGGGTAGACGCGTCGGCTGCTGGTCTCCTGGAAGACGCCGGCGAGGACGTTGGCGCCGGGCCCGCCCTTGGCCTTGTCGGCTGCGGCCTTCTCGGCGAAGACGCCCTTGAGGTCCTTGATCTGCTTCCAGACCTGCGGGGTCTGGCGGCGGGCGAGGACGGTGTACCGGGACTTCGGCGCCTTGAGCTTGTTCGCGAGCTCCGCCGGGTCGGCGCCGAGGATCGGCGCGAGCAGCGCGGCGGCCTGTTCCGGCGCGTCCGCAGCCTTGCTCTCCTCGGGGGTGAACATCTTCGGGTCGGCGGTGATGTCGTGCGCGTCGACGGTGGTGGCGAGCGCGATCCCGGCGCGGTCCGTGATCCGGCCGCGCTCGGCCGCCAGTTTGTGGCTCATGTAGCGGTTCTTCTCCGCCATGGCGGCGTACGTGCCGGCGTCGACGGCCTGCACCTGCAGCAGCCGGATCACGAACGTCAGCATGACGAGCGTGAGGGCGAGGCTGACGAGCCGCAGCCGGGGGCGGGGGTTGCCGAGCCGGATCCTGCCGGGGGCCGCCGTCCGCCGGGGTGGCGCGGTCCGGCGCGGGCGGCGTGGCGCGGGACGGCCGCGGTCGGCCGGTCCGCCGCGGCGCGCGGGGCCCGGCACACGGCGCCGCGGTGGTTCCTGGGGTGGCACTGCGTCACCTGCCGGGGGTCGTGGGGGGCGGCTTCGGCGCACCGGACGCGGGGGGCTGCGACGGCGCGGACGGTGCTGCGGGCGACGCGGGCGCGCCGGCGGCCGACGACCCCGGCGCCGGGGAAGGCGACGCGGGCGCACCGGACGCGGACGGCTGCGCGGGTACGGGGGGCCCGACCGGCCGCGGCGGCGGCTCCGGGCTGCGGACGGCCGAGGGGTCGGCCGTCGCGCGCTTCGGGACGCCGCGGACCGTGCCGTCGGGGCCGAGGAAGGCGGGGTTGCCGCCCGGCACCATGCCGAGCTCGCGGGCCCGGCGCTCCAGGGCGTCGGGGGCGGAGCGCTCGTCCACGTCCCGCTGCAGCGCCTGTTCCTGGTCGGTCAGTTCGGTGGTCTTCTTCCGGAGCTCGCTCAGCCTGAACGATCCCTCGTTGAGAGAGGTGTTGAGCAGCAGCAGGGTGATCAGTCCGCCGCCGAGCAGCACGACGACCAGCAGGACGAAGGGGGTACGGGCCGCGGTGCTCGGCCCGGACGGCATGAGCCGGGCGAGCCGCGCGGCGCGCCCCTTGAGCTGTCCGGCGGCCTTCCTCACCCCTCGCCCTCCCTCACCGCGGCTGTCGTCACCGGTCGCGCTCCCTCGGCGCGGCCGCCGTCACCGCACGTCCTCGCGGATGCGCTCGGCGCCGCGCAGCCGCGCGGGCGCCGCCCGGCGGTTCTCCGCGACCTCTTCCTCGGAAGGGAGTTCGGCGCCGCGGGTGAGGAGCTTGAGCCGCGGCTGGTAGCGCTCGGGGACGACGGGCAGTCCGGGCGGTGCCGTACTGGCGGCGCCCTCCGCGAGGACCTGCTTGACCAGCCGGTCCTCCAGCGAGTGGTACGAGAGGACCGCGATCCGGCCGCCGACGGCGAGGGTCTTCACCGCGGCCGGGATCGCCCGCTCCAGCACGGTCAGCTCGCCGTTGACCTCGATGCGCAGGGCCTGGAACGTGCGCTTGGCCGGATTGCCGCCCGTGCGCTTGGCCGCCTGCGGGAGCGCGTCGCGGATCAGCTCGACGAGCCGGGCGCTGTTGGAGAAGGGCTCCTTCTCCCGCTCCCGCACGATCGCGGCCACGATCCGCTTGGCCTGCTTCTCCTCGCCGTACGCGCGCAGGATCCGGACCAGCTCGCCTGGCGGGTAGGTGTTGAGGACCTCGGCGGCGCTGACGCCCGTCGTCTGGTCCATCCGCATGTCGAGCGGGGCGTCCTGGGCGTAGGCGAAGCCGCGGTCGGCCTCGTCGAGCTGCATGGAGGAGACGCCGAGGTCGAAGAGGACGCCCTGGACGGCGGGGATGCCGAGCCGGTCGAGGACGTCGGGCAGCTCGTCGTAGACGGCGTGCACGAGGGTGGCGCGGTCGCCGAACGGGGCGAGCCGCTCGCCGGAGAGCCGCAGCGCTTCCTTGTCCCGGTCGAGCGCGACGAGCCGGGCCGCGGGGAAGCGGGTCAGCAGCGCCTCGCTGTGCCCGCCGAGGCCGAGGGTGCAGTCGACGACCACGGGGCCCGGGCCGTCGGCGGGTCCGGCGTCACCGGGACGCTCCAGAGCGGGGGCCAGCAGGTCCAGGCACCGCTGGAGCATCACCGGGACGTGTCGCTGGCTCAATGCGCCCTCTCAGGTCCGGCGCGGACGGTGGCCGGGCCGTACGTTTGCCGCACCCGCGGGGAAAACGCGGAAATGTGCTGGATGTGTCCGTGAACTGCGCGTCACTTTAGTCCACTGCTCGTGCCGGTCAATCAACCGGCTGGCGCGTCGCAGCGGCGGCCGCCGAGGGGTCCGGGGACGTGGCGGCTCACCCGAACGGGCACGGCCCGCTCCTTCCTGTGGGTTAGCTCACAACAAGCCACGTTGACGTTCTTTGTCCGCTCTCACAGCGAGCTGCACGGGCTCGTGACCATTACCGTCGGAGACATGTCGACTTCCGCGCACCTCCCCGCAGAGACCGCCGTCGCGAGCGGCACGGTCACCGACCGGCTCGTCGAAGCCAACCAGCGCTACGCCTCGGGCTTCACCGACCCCGGCATGGACGCCCGGCCGGTCCTCCAGGTCGCCGTGGTGGCCTGCATGGACGCCCGCCTCGACCTCCACGCGGCGCTGGGCCTGGAGCTCGGCGACTGCCACACGATCCGCAACGCGGGCGGAGTGGTCACCGACGACGTGATCCGCTCCCTGACCATCAGCCAGCGCGCGCTGGGCACCCGCAGCGTCATCCTCATCCACCACACCGGCTGCGGCCTGGAGAGCCTGACGGAGGACTTCCGGCACGAGCTGGAGGACGAGGTGGGCCAGCGGCCGCCGTGGGCCGTCGAGGCGTTCCGCGACGTGGACCAGGACGTGCGCCAGTCGATGCAGCGGGTGCGGACCTCGCCGTTCCTGCTGCACAGCGACGACGTGCGCGGGTTCGTCTTCGACGTCACGTCGGGCCTGCTGCGGGAGATCGACCCCACCGGCTGAGACCCGACCGACGGCGCCGCGCGAGCCCGCAGCGCGGCGCCGTCGGACTGTCCGCCCTGTCCGTCCGTCCGCGTGTCCGTCCGTGCGTGTGGGGCCCGCGTGGGACGGATCACAGCGCTGCGTGAGCGGTCAAACGCGGCAACCCCAGACATATGACGCCCACTTGTCCACAGGCGAGTGACACGACGCGGCAACGGCAACAAGAATGCGGGTGTGGCACCTTCGCGGAACCGACCGGAGAAGGTGTCCGTGTTTCGGGGTGGGCCGTGCCGTAAGCAGTGCACCGGCCCATGGAACGGGCCGAGGAGGGCCGGGTGACGACCTATGACGATCGAGCGAGCCTCACGGATCTGACCACCACAGCGGAGCGCGTCCGCAGGTCGGTGGAGGGTGTGATCGAGGGCAAGCCTGAGGTCGTACGGCTCTCGCTGACAGTGCTGCTCGCCGAGGGGCATCTCCTCATCGAGGACGTGCCGGGCGTGGGCAAGACGATGCTGGCGAAGGCACTGGCGCGGTCGATCGACTGCTCGGTCCGGCGCATCCAGTTCACGCCGGACCTGCTGCCGTCGGACATCACCGGTGTGTCGATCTACGACCAGCAGAGACGGGACTTCGAGTTCAAGCCCGGCGCGATCTTCGCTCAGATAGTGATCGGCGACGAGATCAACCGGGCCTCGCCGAAGACGCAGTCCGCCCTGCTCGAGTCCATGGAGGAGCGGCAGGTCACCATCGACGGGCAGACGTACGAACTGCCCACCCCCTTCATGGTGGTGGCCACGCAGAACCCGGTGGAGATGGAGGGCACGTACCCGCTGCCCGAGGCGCAGCGGGACCGCTTCATGGCCCGGGTGTCGATGGGCTACCCGACGCCGGAGGCCGAGCTGCAGATGCTCGACGTGCACGGCGCGGTGTCCCCGCTCGAGGACCTCCAGCCGGCGGCGCACGCCCATGACATCGTGAAGCTGATCGACGCGGTGCGGACGGTCCATGTCGCCGACTCCGTGCGGAGGTACGCGGTGGAGCTGGTCGCCGCGACCCGCAACCACCCCGATCTCCGGCTGGGCGCCTCGCCGCGCGCCACCCTGCACCTGCTGCGTGCCGCCAAGGCGTCCGCGGCGCTGAGCGGCCGGGACTACGCGCTGCCGGACGACGTCCAGGCCCTCGCGGTGCCGGTGCTCGCGCACCGCCTGCTGCCGACGGCCCAGGCACAGCTGAACCGCCGTACCGCCGAGCAGGTGGTGCTGGAGATCCTCCAGCGCACGCCGGTGCCGACCTCCGGCAACGACACCGCGTACGGGACCGGCGCCCGCCAGGTACCCGGCGGCCCGGTCTACGGCCAGCCGCGGCCCGGCGTCCGGCGGGTCTGATGACGGCCGGGAGCCCTGCCGCCGGCGACGAGGAGAAGGGCGGTCTGCGGTCGGCTCTCGGCGGGCTGACCACACGCGGCCGCTCGTTCCTGGCGGCCGGGGTGGCCGCGGCGGTGTGCGCGGTGGTGCTCGGGCAGAGCGATCTGCTCCGGGTCGGACTGCTGCTCGCCGCGCTGCCCCTGATCTGCGTGGCCGTGCTGTACCGCACCCGCTACCGGGTGGCGGGCAGCCGGAGACTGTTCCCCTCCCGGGTGCCCGCCGGGTCCGAGGCGCGCGTGCATCTGCGCCTGGACAACGTCTCCCGGCTGCCCACGGGCCTGCTGATGCTCCAGGACCACGTGCCCTACGTCCTGGGGCCGCGGCCCCGGTTCGTGCTGGACCGGGTGGAGCCGGGCGGGCGGCGCGAGGTGTCGTACCGGGTCCGGTCGGACCTGCGCGGACGCTATCCGCTCGGACCGCTGCAGCTGCGGCTGAACGACCCGTTCGGCATGTGCGAGCTGACCCGTTCCTTCAGCTCCTCCGACACCCTCACGGTGATCCCCCGCACCGAGCCGCTGCCGCCGGTGCGGCTCTCGGGCGATGCCACGGGGTACGGCGACGGACGGCTCCGCACGCTGGCCCTGGCCGGGGACGACGACATCATCCCCCGGACCTACCGGCACGGGGACGATCTGCGCCGGGTGCACTGGCGTTCCACGGCCCGCTACGGCGAGCTGATGGTGCGCCGCGAGGAGCAGCCGCAGCGGGCCAGGTGCACGGTGCTGCTGGACACCCGGGGCGCGGCCTACCGGGGCGCGGGACCCGACTCTGCCTTCGAGTGGGCGGTGTCCGGCGCGGCCTCCGCCCTGGTGCACATGCTGGAGCGGGGCTTCTCGGTCCGGCTGCTCACGGACACGGGCACCTCGGTGCCCGGCGACGGCGGGGACGGTGTCGCCGGCTCGCTCCAGGAGTCCGCGGAGTCGGCCGGGCTGATGCTGGACGCGCTCGCCGTCGTGGACCACTCGGACGGTGCGGGGTTGTCGCGCGCGTACGACGTGCTGCGCGGCGGCGGGGAGGGTCTGCTGGTCGCCTTCCTCGGCGACCTGGACGAGGAACAGGCGGCGGTGGCGGCCCGGATGCGGCAGAGAAGCGGAAGTGCGGTCGCGTTCGTGCTGGACAGCGGCCTCTGGACGGCGGACGGAACGATGGACGACGCCGTGGCGGCACGGCTGCGCGAGGCCGGTTGGACGGTGGTCCCCGTCGGGCCGGGCGCGGCACTGCCCGAGCTGTGGCGGCAGGCGGCGCGCGAGCGGGCGGCCGCCCCGGCCGGTACGACGGGTCTTTCTGGGGGATGGACATGAGCGGCCGTGGAAGGCTCGCGCTGTGCGCCTACGCCGCCACGCTGATGGCGGCGGCCGCGATGACGCCGCTGGTCGATCCGTGGACGTGGCTGCTGCAGGCCGCGTTCCTGTCGGCACTGGTCAGCGGGGCGGGCGCCGCGGCCCGGCGGGTACCGCTGGCGCGGCCGCTGACCGTGGCCGCCCAGGCCCTCCTGGCGCTGCTGATGCTCACGCTGGTCTTCGCCCGTGAGGAGGCCGTGCTCGGCCTGATCCCCGGGCCGGACGCCCTCACCACGCTCGGCGAGCTGCTGTCCGCCGGCGCGCAGGACGTCGGCCGGTACGCGATCCCGGCACCGGCGACCGACGGCATCAAGCTGATGCTGATCGGCGGGGTGCTGCTGATCGGCCTGATCGTGGACGCGCTGGCCGTGACGTACCGCAGCGCCGCCCCCGCGGGTCTGCCGCTGCTGGCCCTCTTCTCGGTGGCCGCCGGTCTCTCCGGGGGCGGGGCGGGCTGGTGGTGGTTCCTGCTGGCGGCCTCGGGTTATCTGATGCTGCTGCTGGCGGAGGGCCGGGACCGGCTGTCCCAGTGGGGCCGGGTCTTCGGTGGCGCACCGCCCCGCGGCAGGGCGGGGTTCGACCGCGGGGACGGGGCCGCCCACGCACCGGTGCGCACCGGCCGGCGGATCGGGGTGGCCGCGCTCGGGGTCGCCCTGGTCGTCCACTGGTCGCTCCCGGCACTCGGGGGCGGGCTGATCGGCCAGAACGGCGGCGGTGCGGGCACGGGCCCGGGCGGCGGCACCATCAACGCGGTGAACCCGGTGGTGACGCTGCAGGACAGCCTGAACCAGCCCGAGAGCCGGGAATGGCTCAAGTACAAGACGAACGCGAACGCCACCGGTGACATGTATCTGCGGATCATGGCACTGGACCAGTTCGACGGCGGGGCATGGAAGTTCTCGGTCCGCAAGGTCACCGACATCCCCGCCGAGCTGCCGCGCCCTGAGGGCCTGGGCAGTGGGGTCGGCACGACGGAGATCAGGACGAACATCTCCGCCGCCGGTGCCTACAAGCAGGGCTGGCTGCCCATGCCGTACCCCGCCACCAAGGTGGCCGTGGACGGCAAGTGGCGCTTCGACCCCGCCCGGCGCACGATCGTCGGCGACCGGGGGCAGACGACCGGCGGGCTGCAGTACTCCGTCACCAGCCTCCAGGTGAGGCCCTCCGCGCAGCAGCTCGCGGAGGCGCCGAAGGCCCCGGCGGCGCTGCTGGAGGAGTACACCAAGGTCCCGGACGCGCTGCCGGCCGACGTGGGGTCCACGGCGCTGCGGGTGACACGCGGCGCCGCGAACGACTACGAGCGGGCGGTCGCGCTCCAGGACTGGTTCGCCGCGGACGGCGGCTTCACCTACGACACCCAGGTGGATTCGGGCGGCGGCGTCCAGGCGATCTCCCGCTTCCTGAAGAACAAGGAAGGGTTCTGCATCCACTTCTCGTTCTCCATGGCCGCGATGGCGCGGACGCTGGGGATACCGGCCCGGGTAGCGGTGGGCTTCACCCCCGGCACGCCTGCGGCCGACGGAGCGATGTCGGTGAGCAACCAGGACGCCCACGCCTGGCCCGAGCTGTACTTCGAGGGCGTGGGGTGGACCCGGTTCGAACCGACGCCGACGCGGGGCAACGCGCCCGACTACACGCGTGCGGCCACCCCGTCCGGCGGGCCGAGCAGCCCTGCGTCGCCGGAGGCCGACGCGTCGCAGGCGGTGCCCGCCGCCCCGTCGCAGTCGTCCGACTGCTCCCCGCAGGAGCGGC
This sequence comes from Streptomyces sp. HUAS CB01, assembly GCF_030406905.1. Classification (NCBI taxonomy): domain Bacteria; kingdom Bacillati; phylum Actinomycetota; class Actinomycetes; order Kitasatosporales; family Streptomycetaceae; genus Streptomyces; species Streptomyces chengbuensis. Next base: position 1,954,741 of record NZ_CP129137.1, read on the forward strand.
GGCTCGGCGAGTGCGGCGCCACGGCGCCGCAGGACGTCTCGGTGTCGGAGGACGAGGGCCCGTCGCTCGCGACGGTCCTGATGTGGACCGGGGCGATCGCCGCCGTGCTGCTGCTCCCGCTGCTGCCGATGCTCTGGCGGACGAGACTGCGCAGGTCCCGGCTCGGCTCCGAGGGACGTACGGCCGAGGAGGCCGCGGCGCGGACGCTGCTGGTCTGGCAGGAGATCGCCGACACCGCCTGGGACCACGGCATCACGCCGGACGAGTCCCTGTCCCCGAGGAAGGCAGCCGCCCGCATCGTCCGGCTCGGCGGGTTGGAGGGCGCAGCCGCTGACTCGGTCCACCGGGTGGCCCATGCGGTGGAGCAGGTGCTGTACGCGCCGAGGCCCGTCCCGGGAACGGGGCTGGCCGAGGACGCCGGCCGGGTGCGGGCGGGTCTCGCGGAGCGGGCCGGCCGCGTCGACGGCCTGCGGGCGCTGTTGCTGCCACGCTCCGCCGCCCGTGTCGTCTGGGCCTGCTCGGAGCGCTGGAACGTCCTCACGGACCGCGCGGCCACCACCCGCCGCCGGCTCCTGGACCGCGCGATGGCCCAGCTGCGCAGACCGCTGCGGCAGCGCGGCTGACGCCGGCACGACGACCGGGCCCGGCGGGAGCATGTCCCACCGGGCCCGGCCGATGTCCGGGACGGGGAGGGCCGGGCCCTCGTGCGGTGGCGGACGGACGGACCGTGCGGCGCCGGACGAACGGACCCGTGCGGCGGCGGACGAACGGGCGCGGGGTCGCCTGAAGCGGTACGGACCGCCCAGGCCGGACGCGCCGGAGGCGTACGGGGCCACCGGGCCTGCCCTCGCGCAGACGGGTGGAGACTTCGTTCAGCATCACCGGAGGCGTACGGGGCCACCGGAAGCGAGCGTGTGCGGGGCCGGAGCCGGACGGGAAGACGCGTGAGGGGTGACCGCAGTGCGGTCACCCCTCAGTCATGTCGGAGTGCGTGGACGGGGACGTCACACGGGGCTCAGTGCCCCTGCTCGTCGCGGCGGCGCTGCCACCGCTGCTCGATCCGGTCCATCATCGACCGGCGCTGCCTGGGCTGTCGGCGCGTGGCCTCGGCCCCGGGGCCGCTTTGCTCACCCGGCTTGGGCGCCTTGCGCCAGCCGGTGACCGCCAGGACCGCACAGCCGAGCATGACGAGAAAACCCACCACGCTGATCCAGATCTGCTGGGCGACCATTCCGGCCATGAGGAGCGCGATACCCACCAGGAAGCCGGCGACCGCTTGGTAGACCCGTCGTCGGGTGTACGTACGCAGCCCGCTTCCCTCAAGCGCTGTCGCGAACTTGGGATCTTCGGCGTACAGCGCTCGCTCCATCTGCTCGAGCATTCGCTGCTCGTGCTCCGAGAGCGGCACGGAGTCCTCCTAGTCGTCGGTCGCGGGGGGCGACCGGTATGCGGCCCTTTCAGGATAGGCAGGGAATCGCCCCCGTGAAACCCGCCGAGTGCCCGATTGCCCTTCGGGGCCTGCCATGCCGGATCGACTGCTGAGGCGTTGATTCCCCAACCGCCTGTCCGTCATGCCGGATCGTGTCCCCCGATCATACGGGGCGAACGCCTCGATCGGGGGGCCTGTGGCGTACTCCATCTGCAGCTGCGTGGCTGATCAGCGGCGGGCCCGCCGCTCCGGGGGCCGGTGATCAGCCGTGCTTCTCGCCGAGGACGTGGAGCTGGCCGGCGACGGCGTGGAACGCGGGCGACTCGGCGGCGGCCTCCTCCAGTTTGAGCAGGGCTTCCAGCGCCCCCGGCTCGGTGTCCACGAGCACGCCCGGGACCAGGTCGGCGAAGACCCGGACACCGTGCACGGAACGGATCTCCAGTCCCGAGTCGCCGACGAGTTGCGTCAGCTGCTCGACCGTGAACCGGTGCGGCGTCGGGTCGCCCTCGCCCCAGCGCCCCGCCGGGTCGCCGAGGGCCCGCCGGGCCTCGGTGAAGTGCCCCGCCAGGGCCCTGGCCAGCACGGCGCCGCCGAGCCCCGCGGCGAGCAGGCTCAGGGCGCCGCCGGGGCGCAGCGCCTCCACCGCGTTCCGCACGCCTTCGGCCGGGTCCTCGACGTACTCGAGCACGCCGTGGAACAGCACGGCGTCGAAGCCGCCGCGCTCCACCACGTCGAACAGCCCGTGCACATCGCCCTGGACCCCGCGCACCTGGTCGGCCACCCCGGCCTCGGCCGCCCGGCGCTCCAGCGCGAACAGCGCGTTCGGACTGGGGTCGACCACGGTGACGCGGTGGCCGAGGCGGGCCGCGGGCACGGCGAAGTTGCCGGAGCCGCCGCCGGTGTCGAGGACGTCCAGGGCGTCCCGTCCGGTCGCCTTGACCCGTCGGTCCAGTGCGTCCCTGAGCACCTCCCAGACCACGGCCGTGCGAAGGGACGCGCGGGACGGGGTCTCCCCGCGGCGAGGCCGAACGGGGGGCATCTGGTCCGACACGGCAGTTGACTCCTCGGCGCGGGTGCCGCCCCTGCTGACGGGGCGTGAACGGTGCAGGCTGGCTCCACCCTATTGCCTCGGCCGGGCGCCCCGGTCATCCCACGGCGTCCCCGGCCTCTCCCCCGGCCCCGCCGTCACCGGCCCGGTCCTCCCCGGCCGCCCAGTTCGGTCACCCCACGGCGCCCCCCGGCCGTGCGCCCGTGCCCCCGGAGCCCGTCGGCTCGGGCCTGGCCTGCGGAAGCACCGGCTGGAGCACCAGCATCCGCTCCACCAGCCTCACGAACATGGCCACGTCGCGGAGCAGGTCGTCGGCGTCGCGGCTGCCGGCGGCACCGGGGATGCCCGCCTCGGCGCGGGCCCGGCGCTCGGCACCGGAGGCGAAGAGCGCACTCCACTCCGTGAGCTCCGGGGCGATCTCCGGCAGGACCTCCCACGCGGAGCGTATGCGGGCCCGGCGGCGCGGGCTGGTCTCGGGCCGTCCGCGGGCGGCGAGGACGGCCGCGGCGGTGCGCAGCGCGGCGAGATGGGCCGTGGCATACCGCTCGTTGGGCGTCTCGAGGCGCGCGGCCTCGTCCAGGCCCGCACGCGCCTGGGCGAGCAGGTCGAGTGCGGCGGGGGGTGCGGACGAGCGCCGCAGCACGGGGTGGACGTCGGTCGCGGGTCCGGTCGGTGAGGGGGCAGGGCCGCCTGCGCGGAGCCGGCGTGCGGCAGCGGCGTACGAGCTGGCCATGACGAGCCTCCTGTCGTCGGGTGACGGCACTCCGGGCCGTCCGGGAACCATGGTGGGGGCCACCACTGACAATTCGCCCTGACCTGGGCTTGTCCCGGGCGAAGCGGGTACGGGACTCCGTGGTCCGGCCCACTCGCGGTGGTGAGGTGGCCGGGCGGCCGCCGGGCTAAGGTGATTCGAGGAGCACGGCGGAGCATGTGGGACATCCCGGAGCGGTCATGCGGGAACGACGCAGTGACCCGCCCGACAGTGCGCAGGCCCTCCTCCTCACCCTCGGGCGTCTCGTGGACCAGGCCCTGGAGCGGATCAGGCTCCAGCAGGCCCGTGTCGAGCTGGCCATGGCCATGCAGCGCCACATGCTCCCCCCGGACCTCCCGGAGCTTCCCGGCCTGCGGGTCGCGGCCCGTTACGCGCCCGCCAGGGACGGGCTGGAGGTGGGCGGCGACTGGTACGACGCCTTCATGATGCTGGACGGCTCGCTCGGGCTGGCGATCGGCGACGTGCAGGGCCACGACATGGAGGCGGTCGCCTTCATGGGACAGGTCCGCACGAGTCTGCGGGCGCTCGCCGAGATGACGAGCGACCCCCGCGAGGTCCTGGGCCGCGCCAACGACCTGCTCATCTCCATGGGCTGCGGACTGTTCGCCACCTGCTGCTTCCTGCGGTTCGACCCGGCGACCCGCGACCTCCAGGTGTCCCGGGCGGGCCATGTGCCGATGGTGTGGGCCACCGCCGGCGGCGGCTACGGCGTCGCGCTGGACCGCGGCGGTCCACCTCTCGGGATCCTCGCCGGCGAGCGCTACCCGGTGACGCACCGCAGGCTGACGGAGCCCGGGGTGCTCGTCCTGCTCACCGACGGGGTGGTGGAGGGGCCGGCGTACCCCATGGAGGCCGGGCTGGCCGAGGTCGCCAAGCTGGTGCGGACCGGTTTCGACGCGGACCCCGACGTCCTCGCGTCCGCGGTGATCGAAGTGGCCGACCTGACCGGCCACCGGGACGACGCCGCCGTGCTCGTCGCCCGTTACGACGGGCCGGCGGCCCCCTCCGCCGGCCCGGTCTGACGCCGCTTCCACGGACCTCGGAGGGGGCCGACTCGCCGCCCCGTCACCGGCGAAGGAAACTGCTGTCGTGCGCAATGAGGAGATCCGGCGTTACGGCTCGTCGGCGCTGCGGATCCTCGCTGTGGCCGCGGTCTACTACGGCTCCGCCAGGCTCGGGCTGATCCAGCAGCTGGTGCGCGGGCAGGTCACCCCGCTGTGGCCGCCGACGGGGGTGGCGCTGGCCGGTCTGCTGTTCTTCGGACTGCGGGTCTGGCCCGGCATCGCGCTCGGGGCGTTCCTGGTCAACTTCTCCATCGGCCCGACCCCCTTCGCGGTGCTCGCCATCGCCGCCGGCAACACCGCGGCGCCGGTCTGCGCATACCTGCTGCTGCGCCGGGCGCGGTTCCGCCAGGAGCTGGACCGGCTGCGGGACGTGCTGGCGCTCGTCTTCCTCGGGGCGCTGGGCGGCATGCTGGTCAGCTCGACCGTCGGCACCGCGACCCTCGTCCAGGCCGGGGCGCTGGATCCGGACCGCTTCTGGCCCGCGTGGTCGGTGTGGTGGACGGGCGACGCGATGGGCGTGCTGGTGGTGACGCCGTTCCTGCTCGTGCTGCGCCGGGCGCGGTGGCCCGTCCCGGCCGGTCCGGCCCGCTGGGCGGAGGCGACGGCGCTCGGGCTCTGCACGCTCGGCGTCACCCTGCTGGCGACCTCGACCCGGAACTCGTCGCTGCTGTTCCTGGTCTTCCCGTGCCTGATCTGGGCGGCCTTCCGGTTCCAGCTCGCGGGGGCGGCGCCCTGCGCGCTCCTGGTCTCGACGCTCGCGATCACGGCGGCGGCCCGGCAGCTGGGACCGTTCGCCGGGCACGACCTGTTCGCGAACATGGTCACGCTGCAGGCCTTCAACGGCGCCACGGCGCTGACGGCGCTGCTGATGGCGGCCGTGATCACCGAGCGGAACCAGACCCACGAGGAGATCAAACGCGTCTGCGCCCGGCTCGCCGAGATCGTGGCGGGCGCAGAGCCGCGCGACCGCTGAACTCCCCACCCGTTTTGCTTCGTTCCCGGGTTCGGAGTAGCTTTTGCACTGACCAGTCAGTTCAAAAGGGGGAGGCCGCGTGGACAGCCCACACGGGGCAGCCGTACGAGCCGAGGGCTTCGGCCTCAAGGGGCCGCGCGGCTGGGCGTTCCGGAAGGTGGACGTCGAGGCCGGTCCGGGCTCGCTCATCGCGATCGAGGGCCCGTCCGGTTCGGGACGCACCTGCCTGCTGCTCGCGCTCACCGGACGCATGAAGCCGGCGGAGGGACACGCGGAGGTGGGCGGGCTGCGGCTGCCGCGCAGGATGGCGGCCGTCCGCCACATCAGCGCGCTGGGGCCGGTGCCGGGGGTGAGCGACCTCGACCCGGCGCTCACCGTCACCGAGCATCTGCGGGAGCGGGCTCTGATGCAGCGGCGCTTCGACGGTTCGCTCCGGGCGCTGCTGCGGCCGCCGGGGGAACGGGCCGCGGCGGCCCGGGCGCGGATCGACGAGGCGCTGGGCAGCGTCGGGCTCGACGTGGAGGCCCTGCCGAAGGCGGGGCGCACGGCCGTACGGGATCTCGAACGGCTGGAGGCGCTCCGGCTCTCCGTGGCCCTCGCCCTCGTCGGCCGTCCGCGGCTCCTGGCCGTCGACGACGCGGACCTCAAGCTCTCCGAGGCCGAACGTGCGGAGGCGTGGGAGCTCCTCCGGGGCATCGCGGCCCGGGGCACGACCGTGCTCATGGTCTGCACCGAGGCTCCGGAGGACGCCGTGGTGGTCCGTACGGTCACGGGGACGGCCACACCGGCCGCGGCCGACGTACCGGACGACGGGACGGCGGACGGCGACGCGCGCGTCACCGGGAGCGGGGACGGCGCGGAGGACGCGGACCGCGACGGCGCGCCGCAGCCGTCGGCGACCGGGAAGAGCACCTCGCCGGAGACCGCCGACGGGGCCGACGGGGCCGACGGGGAGACGGTCCCGTGCGCCGAGGGGGCCGGGACCACCGCCGGGGCCGGGCCGGCCGCGTCGGGGGACGCCTCGAAGCACACCGGCACCGGCACGGCCCCGGACGTCGACAAGAACGCCCGCGCCCGCACCCGCACTGCCGTGGACACCGGCGCCGGGACCCGCGCTCACGACATCGAGACCAAGAACGAGACCGAGGAGGGGGCGGCCGATGCGCTCGCCGAAACTGGCCGCGCTTGAGCTGAGGCGATTCGGCAGGGGCAAGCTGCCGCGGGCCGCGCTCGTCGCGATCCTGCTGCTTCCACTGCTCTACGGCGCCCTGTACCTGTGGTCGTTCTGGGACCCGTACAGCCGCCTCGACCGGATCCCCGTCGCGCTCGTCAACGACGACAGGGGCGCGACCGCCGCCGGGAAGAAGATCGCCGCGGGCGACGAGATCACCGAGGGCCTGCGGGAGAGCGACGTCTTCGACTGGCACGAGGTGAGTTCCCGGGAGGCCCGCAAGGGCGTCGAGGACGGTACGTACTACCTGTCCCTGACCATGCCCGCCGACTTCAGCAAGCGCATCGCCTCCGCGTCCGGTGACGCTCCGGAGACCGGGGCGCTGCAGGTACGGACGAACGACGCGAACAACTACATCGTCGGGCAGATATCCCGCACGGTCTTCGCCGAGGTGCGCAAGTCCGCGTCCAAGAACGCCTCCCGCTCCTTCCTCGACAAGATCTTCATCTCGTTCTCCGACATCCACGACGCGACCGAGAAGGCCGCGAAGGGCGCCGACAAGCTCAAGGGCGGCATCGGCAAGGCGAAGGAGGGCTCGAAGGAGCTCGCCGACGGCCTGAAGGACGCCAAGGACGGCAGCGGCAGACTCGCGGGCGGTATCACCCGCCTCGACAACGGCGCGGGCAGACTGGAGAGCGGCGCCCGCGAGGTCGCCGCCGGCACCCAGCGGCTGGCCGACAAGGTCAACGGGATCGCGGCCGACGTCCGGCCGTACCTCAAGGACAACGGTGCGGCGATCGGCGAGCACGCGCGGTTCGTGGAGCACGGCGCCCGCGCCGCACGCAGCCACCTCGACCTGCTCGTGACGACCGCCCCCGCCGCGGCCACCAAGGCGCACGAGGCCGCCGACAAGGCGGCCGCGCTGCACAAGTCCCGCTGCGAGGACGCCGTTCTGCCCGACCCCGCCGTCTGCTCCGTGCTGGAGCAGGCCAAGACCGCGACGGCCGACTCCGCGGCGGTCGCCGACGACGTCAGCAAGCTGGTGCGGGACAACAGCGGCGAACTCAAGCAGCTCGACGCCCGTCTCGCCAAGATCCAGAAGATGGCCAAGGACCTCGCCGACCGCTCCCCCACCCTCGACGACGACGTCGAGAAGGCCGTGGCGGACGTCAACCGGCTCAACTCCGGCGCCCACAAGGTCGCCAAGGGCGCCGGCGACCTCCACAAGGGGCTGGGCAGCGCACGCACCGGATCCACCGACCTCGACACCGGCGTCGGCAGGCTCAAGAACGGGGCGCACGACCTCGACGGCGGCATGTTCAAGCTCGTCGACGGCTCGGGCGAGCTGGCCGGCGGCCTCAACGACGGCGTCGGCAGGATCCCCGACTACGACAAGCAGGAGCGCGACCGCCGCACGGACGTGATGGCCGACCCGGTGCAGCTCGCGTCCCAGTCCCTGCACAAGGCGGACAACTACGGCACGGGCTTCGCCCCGTACTTCATCCCGCTCTCCCTCTGGGTCGGCGCCATGGTGGCGTACATGCTGATCCAGCCGCTCAACCGGCGCGCCCTCGCCGCCGGCGCCTCGGCCTGGCGGATCGCCCTCGCCGGCTGGCTGCCGGTGGCCGCGATCGGGCTGCTCCAGGTCGGCGCGCTGATGGCGGTGCTCCACTGGGGTCTCGGGCTGCAGATGGCCCGCGCCGCAGGGACGGTCGGCTTCCTGGCCCTGGTCGTGTGCTGCTTCGCCGCGATCATCCAGTGGCTCAACGCCCGCTTCGGCGCGGCCGGCCGGATCCTCGTGCTCGCGCTGCTGATGCTGCAGCTGACCTCGGCGGGCGGCACGTACCCCGTCCAGACCAGCCCGTCGTTCTTCAACGCCGTCCACCCCTTCCTGCCGATGACCTACGTGGTCGAGGCGCTGCGCCGGCTCATCACGGGCGGCGGCGCCGGACCGGTGTGGCAGGCCGCGGCCGTCCTCGTCGCGTTCACCGCCGGGGCGCTCGCGCTGACCGCGGTATCGGCACGGCGCAAGCAGGTGTGGACGTTCGACCGTCTTCACCCCGAGCTGAGCCTGTGAGGCGGGCGGACCTGTGAGAATCGGCACCATGAACAGCAGCAGCACCCGGAGACAGGCCACACGCGCCAAGCTCTACGAGGCGGCGGTGACCCTCATCGCCGAACAGGGCTTCTCCGCCACCACGGTGGACGAGATCGCCGAGCGGGCCGGCGTCGCCAAGGGCACGGTCTACTACAACTTCAAGAGCAAGACCGAACTCTTCGAGGAGCTGCTGCGGTTCGGGGTCGGCCTGCTGACCGCCTCGCTGCAGGAGGCCGCCGACGAGGCGGAGCGGCGGGGCGGCACCAAGATCGAGGCGCTGGACGGGATGATCCGGGCCGGTCTGGTCTTCATCGACCGCTACCCGGCCTTCACCCAGCTGTACGTCGCGGAGCTGTGGCGCACCAACCGGGCCTGGCAGTCCACGCTGATGGTGGTCCGACAGCAGGCCGTCGCCGTCGTCGAGACGGTGCTCCGGGAGGGCGTCGAGCGGGGCGAGCTGAGCGAGGAGATCGACATTCCGCTGACCGCCGCCGCGCTGGTCGGAATGGTGCTGGTGGCGGCGCTCGACTGGCAGGCGTTCCAGCGGGAGCGGTCGCTCGACGATGTGCACGCGGCCCTGTCCCGGCTGCTGCACGGGCGCGTCGGCGGCTGCTGACGCCCGCCGGGCCCGGTGCCCGCGGGGGCCGGTGAACGCGGGGGCCGGTGAACGCACCGTCCGCCCGCCGGGGGAGCCGTCCGCGCGGACGACGCGTGCCGGTGCGGTGAAGCTCGATCCCCCCGAGCTTCGCCGCACCGGCGTTTCCCCCGTCGTTCCCCCGCTCCCCCGTTGCCCTGTACCGCTGTTCCCCCGGGTCCGGGCAACCCCCGTTCGGCAGGTGCGCCGCGCCGTTCCGCCGCCCCGTGTCGGCGGTGCCGGCGCCGCGCCCCCTCCGTGGCCTCCACTCTTCCGTCCGCGCAGGCCGGCCCCCATCCGCGCGCCTACTCATCTCCCGCACTAGGTACGGATACTCAGAGGCCCGTGCTCATCCCCACCCGCTCCGAGTGCGGGCTGGTTACGATCGCGTCCGTGTCCGTACTCCCCCTGGTGTTCACGAGCGGCTGGGCCAGCGGCATCAACGCGTACGCGGTGGTCCTGCTGCTCGGTCTGTTCGGCGCCGCCGGGCTCACCGACGAGGTGCCCGAGTCGCTGCAGCGCACCGACGTCCTGGTCGCGGCCGGGGTGCTGTTCCTGTGCGAGGCGGTGGCGGACAAGATCCCGTACGTCGACTCCGCCTGGGACTCCGTCCACACGGTGATCCGGCCGGTGGCAGGGGCGGTGGTGGCCGCGCTGCTGGCCGGGGAGAGCGGGTCCCTGCCGGAGCTCGCGGCGGGCGCGGTGGGCGGTACCACGGCGCTGATGAGCCATCTGGTGAAAGCCGGCACCAGGATGGCGGTCAACACCTCCCCGGAGCCGTTCAGCAACATCGCCGTGAGCACGGCGGAGGACCTCGGGGTAGCCGGGATCGTCACGTTCGCGATCTTCCACCCCGTGCCGGCGGCGATCATCGCGGCGACACTGCTCGTGCTGGGGCTGGTGATACTGGCCTTCCTCGCCTCGCGGATCCGCCGCTTCCTGCGCCGCCGCGCCCAGCGCCGGGAGGAGAAGCGCGTCGCCGCGGGGCTGCAGGGCCCACCGCCCCGATGACTGTCGGAGTCGGCCGATACAGTCCCTGACATGGCACGGATTGTGGTGATCGGCGCCGGGATGGGCGCCATGGCGGCCGCTGCCCGGCTGGCCGTGGCGGGCCACCGGGTGACGGTGTACGAGCGGGCGGACACGTACGGCGGCGCGGTGCGCCGGTTCGAGCGTGACGGCTTCGCCTTCGACACCGGGCCCGGCCTGCTCCATCTGCCCGCCGTCTGGCGGGACTTCTTCGTGAAGACCGGCAAGGAGCCGCTGGAGAAGTGCGTGGAGCTGGTCCAGGTGGATCCGGCGAGCCGTCATGTCTTCCCCGACGGCACGGCCGTGACGCTGCCGAACGCCTCGCGGGCGGGGATCGTCTCGGCGCTGGACGGAGCGCTGGGTGCCGGGGCCGGCGAGCGCTGGGGCGAGTTCCTGGTGCGTGCGCGGGACGCCTGGGACCGTTCACGGCGGCCGCTGCTGGAGGAGCCGCTGCCCGCGGACACCTCCTCCCTCGCGCGGGACCCGTATCCGGCGCTCAAGGGCGGGCTGTTGCGCCGCCCGGCGCGCACCCTCGCCGAGGTGGGCCGGCGTGAGCTGCGCGATCCGCGGCTGGCGGCACTGCTGGAGAGCCACGCCCTGGCGTACGGCTTCGATCCCGCCACCGCTCCCGCGTCCGCCGCCGTCCTGCCGTACATGGAGCAGACCTTCGGCAGCTGGTACGTGCGGGGCGGGATACGGGCCCTCGCGGAGGCCGTGCACGAGCGGTGCCTCGCGCGGAAGGTGGAGTTCGTCCTCGGCGCCGAGGTGACGGACGTACGGATCGAGGACGGCCGGGCGGTCGGCGTGGAACTGGCGGACGGCCGCACGGCCGAGGCCGATCTTGTGGTCGCGGGCGCTCCCGTGCCCGCGCTGTACCGGGACCACGTCCTGCCGTGGGGTTCCCAGGACGAGTGGCCGCACCACCAGTCCGTGGTGCGGACGGGGCGGGTCACGCTCTGCCTGGCGCTGAGCGGCACCCGGGAGGCGGGCGCGGCGCACCGCACGGTGGTGCACTCGCCCGACCGGTCCGGGGAGTCGGCGGCGCTGGCCGCCGGGCGGTTGTGCGACCGGCCGACGGTCGTGGTGCTGCGGCCGGACGACGAGCGCCTGCGGCCCGGCGGCCACGAGGCCGTCACGGTGACCGCGACCGTCACCGCCGCCGTCGGCGGCCCGTCGTCGGACCGTCCGCCGGGCGGGGACGACGCGGGCGTGGAGGCGTTCGCGGACCGGATGGCGGCCGCCGCGGAGGCGGCGGTTCCGGGTCTGCGCGAGCGGCTCCTGTGGCGCGAGGTGCGCACACCCGCCGACACCTTCCGGGAGACGGGCACCCCTCAGGTGCCCGGACCGGCCCTGGCCGGGGCGGGCGGCGCGCTGCTGCCGGCGGCGAACGTCTCACCGGTGCCCGGGGTGTACTTCGCGGGCGGCTGGTCGCATCCCGGCGGCGGGCTCGCGCACAGCGGCATGTCGGGTGCGCTGGTGGCCGGCCTCATCGTGGAGGGCGCGGACTTCCGCGGCTCGCAGTGACCTGACCCGAGGGGCGGTCCGGCCCCGGGCGCGGCAGCCACTCCCGAGGCGTCCGAACGCCGAAAGGCACGGAAGTGCGGCGCCCTCACTGTCCGGGCGCGGCGGGGCGGGGAACGTACGGCGCCTTCTTCCGCGGGCCGCTGGGGCACGCGGCCGCTTTCCGCGCCGGACGTGCGGCACCCCGTCCTGGCCTGCGGGCTCGTGCATCACGGCGCCCTCCGCGGCCCGACCTCGGCCGTGCGGTCCCGTTCCGCAGCCTCGGCCCCTCGGGCACGCCTTCCGCGCCCGCGCGTTCGGACGGCCGGGGTGCGCGAACCCGCCCCGCCGTCCCGCGCTGCAAGCGCTCGGTCGCGCGGGTGTGCCGCCGGGGAGCGGGCGCCTCAGTAGCGGTAGGGCCGGCCGTTGGGGTCGTTCTGGTAGCCCTGCTCGTAGCCGTACGGGGCGGGCTGGTCCGGCGGCGGCGGGACCTGGTCGCCGTCGCGCTGCAGCGGCACCCACACGCCGCCCGGCGGCGTCTCGTGGTAGCCCTGCGCCGCGTAGGGGTCGGTGTACTGCTGCTGGCCGCCGTAGCTCTCGTACGCGCCGTAGCCCTGAGCGGCGCTGTCGGCGTACGGGTCGGAGTAGGCGGCGTACTGCTGCTGCCCGGTGCCGTAGTCGTACGACCCGGCGTAGGCGTCATGGGTGCCGGCCGGCTGCTGGTAGCCGTGGCCCTGGGAGTAGGTGTCGGCGTATCCGGTGGAGTAGCCGCCGTAGGCGGCGTCCTCGCCGCCCTGGGGGTGGTTCGCCGCGTAGGCCCCGTCCGTGTAGATGCCGTACTGCCCGGTGTCGTCCGGGAGCGGCTGCGGCTCGTAGACGGTGGTGCTCGCGGCGGCCGCGGGATCGTCCGTGTCGGGGCCGGACGGACCGGGGCGGCCCGCGTCGTCGTGGGCGTCCTCGTAGGCGTCCGCGTAGTCGATGCCCGTGACCTCGAGCACGGGATCGCGGTCGACGGGGGCGGCGCCGGACCTGCGGCGGCGGCTGGAACCAGGGCTGCCGCCCAGCGCCCAGCCGGTGGAGAAGCCGCGCCGGAAGGAGAGCGTGACGTACGTCTGGCCGACCGCGAAGGCGGCCGCACCAATGCCGATCACGATGATGTTCGGCATCAGCACACCGACGACCACGCCGAGGAAGCCGACGAACGCGACCAGCCGCCAGCGCAGCCGCGCCTTGTACTGCAACAGCACCTCGCCGAGCAGCCACAGCGCGACAATGCCGAACGCGATGTAGAGCACCGTCCAGCCCATGCCCGCCCCTCTCCTGCGGCCTCCCGCCCGGGGTGCGGCGGGGTGCGGCCGTTCACGACTGCTGGTGCAGTCCGAGATTCTCGTAGATTTCGAGCGTCGCGGTGGAGTTGTTCAGCGTGATGAAGTGAAGCCCGGGGACGCCCTCGGAGAGCAGCCGCGCGCAGAACTCCGTCGCGAACTCGATACCGATGGAGCGTACAGCGGCGGGGTCGTCCGCGACGGCGCGGATCCTCTGTTCGAGCTCGGCCGGGAACGACGCGTTGCTGAGCTGGGCGAACCGCTCGATCTGCTTGACGCTGGTGACGGGCATGATCTCGGGGATGATCGGGGTCTCGCAGCCCGCAGCCGCGACGCTGTCCCGCAGCCGCAGATAGTCCTCGACGCGGAAGAACATCTGTGTGATCGCATAGTCCGCACCGGCGCGGCACTTGTCCACGAAGTGCTCGATGTCCGTTTCCCAGTCGCTGGAGCGGGGGTGCATCTCCGGGAAAGCCGCGACGCCGACACAGAAGTCGCCCGACTCCTTGATGAGCCGGACGAGCTCCGCCGCGTACCGCACACCCTCCGGATGCTCCACCCACTCGCCCATCGGGTCGCCGGGCGGGTCGCCCCGGACGGCCAGGATGTTCCTGATCCCGGCGTCCGCGTACTGGCCGATCATGTTGCGCAGTTCCGCGATGGAGTGGTTGACCGCGGTGAGGTGCGCGACCGGGGTGAGCGTGGTGTCGGCGGCGATCTGCTGGGTGGCCTTGACCGTGCCCGCGCGGGTGGATCCCCCGGCCCCGTACGTCACCGAGACGAAGTTCGGCTGCACCGCCTCGACGCGGCGGAGCGCGTTCCAGAGGTTCCGCTCGCCCTTCTCGGTCTTGGGCGCCCAGAACTCGAAGGAGTACGAGGTCTTGTCGCCGGCGAGCAGCTCGCGCACCGTGCGTGCGCGATCCGTCCGGGTGGAAGCTGTGCCGAGGGCCATAGTCGCAGGTTATCCACGGGGCAGCGGTCTCCCAACCGCATTCCACCCATCGGACATGGATCGCTCATGAATCGGCCTACTGCGCGTAGGCCCGTATCCGCTTGGCGAGACGGGCGGACGCCTCGGCCGGATCGTCGGCCTCCGTGATCGCACGGACGACGACGACACGGCGGGCACCCGCCGCCAGGACCTCGTCGAGGTTGCCGGCGTCGATCCCGCCGATCGCGAACCAGGGGCGGTCCTGGCCGAGCGAGGCCGTGTAACGGACCAGGTCGAGGCCCGGTGCGGGGCGGCCCGGCTTGGTCGGGGTGGGCCAGCAGGGGCCGGTGCAGAAGTAGTCGACGCCGGGCTCGGCGGCCGCCGCGTCGACCTCCTCGCGGGCGTGGGTGGAGCGCCCGACCAGCACCCCGGAGCCGAGGATCGCCCGCGCGGCCGGCACGGGCAGGTCGCCCTGGCCGAGGTGCAGCACGTCGGAGCCGACGGCGTGCGCGACGTCGGCCCGGTCGTTGACCGCGAGCAGCTTCCCGTGGCGGCGGCAGGCGTCGGCGAACACGGCGAGGTGCTCCAGCTCCTCGCCGGCCTCCATGCCCTTGTCACGCAGCTGCACGATGTCCACCCCCGAGGAGAGGACGGCGTCCAGGAACTCCGGGAGGTCGCCCTGGCGCTTGCGGGCGTCCGTGCAGAGGTAGAGCCGGGCGTCGGACAGCGCCGCGCGGGATGCGGACATGGGTGGTACCCCCCGGGGTGGGTCGGCGGTGCGCGCACCGGGTGCCGGACCGTCCGGCCCGGTGCGCGCACCGCATCGAGATGGGTGTGTCAGGACGCCGGCGACGTACTCGGGACGTCGTCAGACGGCGAGCGCCTGGGCCCGGCGCTTCACCTCCGTGCCGCGATTCTCGCTGAGCGCCTCCGCGGGGGTCCCCGGCAGGGTGGGGTCCGGTGTGAAGAGCCACTCCAGCATCTCTTCGTCGGTGAAGCCGTCGTCCCTCAGGAGCGTCAGGGTGCCGGAGAGGCCCTTGACCACCTTGCCGCCCTTGATGAAGGCGGCAGGCACCTGGAGCGTCCGGTTCTCACCGCGGCGCACGGCGATCAGCTGACCCTCCTTGACCAGCTGCCGTACGCGCGTCACCTCGACGTCGAGCTTTTCCGCGACGTCGGGCAGGTGGAGCCAGGCGGGGACGAGAGCATCGATCTTTGCGTCAATCTCGGTCACGGGACCAAGCGTGCCATCCCGGACTGACAGTCGGTAGCGGGGCCCGGTCGAGCTGCGGCCTTCAGAGGGACAAGCGACACCCCACCGCCGTCTCCGGCCCTCCTCCGAACCCCGGGCACGCCGCTCCGGACGACCGCCGCCGGGCCGTTCCCCCCGCCCGGGCAGGGCGGGGTGGCCCCGCGGCGGCTCCGGGCACGCCCGACGGCTCAGAGCACCGCGTTCTTCAGGGGGACGGCCGGGTCGGCGGCGCGTTCGGCGTCGATCCTGGCGCCGACCTCGATGAGCCTGCGCCCCTGGGCCAGGTCCCGGGGCCTGCCGACCGCCAGCAGGGCGACCAGGGCCCCGTCCCGCAGCCACAGCACCGACCAGGAGGCGTCGTCCGGGCCACCCCGGCGCACGAGCGCGTCGGCCGCGCCGTGGTGGCCTGCGTACTGCACGAACCGCCCGAACTGCTCCGACCAGAAGTACGGCACCGGGTCGTAGATCTCGCCCGGCTCGCTCCCCTGGCCCGTGTCCGCGCCGACGACGTTGGCCGCGACCGTACGGGGCCCCTGGAGCGCGTTGTCCCAGTGGTGGACGAGCAGGCGCCGCCCGTAGCGGCCCGAGGGGAAGGAGGCGCAGTCCCCGACCGCGTACACGTCGGGGAGCGAGGTCCGCAGCCGCTCGTCCGCGGTGACCGAGCCGTCGGGGCCCAGGTCGATGCCCGAGCCGGCGAGCCAGCGGGTGGCGGGCCGGGCGCCGATGCCGACGACGACGGCGTCCGCGGGGAGCCGCCGGCCTCCTTCGAGGACCACGGCGCCCGGTTCGACGGCGGCGACGCGGGCGCCGGTGACGAGCTCCGCGCCGGCCTGGGCGTACCACTCCGCCATCGGGGCGGCGACCTCGGCCGGCAGGGCCCCCGGCAGCGGGCGGTCGGCGGCCTCGACGACGGTGACCTCGCAGTCCGCCTCGCGGGCGGCGGTGGCGAACTCGGCGCCGATCCAGCCCGCGCCGAC
Source organism: Streptomyces sp. HUAS CB01 (assembly GCF_030406905.1). Taxonomy (NCBI): domain Bacteria; kingdom Bacillati; phylum Actinomycetota; class Actinomycetes; order Kitasatosporales; family Streptomycetaceae; genus Streptomyces; species Streptomyces chengbuensis. The sequence continues at coordinate 1,970,944 of NZ_CP129137.1, forward strand.
GACCACGATGTGGTGGCGGCGCTCCAGCACCGGGCGCAGCCGCTCCGCGTCGTCGAGGGTGCGCAGCAGATGCACCCCGGGGACGCCCTCGGTGCCGGGGAGGGTGACCGGCTCCGCTCCCGTGGCGATGACGAGCACGTCGTACGGGACGGGCCCGGCCGGTGTGTCGAGCTCGTGGTCCCCGGGGCGCAGGCCCGTGACCTCGAGGCCGAGCCGGAGGTCGACGTCGAGCGCGTCGAAGTCGACGTCGAAGGCGGAGTCCTCCGCCTTCCCGAGCAGGACGGCCTTGGACAGCGGGGGCCGGTCGTAGGGCTGGTGCGGCTCGGCTCCGACGAGGCCGATGCCGCCGGTGAAGCCCTGTTCGCGCAGGGCCACGGCGGTCTGCACGCCCGCCATCCCCGCCCCGACGATGACGACACGGCGGCTCGGCGCCGTCTGCTCGCTCTCACTCACCGGGCCACCCTAACCACCTGACGACACGTCAGGAAGGGACCTGCTCCACGACGCTCGTGCCGGACCCCTGCCGCGACTCCCACTCCCAGGTCTCGTCCAGCCGCACCCGTCCGTCGGGAAGCTCGACCACGGTGGAGACGCAGTGCCCGGAGGCCGTCGTCCCGTCCTGCTTCAACTGGACGTAGCGGAAGTCCAGCCGGTCCCCCTCACGGGTGCCGACGAGATGGCCGCGGACCACGTCGCCGCCGGCGTACTCGGCCCAGATCCGGCCCCCGTCCTCGTGGTACGTGAACCGGGTGCGGGTGCCGACCTGGCCGGGCGCCTGGTCGGCGACCGGGGCGAGGACGAGTCCGTCGAGCGAGCGGGCCACGGCAACGGCTCCCTTACTGGCGGTTGGCGACGAGGGTTAGGCTGGCCACCGTACTGCTACTCGCGGGAGCCCGGAGCACCGGGCTGAGAGGGAGGCTGAGGCGGCCTCCGACCGTACGAACCTGATCCGGGTCATGCCGGCGAAGGGAGGGTCCGGACGCCCATGCATCCAGGACATTCACCACGACGTTCCCCAGGACACTCACCGGGACGGTCCGCGGACGTCCTCGTCGTCGGGGGCGGCGTCATCGGCCTCGTCACCGCCTGGCGGGCGGCTCAGCGCGGACTGCGGACCGCGCTCGCCGATCCCGCCCCGGGCGGCGGGGCGGCGCAGGTCGCGGCCGGCATGCTGGCGGCCGTCACGGAACTCCACTACGGCGAGGAGACGCTGCTCGGGCTGAACCTCGCCTCCGCCGACCGCTATCCGCGGTTCGTGGCGGAGCTCGAGGAGGCGACCGGGCAGGAGACCGGGTACCGCGCCTGCGGGACGCTCGCCGTGGCGCTCGACGCGGACGACCGTGCGCATCTGCGCGAACTGCACGCGCTGCAGCGGCGCTTCGGGCTGGCGTCCGAGTGGCTCACCGGCCGGGAGTGCCGGCGGCTGGAGCCCATGCTGGCACCGGGCGTGCGCGGCGGGCTCCGGGTGGACGGCGACCACCAGATCGATCCCCGGCGGCTGGCCGGGGCCCTGGTCGTGGCGTGTGAACGGGCCGGGGTGGTGTTCCACCGGCGGTGGGTGGAGCGGCTGTCGGTGGTACGGGACCGGGCTGCCGGAGCCGTGCTGGCCGGCGGCGAGGCGATCCCGGCCGGCCAGGTCGTGCTCGCCGCGGGCAGTCTCAGCGGCCGGCTGGAGGGCGTGCCCGCGGAGGCGCTGCCCCCGGTGCGCCCGGTCAAGGGGCAGGTGCTGCGGCTGACGGTGCCGCCCGCCTACGCGCCGTTCCTGTCGCGGACGGTCCGGGCCGTGGTGCGCGGCAGCCACGTCTATCTCGTGCCGCGCCAGAGCGGCGAGCTGGTCGTCGGCGCGACCAGCGAGGAACTCGGCTGGGACACCACGGTCACGGCGGGCGGGGTGTACCAGCTGCTGCGCGACGCACACGAACTGATGCCCGGCATCACCGAACTCCCACTGACCGAGACCCGGGCGGGGCTGCGCCCCGGTTCCCCGGACAACGCCCCGCTGCTGGGCCCCGCGGAGCTGCCCGGTCTGCTGCTGGCCACCGGCCACTACCGCAACGGCGTCCTGCTCACCCCGGTGACCGGTGACGTCATGGCGCACGTCCTGGCCACCGGTGAACTGCCGGACGAGGCCCGCGCCTTCACCCCACGTCGCTTCTCCCCCGCCCAGCAGGAGGTGTCCGCATGACCGCGTCCACGCACACCGTGTCCGTCAACGGGCAGCCGCGCGCCGTCGCGGCCGGCACCACGCTCGACGCACTGGTGGCCACGCTCACCGCCGCGCCCTCCGGGGTCGCGGCCGCCCTCAACGAGACCGTCGTGCCCCGTGGCGAGTGGCCGGGGACGCTGCTCGGCGAGGGCGACCGCGTCGAGGTGCTCACCGCGGTGCAGGGAGGCTGAGCGGCGTGGCGGACGATCGTCTCGTACTGGCCGGGACCGAGTTCTCGTCCCGGCTGATCATGGGGACGGGCGGGGCGCCCAGCCTCGACGTCCTGGAACGCGCGCTGGTGGCCAGCGGTACGGAACTGACCACGGTCGCGATGCGGCGCCTCGATCCGACCGTGCAGGGCTCGGTGCTCTCCGTGCTGGACCGCCTGGGCATCCGGGTCCTGCCGAACACGGCGGGGTGCTTCACCGCCGGTGAGGCCGTGCTCACCGCGCGGCTGGCCCGGGAGGCGCTCGGGACCTGCTGGATCAAGCTGGAGGTGGTGGCGGACGAGCGGACGCTGCTGCCGGATCCGGTCGAGCTGCTGGACGCGGCGGAGGTGCTGGTGGACGACGGCTTCATCGTGCTGCCGTACACCAACGACGACCCGGTCCTGGCGCGGCGGCTGGAGGACGTGGGCTGTGCCGCGATCATGCCGCTCGGCTCCCCGATCGGCTCGGGCCTCGGCATCCGCAACCCGCACAACTTCCAGCTGATCACCGAGCGGGCCGGGGTCCCGGTGATCCTCGACGCGGGCGCCGGCACGGCCTCGGACGCGGCGCTGGCGATGGAGCTGGGGTGCTCCGCGGTGATGCTGGCCTCCGCGGTCACCCGTGCGCAGGAACCGGTCGTGATGGCCGAGGCCATGCGGCACGCGGTCGAGGCGGGGCGGCTGGCCCACCGGGCGGGCCGCATCCCGCGCCGTCACTTCGCCGAGGCGTCGTCCCCCGTCGAGGGGCGGGCGGCACTGGACCCGGAGCGCCCCGCCTTCGGGTGACGGCACCCGGCCTCCCAGGACGGTCCCGGTCCCGATGACGCACGTCACAGGTCCGCTGCAGCCCCGGCCGGGGGGCCGGGGCCGGGTGTCCGGGCTCGTAGACTCGCCTGCGTGGATACGACCCTTCAGGACCCCCTCGTCGGGCAGGTGCTCGACGGCCGCTACCGCGTCGACGCGCGTATCGCCGTCGGCGGGATGGCCACGGTCTACCGGGCCGTGGACACCCGGCTCGACCGGGTGCTCGCCCTCAAGGTGATGCACCCGGCGCTCGCGGCGGACGCCTCCTTCGTCGAGCGCTTCATCCGCGAGGCGAAGTCCGTGGCCCGGCTCTCCCACCCGAACGTGGTGGGCGTGTACGACCAGGGAGCCGAGGGCGCTTACGTCTATCTGGCGATGGAGTACGTGGCCGGATGCACGCTCCGCGACGTGCTGCGGGAGCGGGGCGCGCTCCGGCCGCGGGCGGCTCTGGACATCCTGGAGCCCGTGCTGGCGGCGCTCGGCGCCGCGCACCGGGCCGGCTTCGTCCACCGGGACATGAAGCCCGAGAACGTACTGATCGGGGACGACGGACGGGTCAAGGTCGCCGACTTCGGGCTGGTCCGGGCCGTGGGCTCGGTGACGAGCACCACGGGATCGCTGCTCGGGACCGTCTCCTACCTGGCGCCGGAGCAGATCGAGTCCGGCACGGCCGACACCCGCGCCGACGTCTACGCCTGCGGTGTCGTGCTCTACGAGATGCTCACCGGCGGCAAGCCGCACTCCGGCGACACCCCGGCCCAGGTGCTGTACCGGCACCTCAACGAGGACGTGCCGCCACCGTCCGCCGCCGTGCCCGGGCTCGCCCCGGAGCTGGACGGCCTGGTGGCGGCCGCCACGGCCCGCGACCCCGAGTCGCGCCCCGACGACGCCGTCGCCCTGCTCGGTCGGACCCGCGAGGCCCGCGCGGGACTCGGTGACGACCAGCTCGACGCCGTACCGCCGCAGGCCCGGACGCCGGGCGCGGAGTCGTCCGCCGGTCCCGAGGACCGTACGAGCGTGATCGCGCGGCCGCTGCCCACGGCGGGCGGGGCCGTCGACCGGACGAGCCGGCTGGAGATGCCGCCGACCGGTCCCCCGCCGTCCCGTCCGGGGGGCCGCCGGCTGCCGGCACCGCGCCGCGGGGTCCTCGCCGCCGTCGTCGCCGTGCTGCTGGTCCTCGGCGGAGGTGCCGGCGTCTGGTACATCAACTCCGGGCAGTTCATCCGGGTGCCGACCGTCCTCGGCCAGACCGAGGCCGCGGCGAAGCAGCGGCTCTCCGCCGCCGGCCTGGACGTCGAGGCCGTGCGGAAGGGCTTCAGCGACGCCTACGACCGGGGCACCGTCATGGACGTGAACCCCGACCCCGGGCAGCGCATCCGCCACAACGGCTCGGTCACGCTCGTCATCTCGCGCGGGCCCGAGATCGTCAAGGTTCCGGAGCTCGAGGGACTGAAGCTCGCCGACGCCAGGAACACCCTGCGCAAGGCCGGGCTGGCCCCGGGCGTGATCACCAGGGAGTTCAGTGACGATGCCGCGCAGGGCACGGTGATCGGCTCCGACCCGGCCGCCGGCACCGAGCGCCGCCCGGACTCCGCGATCGCTCTCGTCGTCAGCAAGGGCTCCCCGGTCGACGTCCCGGACGTCACCGGCGAGTCCGTCGAGGACGCCACGGGCACCCTCGAGGACGCCGGGCTGAAGGTGAAGGTCGCGCCGGAACAGGTCCACTCCCCCGAGGACGCCGGGACCGTCGCCCGGCAGTCCCCCGGGGAGGGCGGGCAGGCCGCCAAGGGCGACACGATCACCCTCACGGTCTCCAAGGGTCCCCGGATGGTCGAGGTCCCGGACGTCACCGGGGACTCGCTGAGCGACGCCAGGCGCGAGCTGGAGGAGGCGGGCTTCGAGGTCAAGGTCGAGCGGGCCTTCCCGTTCCTCGGGGACACCGTCGAGAGCCAGTCCGTCGAGGGCGGCGGGCAGGCCGCCGAGGGCAGCACGATCACGATCAGGACCAAGGGGCTCTAGCACCGTGCACAACCCTGTCGGCGCCCATGTGCCCGTGGCCGGCGGCCTGGCCCGGACGGGTCTGGCCTACGCCCGGGAGATCGAGGCCGAGGCCGTCCAGGTCTTCGTCGCCAATCCGCGGGGCTGGGCCACCCCGGCGGGCAACCCCGCGCAGGACGAGCTGTTCCGTACCGGGAGCGCGACCGCCGGCATACCGGCGTACGTGCACGCCCCGTACCTGATCAACTTCGGCTCCCACAGCGCGGTCACCGCCGAGCGGTCCGTGGAGTCGCTGCGCCACTCACTGCGCCGGGGCCGGGACATCGGCGCGGCGGGTGTGGTGGTGCACACGGGATCGGCGACCGGGGGCAGGACCCGGGAGACGGCCCTCGCGCAGGTGCGGGAGCTGGTGCTGCCGCTGCTGGACGAGCTGACGCACGACGACGACCCGTTCCTGCTGCTGGAGCCGACGGCCGGGCAGGGGTTCTCCCTCTGCTCGCTGGTCGAGGACCTCGGCCCGTACTTCGAGGCCCTGGACGCCCACCCCCGGCTGGGCGTCTGCCTGGACACCTGCCACGCGTTCGCCGCCGGTCACGACCTCGCCGCACCGGGCGGAGCCGGACGGATGCTGGACGTGCTCGTCGCCACGGTCGGCCCGGGCCGGCTGCGACTGTTCCACGCCAACGACTCCAAGGACGTCGTCGGGGCGCGCAAGGACCGTCACGAGAACATCGGCGCCGGCCACATCGGCGAGGACGCGTTCCGCGAGCTGATGCTGCACCCCGCGGCGGAAGGTGTGCCGCTGATCATCGAGACCCCCGGCGGCCGGCACGGCAAGGAGACGTACGCGGCCGACGTGGCACTGCTGAAGAAGCTGCGCGACGGCTGAGCCCCGGGCCCGTACGGCCTAGAACTCGGGCCCGTCCCCCGGCTCCTCCTGGTACGAGTAGCGCTGCTCACGCCACGGGTCGCCGACGTTGTGGTACCCCCGCTCCTCCCAGAAGCCCCTGCGGTCGGCCGTCATGTACTCCACGCCGCGGACCCACTTCGGGCCCTTCCAGGCGTAGAGGTGCGGGACGATCAGCCGCAGCGGGAATCCGTGCTCGGCGGTGAGCAGCTCGCCGTCCTTGTGGGTGGCGAAGATCGTGCGCTCGGAGAGGAAGTCGGAGAGGCGCAGGTTGGCGCTGAAGCCGTACTCGGCCCAGACCATGACATGGGTGACCGCCGGTGCCGGCGGAGCGAGGTCGACGATCGTCGAGGCCGGGACTCCGCCCCATTCGGCCCCGAGCATGCTGAATTTCGTCACGCAGTGGAGGTCCGCGACGACCGTCGAGAACGGCAGCGCCGAGAACTCCTCGTGGTTCCAGCAGCGCTTGTCGCCGTCGGCGGTGGCGCCGAAGACGCGGAACTCCCAGCGGTCAGGCTTGAACTTGGGAACGGGCCCGTAGTGGGTGACCGGCCAGCCGCGCTGCAGACGCTGTCCCGGGGGTAGCTCGGACTGTTCTGACGCCCGGTGTTCCCGGCTCTCCGGCTGACCCATGCCTTCAATGGTGACAGACCAGGAGGGGTGGTCATGACCAGGTCTGGCCCGATTCGGGCAACTCCGACTAAGGAGGCACTTACTGGACGCCCTTGGATCACGGTGCGAGGATGCGCGCATCCTGCCCGAGTCACATGTGCGGAAGGAGCCTCTGCGATGCAGGGCGATCCCGAGGTCATCGAGTTCCTCAATGAGCAGTTGACTGCCGAGCTGACCGCGATCAACCAGTACTTCCTGCACGCCAAGATGCAGGAGAACTTCGGCTGGACGAAGCTCGCCAAGTACACCCGGGCCGAGTCGTTCGACGAGATGAAGCACGCCGAGGTACTCACCGACCGCATCCTGTTCCTGGAAGGGCTGCCGAACTACCAGCGGCTGTTCCATGTGCGGATCGGACAGACGGTCACCGAGATGTTCCAGGCGGACCGGCAGGTCGAGGTCGAGGCGATCGACCGGCTGCGGCGCGGCATCGAGGTCATGCGCGCCAAGGGCGACATCACGTCCGCGAACATCTTCGAGTCGATCCTCGCGGACGAGGAGCACCACATCGACTATCTCGACACCCAGCTGGAACTGGTCGAGAAGCTGGGAGAACCGCTCTACATCGCCCAGGTGATCGAGCAGCCGGAGTCCTAGAGCCCCGTCCCCACCCGGAGACCCGTGCCGCTAGGCCGCTTCGCGCAGCCGGCCGCGCGAGACCGTCTCGGTGCCCACCGGGGTCATGTCCTCGGACAGCACGGCGGCGCCGTCGCCCTGCTCCAGCAGCTCGCGGCGCGGGCACGCGCCACGGCCCAGGATTCCCTGGATGCGACGTACACAGGACCCGCAGTCGGTGCCGGCCTTGGACACCGAGGCGATCTGGCGGGGGGTGCAGGCACCGGCCTCCGCGTGTTCCTTGACCTGCTTCTCCGTGATGCCGAAGCACGAGCACACGTACACGCGGTTCACCTCCCGGCGGGATCGAGGTCGACTGTGGTGCCCGTCCCGAAGATCGGTGAGGCAAACCTAACCTTACCCGCCGCCCGCCGGTCGCAAAAGCCCCGGGTGCGCCGGTGGGGCGTGGATCACACGGATCCACGCCCCACCGTCGTACCGGCCGGATCACTGGTCGCGGTACATCTCCGCGACCAGGAAGGCGAGGTCCAGCGACTGGCTGCGGTTCAGCCGGGGGTCGCACGCCGTCTCGTAGCGCTGGTGCAGATCGTCGACGAAGATCTCGTCGCCGCCGCCCACGCACTCGGTGACGTCGTCACCGGTGAGCTCGACGTGGATGCCGCCCGGGTGGGTGCCCAGCGCCTTGTGGACCTCGAAGAACCCCTTGACCTCGTCGAGCACGTCGTCGAAGCGGCGCGTCTTGTGGCCGGAGGCCGCCTCGAAGGTGTTGCCGTGCATCGGGTCGGTCACCCAGGCCACGGTGGCACCGGAGGCGGTGACCTTCTCGACCAGCTCGGGGAGCCGGTCCCGGACCTTGTCGGCGCCCATGCGCACGATGAAGGTCAGCCGGCCGGGCTCGCGCTCCGGGTCCAGCCTCTCGACGTACTGCAGGGCCTCGTCGACGGTCGTCGTCGGGCCGAGCTTCACCCCGATGGGGTTGCGGATCTTGGACGCGAACTCGATGTGCGCGCCGTCCAGCTGGCGGGTGCGCTCACCGATCCAGACCATGTGGCCCGAGACGTCGTACAGCTCGCCCGTGCGCGAGTCGACCCGGGTGAGGGCCGACTCGTAGTCCATGAGCAGGGCCTCGTGGGAGGCGTAGAACTCGACGGTGCGGAACTCCGCCGGGTCCGTGCCGCAGGCCTTCATGAAGTTCAGCGCGTTGTCGATCTCGCGCGCGAGCTGCTCGTAGCGCTGTCCGGACGGGGACGACCTCACGAAGTCCTGGTTCCAGGCGTGCACCTGGCGCAGGTCGGCGTAGCCACCGGTGGTGAAGGCGCGCACGAGGTTCAGCGTCGACGCGGAGGCGTGGTACATCCGCTTCAGCCGCTCGGGGTCCGGGACCCGGGCCGCCTCGGTGAACTCGAAGCCGTTGACCGAGTCGCCCCGGTAGGTCGGCAGCGTCACCCCGTCACGGGTCTCCGTCGACTTGGAACGCGGCTTGGAGTACTGGCCGGCGATCCGGCCGACCTTCACGACCGGCACGGACGCGGCGTACGTGAGCACCGCACCCATCTGGAGCAGGGTCTTCAGCTTGTTGCGGATGTGGTCGGCGGACACCGCGTCGAAGGCCTCGGCGCAGTCGCCGCCCTGGAGCAGGAACGCCTCGCCCTTGGCGACGGCTCCCATCCGGGCGCGCAGCTGGTCGCACTCGCCCGCGAAGACGAGCGGCGGATACGACTCGAGGTCCGCGATCACATCGCGCAGAGCCTCGGCATCGGGGTACTCGGGCTGCTGCGCCGCGGGCAGGTTTCGCCAGGTGTTGCCACCGGTTGCGGTGGACTTAGCGTTCACGGTCACCCCGACAACATTACGTGGTGAAGCGGTCGGTCCACGCCGTGGCCCAGAAAGTGAGACGGCGGCCTCCGGCGGGCGGGACGCGAGTGGGGTAGGGTTCCGGGCATGTTCGCGCAGACGACCCAGAACTGGTGGTGGACCGCTCATCCGGCGGCCCACTGATCCGATCGCGCGCACAGAGTTCCGCGAAGGCCGCCCGAGGGGCGGCCTTTCCCGTTTCCGCGGGCCGTTCCTCCCACCACGGAAGGAACCCCACCATGCACATCCTCGACCGGCTGCTGAACCCCGGCGCCCCTCCCTTCGCCCTGCTGCGGCGGCGCACCCCGGGCCGCGACCACGACACCGTCGAGGTGCTGACCGGCCCGGTCCTCGAGGTCGAGCGGCTCGCCGACATCCCGGTCGGCGAGCGCCCTTCGCTGGCGCTCGTGCCGTTCCGGCAGATCCGCGAGCGGGGCTTCGACGTGCACGACGACGGCACACCGCTCTCCGTGCTGGTCGCCGAGGAGTCCTGCGAGCTGCCGCTCGACGAGGTGCTGAACCGGCTGCCGGCGCACGAGGTGGGCGTGGAGGGCGGCGGCTTCGACGTCGGCGACGAGGAGTACGCGGAGATCGTCCGGCGCGTGGTGGAGGACGAGATCGGGCGCGGCGAGGGAGCGAACTTCGTCATCCGGCGCACGTTCACCGGGTGCGTCCCCGGCTTCGGCAGAGCGGACGCCCTGGCGCTGTTCCGGCGGCTGCTCGCCGGAGAGCGCGGTGCGTACTGGACGTACGTCGTCCACACCGGGGACGCGGAACCCGCGCCGGAGGGGCGGGGCCGCCGTACGGGCGGGCGCACGCTCGTCGGGGCGAGCCCGGAGGTGCACGTGCGGATGTCCGGGGGCACGGTCGTGATGAATCCGATCAGCGGGACGTACCGCTACCCGGCCGGCGGGCCGACCGTCGACGGACTGCTGGACTTCCTCTCCGACCGCAAGGAGACCGACGAGCTCTCCATGGTCGTCGACGAGGAGCTCAAGATGATGTGCACGGTCGGCGACATGGGCGGTGTGGTGGTCGGGCCCCGTCTCAAGGAGATGTCCCATCTCGCGCACACGGAGTACGAGCTGCGCGGACGCTCCTCGCTCGACGTCCGCGAGGTGCTGCGCGAGACGATGTTCGCGGCCACGGTGACCGGCTCGCCGGTGCAGAACGCCTGCCGCGTCATCGAGCGCCACGAGCCCGCCGGCCGGGACGGCCGAGGGCGCGGGTACTACGCCGGCGCGCTGGCGCTGCTGGGCACCGACGCGGGCGGTGCGCAGACCCTCGACTCGCCGATCCTGATCCGTACCGCCGACATCTCCGCGTCGGGCGAGGTGCGGGTGCCGGTCGGGGCGACGCTGGTCCGCCACTCGGACCCGGCGTCCGAGGTGGCGGAGACGCACGCGAAGGCGGCGGGGGTGCTGGCCGCGCTGGGGGTCCGCCCGGGGCGGGCCCGGGCGGAGGCGGCGCGGCCGCGCCTGGCCGACGACCCGCGGGTACGGGCGGCCCTGGACGCCCGGCGGGCGGACCTGGCGCCGTTCTGGCTGCGGATGCAGTCCCGGCCGGAGCGGGTCTCGGGGCATGCGCTGGTGGTGGACGGCGAGGACACGTTCACGGCGATGCTGGCGCATCTGCTGCGGGGAGCGGGGCTGGACGTGACCGTTCGCCGCTACGACGAGCCGGGTGTGCGGGAGGCGGTGCTCGCCC